>CAZKVD010000015.1:0-27079 GCA_964556145.1 uncultured Bifidobacterium sp. | reverse complement strand
GGAGGTTTCCTTTACTGGGGAGGTTGCTGGGGAAAGGTACTCATGTGTTGCGGACGGACAAGCATTCGTGAAAATTTGTCGTTGGCAATACTTGACCAAACTAGTCAAGTAGTTTCGCCATCGGCAAGGTGTGACGGATGTCTTGACGATGAGACAAAGCCGTGCATAACGTCTCATGCGTGGGGAAGGACGAGATCCGGGTGCTCGACGCCACCCGAGCGTGCATCGACGACCTGGGTCTGGCTCACGTCACAGTCGACGACATCGCTGCCCGTTCCGGCCTTTCCAGGGCGACCATCTACCGGCTGTTTCCCGGCGGCCGAGACGTCTTGTTCGAGGCGATGCGGGTGCGCGAACTCGAGGTCTTTTTCGAAAAGATCCGCGCCGAGGCCGAGGGCGCAACCGACCTCGACGATCTGTTGGCGCGCTGCATCGTGGTGTCGAGCCGCGAGCTGGCCAACGACGACCACCTCGCGACGTTGCTGGCTGCCGAGCGCGGGGAGGTTCTCGGCCATTTGACGGTCGATGGCCTGCCGCGCGTCGTGAACATGGCAACCACGTTCATCACACCGCTCGCCGAGGTGTACGTCGATCATGATTCCGCGGTTCAGGTTGTCGAGGTGATTGCCCGTCTCGTCATTTCGTACTTCCTCGCGCCGAGCACCCGGGTCGACTTCACCGATTACGACAGCGTCAGGCGATTTCTCGACGCTTTCGACTTTCTCAGCCATCAGGCACGTACAACAACCGATTGAACGGGAAGGGGAACCCGAATGTCACTCACCGAAAAGGACAACCGCGACATCATCGGCCGCGAGGAGCTCGACGACATCGAGGCAATCCTCAGTGTCACGAACACCGACGTCGACGAGGTCATCCACGCCGTGCGCGATGATTCCGACACGTTGTTCACTTGGGACTACTCGCTGGCCCGACCCAATCTTCGTCGTTTGTACGAAAAGGCGAAGACGGGTCAGTGGAACGGCACGACAGATCTTCCGTGGGAGACGTCGGTTGACATCGAGGCAACCATCGCCGCCGATCAGGCCGCGATTGGCGCGGGAATCGACCCGTCGCAGTACGCCGGCACACCGCTTGCGAAGTGGGGCGACAAGGAATGGGTCGAGTTCGGCATCGAGGGTCGACGCTGGAGCCTGTCGCAGTTCCTTCACGGCGAGCAGGGCGCGCTCTTGTGCACCGCCAAGATCACCGAGACGGTCCCGTGGTACGACGCAAAGTTGTACGCGAGTACGCAGGTCGTCGACGAGGCACGCCACGTCGAGGTGTTCGCCCGATACCTCGAGGAAAAACTGGGTGGCGGCTACCAGGTCAATGCGCACCTGCGGATGTTGCTCGACGACATCATCCACGACAGTCGCTGGGACATGACCTATCTGGGTATGCAGGTGATGGTCGAGGGTCTGGCTCTCGCTGCCTTCGGTTTCATGCACCAACTCACCGGCGAGCCGTTGCTGAAGCAATTGCTGCGTTATGTGATGAGCGACGAGGCGCGCCACGTTGCCTTCGGCGTGTTGTCGCTGCAAGAGGCGTACTCGGAAATGACCGATGCCGAGATGATGGAGCGCCAGGAGTTCGCCTACGAGGCGAGTGTGCGGATGCGCGATCGTTTCCTGCAGCAAGAGGTGTGGGAGCGCATGGGAGTGAAACCCAAGGAGATCGTGCCGCTGGTGCTGAAAGACCCGACGCGTGTCATGTTCCAGCAGATGCTGTTTGCAAAAATCGTCCCGAACTGCAAGAAACTCGGCCTTCTCGACCGAAATGACGGCTGGTTGCGCCACCGCTACGAGGAAATGGGCGTCATCCAATTCGAGGATTGGGAGAACACCGGCGAGGAATACCTCAAGTTCGAGCTCGGTCAGGACGCGCCGGCCCCGGGCCAACGCTGACCCGCAGGTCGCAATCGGTTCCCCCGTCGTGGGGCCGACTCACTACGCTGAGTCGCCTATGGCGCATCAATCAGACCCCGCTTTTCGGGCCTTTCATGCACTTCGAATCAAGGGCTTTGCCAAGGCTGACATGGTTGCCGACATCGCCGCCATCAGCGTCGACGAGGCCGATACGCACCTGAAAGATCTCCTCGGGCGCGAGCACGCGATGTTCCGCGAGGCGCGGTCGCTCTGGCAGATCACGCCCGCAGGCAAGGAAGCACACCGTGATGCGCTTGCCGCCGACTCGCCGGCAAGCGTCGTCGGCGCGTTGCACGATGCGTACGAGACCTTCCTCGGCATCAACACGGCCTTCAAGGAACTGTGCGGTGACTGGCAGTTGCGTGACGGTCAGCCCAACGATCATTCTGACGCGGCCTACGACAAGGCGGTCATCGATCGTCTCGTGGCGATGAAGGATGAATCGGTTCCCGTCGTCGCGGCGATGGGTGAAGTCCTCGGTCGGCTGGCGCCGTACGTTCCCCGTCTCGAGTCGACCGCCAAGCGTGTGGTTGCCGGAGAACAGAACATGTTCACCGGAGTGATGTGCGGCAGCTACCACGACGTCTGGATGGAGCTTCACGAAGATCTCATCCTCACCCAGGGCATCGACCGCGCAGCAGAGGGTTCTTTCTGATGTCCGGTCGCTTCGGTGGTGTCGTCACTGCGATGATCACCGCGTTCAATGCCGAGGGCGAGGTCGATGTCGCCGAGTCGGTGCGCATGGCCAAATGGCTCGAGTCGCAGGGCAACGAGGGTCTCGTCATTTCCGGCACAACCGGTGAGGCATCGACCCTCACCGACGCCGAACGTCTCGAGCTCTTCGAAACCATCGCTGCGGCAGTGTCGATTCCCGTCATCGCCGGAACGGGCTCGAACGACACCGCACACTCGGTTCACCTGACGAAGGAAGCATCGAAACTGGGGATCGCCGGAATTCTTGCCGTTGGTCCGTACTACAACCGGCCGTCGCAGGCAGGAATCGCGGCACACATCACTGCCATGGCAGGTGCCACGACCCTGCCCGTCATCGTCTACGACATCCCCGTACGAACCGGGCGCAAGATTGCGACCGCGAACCTTCTCGCGATGGCACGCGACACGAAGAACATCGTGGGTCTGAAGGATGCAGGTGGCAACCCGGCCGAGACCGCGAACGTGATCGCCCAGGCCCCAACGGGTTTCGAGGTGTACAGCGGCGACGACGGTCTGACCTTGCCGTTGCTGTCGGTCGGTGCGGTCGGAGTCATCGGTGTCGCGACGCATTGGGCCGCCCCCGAACATCGACGAATGATCGAGTCGTTCTTTGCGGGAAACGTCGCCGAGGCCACCCGCGTGAACGCGGCCCTGCTCGAGAGCTATGCCTTCGAGACCGGGGAGGAAGCTCCGAATCCGCTGCCCACGAAGGAAATGATGAAGTTGCTCGGTTTCAAGGTCGGCGATGCGCGTCTGCCGATGGGCGCGGCCCCTGAATGGGTGTCCGAGCGTGCAAAGACGGTGAAGGCAAACCTCGACGCCTTCAGGTCCCGTTGAGCAGTTCACCCGTTCGCATCTACTTTCTGGGCGGTCTCGGTGAGATCGGCCGAAACTGCATGGCCGTCGAGCAGGACGACAAGGTCGTTCTCATCGACTGCGGTCTCATGTTCCCCGACCCCGACATGCACGGCATCGATCTGGTGCTGCCGGATTTCACGTGGTTGCGGGAGAACGCCGAGCGAATCGTCGGATGTGTTGCCACCCACGGTCACGAAGATCACGTCGGTGGCCTGCAGTTCCTTCTTCGCGAACTCTCGATGCCGATCTACGGATCTGCCGTCACCCTGGGTCTCGCCCGAAACCGCATCGAAGAGGCGGGCCTCCTCGGCCGCACCGACTTGATTGCCGTTGCTGACGGGGAAATTCGTCGCATCGGCCCGTTCGACATCGAGTTCATTCCGGTGACTCACTCGGTGCCCCATGCGCACGCGATCGCGCTGCACACGTCGCAGGGAATCGTTCTGCACTCCGGCGATTTCAAGATCGACCTCACGCCCGTCGATGGTCGACGCACCGACCTGTCCCGGCTCGGGGCCCTCGCGCACGGCCCCGGCATCCGTCTGTTGCTCGCCGACAGCACGAATGCCGAGGAAAAGGGCCACGCGCCGAGTGAAAGCGAAGTCGGCAGCGTGTTGCGGGGCCTGTTTGCCGAGCACCAGGGTCGGCGCGTCATCACCGCAAGTTTCGCCAGCCACATCCATCGCGTGCAGCAGATCGCCGACGCCGCAGTGGCAAACGGTCGTGTCGTTGCAACGATGGGCCGATCGATGAACAACAACGTACGGATGGCACGTGATCTCGGCATCCTGAAGATTCCCGACAAGTCGCTGATCAACATCGAACAAATCGACGATTACGCACCGGAAAACGTCTGCATCATCTCCACCGGGTCGCAGGGTGAACCCATGTCTGCACTTGCTTTGTTGGCGCGTGGTGACAACAAGTTCGTCAAGGTCGGCGAGCGGGACACGGTGATTTTGTCGAGTCACCCCATTCCCGGCAACGAAATGCACGTCAGTCGCGTGATCGATGGCCTGTTGCGTGCGGGTGCCGAGGTGGTCCACTCGGGGATTGTTGACGTGCACGCGACCGGTCATGCGCAGGCCGACGATTTGAAGACGTACTTCAATGTGACCAAGCCCGAGTGGTTCATACCGATCCACGGTGAATACCGCCACATGATGGCCAACGCACGCCTGGCCGAAACAATGGGTGTCCCGCGATCGAACATCACGATGTGCGAAGACGGTGATGTCATCCAACTCGGGGATGATGGTGTCGAGGTCGTTGGCCGCATTCCTGCCGGCTATCTGTACGTCGATGGAGTCGTCGGTGACGTGGGTCAAGGCGTCTTGCGCGACAGGCGGGTTCTTGCAGAAGAGGGCGTCGTGGTCGTGGTGGTCACCGTCGACATTTCGTCGGGGCGCGTCATCACCGGCCCGGAAATCATCACACGCGGATGGGTCTATGCGCCCGAAGCCGAAGATCTGCTCGACGAGGCATGCGACACCGTCGCTACTGCCGTCGAGGCGTCGCTCGCCGACGGTGAGCGAAACGTCGATGCGCTCGAACAAGTTGTGCGCAGGGCAACCGGAAAGTTCGTCAACGCACGAACCAAGCGTCGTCCCATGATCGTTCCCGTCGTGATGGAGACATGAGGCTCGCTGCTCGGATTGCCCTGGCCGTTTTCGCGGCGTGGAGCGTTGTCGGTTGCGGTGGCAATGATGCGGCCGTTCTTCGTGTGGAGGAAATCGACGATGCAGTCAGGGCCATCACGACATTGACCGGAAAACCGGCGAATTTTTTCGAAATCAACGCGACTCCCGACCTCATCAATCTCTTTCTCGATGACGGCAAGGGCAATGCGGTGAACTTCGTCTGGGAAGACGGGGCTCTGCGCGACGAAACCGAGGTTGCCGCAGCCGACGGGCGAGCGTTTGATGCCACGAAGATGTCCTTCGCGCCCGATGTGTACGCGCGGGTCGAAGAGGAATTGCCGAAGTCGCTGCTGCGCGCATTCACGATCACGGCCGATGGGCCGAACGGTGAAGTGTTGAACCGTGTCGTGCTCCAATCTGAACGCGGTGGCCAGTTTGCAGTGCTGGTCGAGGCCGACGGCAAGATCCTCGGTTCCGACGCCCTCACGGGCTCGTAGCACCAAACGGGGTATTCCCGAATCGGGGAGTACCCCATTGGTACCTTGGAACCATGTCCAAACAAGCCTCCCGACCCCGTTCCGCCTCCGGTAACGCCGGCGACCGGACGCCCAGGGGAGGCTCGAAAGCCGGTGCGAAGAGCCCTGCGAAGTCGTCGGGCAAGGGTGCCAAGGCCTCGGCTGCGCGCGAGCACGCCGCGCTGTCGGCAGCTGTTGGCGGACGCGAAAACGAGTTCCGCGGTATCGCCATCGTTGTCGCCGGAGTCCTTGCGGCTCTCGGGGTGTATTTGAACGTCGCAGGCCCCGTCGGCGACGGCATCGACACTGCGCTCGGATGGGTTCTCGGCCTCGGCCGGTTCCTCTTGCCGCCGACGCTGATCGCGCTCGGTGTGGTCGTCATTCGGCGCAACGAATCCGAACATCGTCTCCGCATCGCGGTCGGCTCGGTTGTCATCGTTCTCTCGGCTCTCGGCCTGCTCCACCTCGCGCGTGGCGAAGGGAGGATGACGGCCAGCGTCGATGCGCTCAAGCCCGCCGGTGGGTGGGTCGGTGCGCTGATCGGCCAACCGTTGCGCGCAATGCTCAGCGTCGTTGGTGCCGTCGTGGTCTTGCTTGCGATTGCCCTCGGTGGAGTTCTCATCGTGACCGGCATGTCGCTTCCGTTGTTGATCAAGCGACTTCGCGCCCACTTCACCACGGTGGCAGCCCCCACGGCTCGGGCGGCCAAGAAGATGCTGAACGAGATCCAAACCGTGGCTGACGACGATGCGCGTGCGGGTCGCGCAGATTTCGAACCGGCACCCGGCTACGACGCTCCCGTCGACGAACCACGCCTCGATGTGCCGACCGATCAGGCGCCCGTCGACAATTCGCACGTCCCGGCATTTGATCCCGGTGCACCACGTCCGACCTTGTACGACTTCGCCAGCGATGAGCCTCAGCCAAAGACACCGAAGCGCAAGCCCGCGGCTCCGGCCCAACCGGCGGCCGACTTTCCGCCGAAGCCCGCAGCGAAGGAAGTTGTCAGCACTCCCGATGGAGACGAACTTGCGCTGGGGCCTGCCGCGCGGCGTGGGAACTGGGTCCTGCCCGCCGCGAATCTTCTCGGCACCACGCCGGTTCACGCCGTCGACAAAGCCGCAGTCGAGGCGCGTGGCCAGTTGTTGCAGAACGCGCTCGCCTCGCACGGTGTCGAAACGCGTCTGGTGGGCATGACGGTTGGACCGACGGTCACCCGTTACGAACTCGAACTTGGTTCGGGTGTCAAGGTTGCCCGCATCACCAGCCTCGACCGCGACATTGCCTATGCAATGGCGGCAACCGACGTACGCATCCTCGCCCCGATTCCCGGTCGCTCGGCGATCGGTGTCGAGGTGCCGAACACTTCGCGTCAGCTTGTATCGCTGGGCGACCTCATGACGTCTCCCGAGGCCAAGGCCGCAACGCATCCTCTCGACGTCGCCGTGGGCAAGGACATCGCCGGCCGCGCCGTTTTCATGAATCTCGCCACCACGCCTCACCTTCTCATCGCCGGTGCCACGGGTGCGGGCAAGTCCAGTGGTCTCAACTGCATCATCACCTCGCTTCTCATGCGCACCACTCCCGACCAGGTGCGAATGATCCTGATCGACCCGAAGCAAGTCGAGATGGGCCAGTACGGGCGCTTGCCGCACCTGCTCACGCAGCCGGTCACGAACCCCAAGAAGGCCGCCAACGCGCTTGGTTGGGCAGTGAAGGAAATGGAACGTCGCTACGACCTCCTTGTTGAAGTCGGATTCCGTGACATCTCGGGGTACAACGCGGCCTACGACCGTGGTGATCTGGTTCCCGAGCCCGGCGTCGAACGAGAGTACGAGCGCTTGCCGTACATCGTCGTCGTTGTCGACGAATTGAACGACCTCATGATGGTGGCGGCGCGTGACGTCGAGGATTCGATCACACGCATCGCGCAAAAGGCGCGTGCCGTGGGTATCCACCTGATCATCGCGACGCAGCGACCGAGCGTCAACGTCATCACGGGTGTCATCAAAGCCAACATCCCGGCCCGCATGGCCTTCGCAGTGTCCAGCCTCACCGACAGTCGCGTCATTCTCGATCGCCCCGGAGCCGAGAAGTTGGTGGGCAAGGGTGACATGTTGTTGTTGCCGGGCAACACCAACGTTGCACAGCGCGTGCAGGGATCCTGGGTCACAGAAGAGGAAGTCCGGGCCGTCGTTGCAAGTTGGAGACGTCAGGCCCCCGAGGTTGTCTACGTCAGTGGCATCGATGGCGACGGAGGTGCCTCGGCATCGGGCGGAGGCCTCGTCGGCGGCAGTACCGGAGACGAGGACGATGACGATTTGCTCAAGCAGGCGATCGAACTCGTTGTCACCTCCGGTCTCGGCAGCACGTCGATGTTGCAACGCAAGCTGAAGGTTGGATTCGCACGTGCGGGACGACTCATGGACCTGCTCGAAGAGCGGGGCATCGTTGGTCCGGGTGAGGGGTCGAAGGCTCGTCAGGTGTTGATGACGCCCGAAGAGCTCGCCTTTTTGCAGCAGAGCAACTGAAACGCCGTCGACAGACCTCCTCGGTAGACTTTTCCCGTGTCGTCTTCTGCGCAGTCGCAGCGTTTCTACGTGGAAACCCTCGGTTGCCCGAAAAACGAAGTCGACTCCGACAAGATCATCGGACTGTTGAGCAGCGACGGGCTGGTGCAGACCGACGATGCATCGTCGGCCGACGTCGTCGTTGTGAACACCTGTGCGTTCATCGAAGAAGCGCGTCGCGAAAGTATCGACACCATTCTTGCCCTGGCCGACCGCAAGAAAAGCGGCGCTCGCCTGGTTGTGACCGGATGCATGGCCGAGCGTTACGGGGACGAACTCGCCGCTGAACTTCCCGAGGTTGATCAGGTCGCCGGCTTCGGTGTGCCCGTCGAGATGGGGCGAAAGCCCGTGAATCTGACGGTGACCACTCCGCCTGCCTTCGACCTGCTCAATCTGCCCCGTCCGAAGTCGACGGTGCCGTGGGCATACGTGAAAATTGCCGAAGGTTGCGATCGTTCGTGTGGCTTCTGTGCGATTCCGTCGTTTCGCGGCCCGCAACGCAGTCGCGATGTCGAGTCGATTCTCCGCGAGGTCGACCAGCTCGATGTTCGTGAGGTGGTGCTGGTCGCCCAAGACCTGGCCAGCTACGGGAAGGACCGTCCCGGCGAGTTGGGAGCCGGAGCAATCGTTCCGCTGATCCGTCAGGTAGCCGACCGTGCCGAGCGCGTACGTCTTCTGTATCTGTACCCCAGCGATCTCAGCGATGAACTCATCGATGTCATCGTCGATTCGGGCGTGCCGTATTTCGACCTGTCGTTGCAACACGTTTCGAAGGATCATCTACGCCGAATGCGCAGGTGGGGTGATGGCAGTCGGTTCCTCCGGCGAATCGACGACATTCGCGATCGTGACGCCGATTCGGTCTTCCGCTCGAACTTCATCGTTGGTTATCCGGGTGAAACCGAGGCCGACCACGACCAGCTTCTCGACTTTGTCGAGCGCGCGCAGCTCGACTGGTGCGGATTTTTCGCCTACAGCCCCGAAGAAGGAACTCACGCGTTCACGATGCCTGGCCGTGTCGACGCGCGAACCGTCGAGTCGCGTTTGGCCGAACTTCGTGAACTGCAGGACGCAATCACCACGGGTCGTCGCGACGACTGCATCGGCGAGACCCACCGCGTACTTGTCGACGAACCGGGCGTCGGCCGCAGCCATCGGGAGGCGCCTGAAATCGACGGCATCGTCAACGTGCCCGAAACGTTGGCCGCCGGCGAGTTCCACGACGTCGTCATCACCGATGCCCTCGGGCCGGATCTGGTGGCGGTTCCGAAGGACGACCGCTGAGATGCCCGTCGATCCGAACGCCATCGCGACGTGGGCAAACATGGTCACCGTCGGGCGAATCCTGATTTCACCGATTCTCTTTGCATTGATACCAAGCGACTCCTACGGATCGTGGGTCGCATTCGTGATGTGGTTCTTCCTCTGTATCAGTGACGGTTTCGACGGCTACCTGGCTCGCAGGCACGGAACCACCAAGTCGGGTGCGTTTCTCGATCCGCTGGCCGACAAGGTCCTCGTCCTTGGTGCCATGTTCACTTTGGTCAGTCGCGGCCTGTTTCCGCTGCTGCCGGTGGTCATCATTGCCGCACGTGAAGTGGCGATCAGCATCTACAGAGTGCTCGTCGGCTCGAAGGGAGTTTCGTTGCCGGCAAGCAAACTTGCCAAGGTCAAGACCTTCAGCCAGCAGATTGCCGTCGGCTTTGCACTCATCCCGGCAACGGTGACCGACGCCAATTGGACCTGGAAGATCCTCTTGTGGTTTTCGGTCGGTCTCGCTCTTGTCAGTGGTGCGCAGTATGCAGTCGGGGCGGTGCGTCATCGTCAGTTCCGTCGCACCGCAGGTGCCTGACCGTGCGGTGCGACGTCATTGCCGTGGGCACCGAGCTTCTCCTCGGCCAGATCGTCGACACCAATTCTTCGTGGATCGGTGAACAGCTCGCCGCGCACGGCATCTCCACCCACGTGCAGGTGAAGGTGGGGGACAACGTCGAGCGCATCATCGATCAACTGCGTGACCGCCTCGCCGAGGCCGATGCGGTCATCATGTGCGGAGGCCTTGGTCCGACTCATGATGACCTCACCCGCGAGGCAATCGCAGCCGTGATGGGTGTGCCGCTCGACCACGACGACGAAGTCGCCGAGGTGATCATCGAGATGTTTTCTTCGCGCGGCCGACGCATGGCGGCGAACAACCTCCGTCAGGCGTTGGTGCCCCGTGGCGCAACGGTGATTCCGCAGCGACGGGGCACCGCTCCCGGCCTCGTTTGCCCCGTTGGCGACAAGGTCGTGTACGCCGTTCCGGGCGTTCCCCACGAAATGCACGAGATGATGACGCGCGCAATCCTGCCCGACCTGGTCCGTCGCAGCGGCCGGTCGTCGGTGATTCGCAGTCGCGTACTGCGAACGTGGGGCGAAAGTGAAAGCGGCCTGAACGAAAGACTCGACGCCGTCATTGCCGAACTCGATCAGCCGGGTGCGAACAAGCCGACTCTTGCCTTTCTTGCGAGCGGCTGGGAGGGAATCAAGGTTCGTCTCACAGCTGCAGCCGCTACGCCAGACGAAGCGGCCGGGATTCTCGATCATTGGGAATCGCGTGTACGGGGCGTGGTTGCCGACATCGTCTTCGGAGTCGATGACGACACCATGGAATCTGTGGTTCTCAAGATGCTGGGCGAAGCCGGCGCCACGCTTGCCGTTGCCGAGTCGGTCACGGGCGGCCTGGTGACGGGTCGCCTCACGAACGTTCCCGGAGCCAGCAAGGTTCTTCGTGGGGGAGTCGTGAGTTACGACTCCGAGGTCAAGTTCTCCGTCCTCGATGTGACTCCCGGGCCGGTGGTCAGCGAACGTGCCGCAATCGAAATGGCGCGTGGTGTGCGTCGTCATCTGGGTGCATCGGTTGGTTTGTCGCTGACCGGAGTCGCCGGTCCCGACGAACAAGACGAGATGCCCGTGGGGACACTCTTTGTCGGTCTGGTACTTGCCGATGGCTCCGAGCACGTGCAGCAGTTCCGTCTGCCGACCACTCGTGACCAGATGCGTCAAATGAGCGTGATCACGGCGCTGAACTTCCTGCGCCAGCGTCTCGGTACGATGTAGCAAGGCCCCCGTAGCTCAGCCCGGATAGAGCGACGGCCTTCTAATCCGTAGTGCGCAGGTTCAAATCCTGCCGGGGGCGCGAATGACGGGAGGCAGCGACTGAGTATTTGCCACTCGCTGCGTCTAGCCTGAAAGATGTGAATTTCAAGAAGGGCGACACCGTCATCTACCCCCAGCACGGTGCCTGCATCGTTCATGGAATCAAGAAGATGAAGGCCTTCGGGGCGACCCAGGAATACCTCATCTTGAAGACCGTCATCAACGAAATGACCCTGTCGGTGCCAACCGCAAAGGCGGCCGACGTCGGGGTTCGACCGCCCGTGTCGCCCGACGAGCTCGAAGACCTCGTGTCGGTGTTGTCGAAGGCCGACCCGCGCGTGCCGTCGAACTGGTCGCGCCGTTTCAAGAATCACCAGGAAAAGCTGAAGAGCGGTGACGTCTATCAGGTCGCCGAAGTTGTCCGTAACCTTGCGGCCCGCAACCGTGACGCGTCGCTGTCTGCCGCCGAACGCACCATGTACGACCGCGCGCGAATCAATCTCATTTCCGAAATTGCACCGGCGCTCAAGGTTTCCACCGAAGAGGCCGAGGCATTTCTCGACGAGGCGCTCGCCAAGGGCGTTCTGAAGCCTGCGAAGGCAAAGAAGGCAGCCGCTGCCCCGAAGGCAAAACCCGCCGCCGACGATGCCGATGACGCCGATGCCGATGACGCTCCTCCCGCAAAGGAAAAGGCAGCCGCGAAGCCGAAAGCGGCAACGAAGTCGGCTGCGAAGAAGTCGTAGGCACGGGCGCCGACAACTCGACGCGATTGGGGGAAGTGATGGCGTCTCGACAGGGTGTCGACAGGAACGAACTCACCGAGCTCATTCGTTCGGGTGCCATCGACACCGTTGTCATGGCGTTCCCCGACCTTTTCGGTCGTCTTGTCGGTAAACGGACCACCGGTCGTTTCTTTCTCGAGCACGTTGCCGACCATGGCACCGAGAACTGCGACTACCTGATCGCCTGCGACATCGCGAACAATCCGGTTTCCGGGTTTCGTTTCGCAAGCTACGAGCAGGGATACGGCGACATGGTTGCGCGCGCCGACTGGAATGCAGCCTGGGTCGTGCCGTGGGTCGACAAGACCGCTCTCGTCATCTGCGATGTCTTCGATGTCGACTCGGGTCAACCGATCGCCGAGGCGCCGCGGTCTATTCTTCGCACGCAGGTCGATGCTGCAAAGAAGCTCGGCATGCGCCCGATGATGGCGAGCGAGATCGAATTCTTTTTGTTCGACACCACGTACGCCGACGCGCACGCCGATGACTACCGCAGTCTCAAGCCAACGGGTGACTGGGTGCAGGACTACCACGTGGTGCAAACGACCCGCGACGAGCCGGTCATCGGGGCGATCCGTCGTGGCCTCGAAGCGGCGGGGATTCCGGTCGAGTTCACGAAGGGCGAAGCGGGTCGGGGCCAACACGAAATCAACCTCGACTACACCGATGCGTTGGCGATGGCTGATCGCAACGTTCTCTACAAGACAGCAACGAAGGAAATCGCTGCCCAGCATGGTCGCGCTGCCACGTTCATGGCCAAGTACGACTTCGGAGAAACCGGGTCGTCATGCCACGTGCACAGCAGCCTTTGGACGCCCGATGGATCGCAAGCACTCTTCCACGATGATTCGTCACACGGCCCGAGCACCGTGTTCCGCCACTACTTGGCGGGTCTGATTGCAACTGCGCGCGAGTTCTCGCTGCTGTGGGCGCCGACAATCAACAGCTACAAGCGATTCCAGCCCGGTTCGTGGGCGCCAACCGGTGTGGCATGGGGCGTCGACAACCGCACGCTCGGTTTCCGTCAGGTTGGCCACGGGTCCTCACTGCGCATCGAAAGTCGTGTGCCGGGGGCCGATGCAAATAGCTATCTCGCCTTCGCCGGAGTGCTGGGTGGTGGCTTGTACGGAATCAGACACGAACTCGAACCACCTGCCGAGTTCATCGGGAATGGTTACGAGGCGACGAACATCCCGCGTATCCCGTCGAGCATCGTCGAAGCCATCGAACTGTGGAGAAGCAGTTCCGCTGCGCGCGAGGTGTTCGGTGACGATGTTCATCACCACATCCTCGTGATGGCACAGGCCGAGTGGGACGCATTCAACAAAACCGTCACCGACTGGGAACGCCGTCGGTATTTCGAACTGATCTGAATCGATCTCGGTCGGGGGAGCCATGGAACGTCTTGCAGGAAAGGTTGCGCTCATCACGGGCTCGGCATCGGGTCTTGGCCAAGTGGCTGCACAGCTGTTCGCACGCGAGGGTGCGCACGTGGTGGTTGCCGACGTCATCGATGGAGCCGAGGCTGTGGCGACCATCACCGCTGCGGGCGGTACGGCGTCGTACGTCAATTGCGACGTCACCAACGAGGCGAGCGTCGTGGCTGCAGTGGCGCACGCAGTCGACACGTACGGTTCGCTAGACGTCATGTTCAACAACGCAGGTGTGATGCTGTCCGACGACGACAATCCGGTGACGACTCCGCTCGAGACCTACGAACGAACCATGGACATCAACGTGAAGGGCGTCCTGTTGGGCTGCCGCGCGGCGATTCCCGTCATGCAGCGACAGGGCAGGGGTTCGATCGTCAACGTTGCGTCTTTCGTCGCCCACATGGGCGCCGCGACGCCCCAGGTCGCCTACACGGCGTCGAAGGGCGCCGTGCTCGCGATGACCCGCGAGATCGCGGTCATCTACGCCCGTCAGGGCATACGGGCGAATTCGTTGTGTCCGGGGCCGGTGATGACGCCGCTGCTCGCAAAGTTTCTGTCCGACGACGCCAAGCGCGAGCGTCGTCTGGTTCACATTCCGATGGGGCGCTTTGGTGCGCCCGAAGAGATCGCGCAGGGAGCTCTGTTCCTCGCTTCCGACGAATCCTCGTGGATGACCGGACAGTCGTTGATCATTGACGGCGGCATCACCGCTGCCTACGTGACGCCCGAGAACTGATTCTCAGCGTCGCGTGATGTCGCGCACCGGGTCGCTTCCGTCCCAGTTCTCGTGTGCAGCGCGAACCATCGCGTAAAAGCCCAAGAGTCCCGGGCTCGATTCGTACAGCTCCCAGTAGTGGCCGTGGCGGGCGACATCGTCGACGAAGACGAAGGTCGTCGCGCCGGCCTTGGCCGACTGCGCAATGACCAGGCCCATCGCTGCAGCACGATCGAGAGCACCTTCGAGGCTGGGCACGATGCACGCCATGTGGTGCAGGCCGCCGGTGCCGCGTGTGAAGCGTTCGTTGACGGCAGTTGGGTCGTCGTTGTGCTGGCAGAAGAGTTCGACCATGATCGACCCCCACCACCCGTAGGCCGACGTGTGGTCGAACGACGACGCCTTGCCACGGTGCACGACATCGGTGACCGGGATGTGGCGGTTCAGGAAAAACGGGCCGGCACCGAAGTCGTGTGCCCATGCGTGAGCGGCGGCCTCGGGGTCGTCGACCACGTAGGCGATCTGGACTGCTGGGCCAAAGACCATCAGAGCTTCGTCGCAATGAGGGAAAAGAGCGCAACGAAAGAGCCCGCGAAAACCGTGCCGGCGGCCCAGAGGCCCCTCACGATCGAATCAAGGCATGCCTCAATCCGGGTAAAGCGATCATCCACTCGCTTGAAACGTTCGTCGACTCGCTCGTCGTAGTGAGTGAAGCGGTCATCGACGCGAACAAATCGCGCCTCGATGCCGGTCTGCATGGTTGCGATCGTCGCATCGAAATGCTCACGCAGGTGTTCGAGATCGCGTGCGCGTGCCACGTCGCTCCAGCCGCTGGGGGGCAGATGTTCCATCAACGTCCCGGCCACGTCGTCCCCCAGCGTCTGGCGCAGTCCGACGTGCAGTTCAAACCGCTGCTGTTCATCGATCGTCATGTTAGACCTCATGAAATTTGGTGTGTCAGACCAATGTGTGCGCGGGTGCTGAATCGGCGACCCTGCGCAATCTCCGTGGCAGACTGACCCCCATGGCACGAGTCGGATTTGTTGGTTTGGGCGTGATGGGCTTTCCGATGGCAGGCCATCTCGTCAAGGCGGGGCACGAGGTATCGGTGTACAACCGAACGGCCGCGAAGTCGGAGCAGTGGGCCAGTCAGCACGGCGGCCGGGCGTGTGCGACGCCGCGTGATGTCGCTGCGGCGAGCGACATCGTGATGGTGTGCGTCGGCAATGACGATGACGTACGTAGCGTCGTGCTGGGGCCCGACGGAGTGCTTGCAGGTCTTGCGTCGGGTGGGGTTCTCGTCGACCACACGACGACGTCCGCGAATCTTGCGCGGGAATTGGCCGGGGCGGCATCCGGGGTTGGCATTGGTTTTGTCGATGCTCCGGTGTCGGGGGGCCAGGCCGGCGCCGAGAACGGTGCGTTGACGGTGATGTGCGGTGCCGACGACGCGGTGGTGTACGGCCGAGCGCGTGAGGTGATCATGTCGTACGCGCGTGCCTGTGAGTGTCTGGGCGGAGCAGGAAGCGGTCAATTGGCCAAGATGGTCAACCAAATCTGCATTGCAGGAATCGTCCAGGGGTTGTCCGAGGGCATCAACTTTGCCCAACGCGCAGGCCTCGATGTGGAACAGCTGGTCGGTGTCATTTCCCAGGGTGCCGCAGGGTCGTGGCAGATGGTGAACCGATCGGCAACCATGGCCCGTGACGAATTCAACTTCGGTTTTGCGGTTGAATGGATGCGCAAAGATCTCGGTTTCTGTCTCGACGAAGCCAAGCGCAACGGTGCGAAGTTGCCGGTGACGGAACTCGTCGACGGCTTCTACTCGGAAGTCGTAGCAATGGGTGGGCGTCGCTGGGACACCAGCAGTTTGATCGCCCGCTTGCGCTGAACTTCAGCCCAACGTGGGTTCGGGCATCCGCGTGATCGGTGCGCCCGGAAACACGACCCAATGTGATCCCGCCGCCCGTTCGGCAACCGCCATTTGCGCGGCCTCGACCACGCGGTCGACGGTGAGGACATCGAAGCCGGTCTCGCGGATCTGTGCCTGCTGCTCTTTCGACACCAGAGGAGTGTCGACGAAGAACGGGCAGATTGCCGAGAGACAAACTCCGTGTTCGAGGAGTGTCGGTGCAAGAGACTTCACGAATCCGCTGACGGCGTGCTTTGACAGTCCGTAGACCGGATCGGCGGCGATGGGGTAGATGCTTGCCATCGATGCGGTGACAACGATGTCTCCCGAACCACGTGAGACCATCGCCGGCGCCAAGTGGGCGATGCCAAACACGACACCATCGACGTTGACACCAATGGTGCGCCGGTACGCGGCCACGTCGAACGAGGTGAATGGTGACTCGTCGGGCGTGCCGAACACAAGCGAACCCGTGGCCACGCCCGCATTGAGAAACACAACGTCGAAGGGCTCGGTGGATGCGGCGAAGGCAAGCCACTGCGCCTCGTCGCGTACGTCGAGTCGGATGTATGACGCGTCGATTTCGGCGGCGATCCGACGTCCTGCATCGTCATCGACGTCGGTGATGACGACGGCATGTCCGAGATTGCTCCAGTGGCGGGCGATGGCAGCTCCGATTCCGCTGGCACCGCCGGTGACGAGGATTCGCGAGGTGGTCATTTCCCTGCCTCAGCAGTCACGGCCGCAGTCGTCGTGGCGAAAATGTCGATCAATCGATCGAGTTCGGCGTCGGAGATGACGAGTGGCGGGCAGAACGAGTTGGTGTCGGTGTTGAGGGCTCGGGTGATTGCGCCCGCAGACAACATGCGGTCGCGAACCACCATTGGGTCGACCCCCGCCTTGTGTGCCGCGGCCCACACCGCAACGCGTCCGCGCGCATGATCGATCATCCCGTCATTGGCGAGAGCGGTCAGGCCCGACTCCAGTCGGCGACCGATGTGCACCGCACGTTCGAGGAGTCCCTCGCGCTCGATGATGTCGAGGTTTGCAAGCGCAGCAGCGCACGCCGTCGCATGTCCGGAATAGGTGTAGCCATGGCGCAACAGGAACGCCGGATCGGCCTCGATCGGCTCGCGGACCGATTTGGCAACGATGACTCCTCCCAAGGGCTGGTAACCGGATGTCACCGCCTTGGCGAACGTGAGGAGGTCGGGTGTAACGCCGAAATGTTGCGCGCCGAACCATGTACCAAGTCGCCCGAAACCAGTGATCACCTCGTCGAAGATGAGGTACGCGCCGTGCTGGTCGCAGAGTTTGCGCAGTTGTTGCAGGTAACCCTCGGCCGGAGGAAAGACGCCACCTGCGCCCTGCACGGGTTCGCTGATTACCGCCGCAAGGCGCTCGGAGTTCGTCGTCATGAGCTTGCTCAGACCTTCGATGTCGTCGGGATCGACATGCAGGACATCGCCGACGAGTGGTCCGTAGCCGGCGCGATTCGGTGGGATTCCCTGGGCACTCGTTCCGCCGTAGTTGGTGCCGTGGTAGCCGCGCCCGCGGGAGATGATCAGCGTCCGCTCGGGCCGCCCTGCCTGCACGTGTGCGAGGCGCGCGAGTTTCATCGCCGAGTCGACCGCTTCCGAACCGCTGTTGCAAAGAAAGACACGCGAGTCGTCGATGGGGGAGAGATCGGAGATGCGCTCGCACAATTCGTCGGCGACGCGCGTCGTAAAGGGGTCGAAAGCCGAGTATGCCTCGATCGTCGTCACCTGGTTGGCAATGGCGTCGGCCATTTCGCGTCGCCCATGGCCGATTGCGCAGTACCAGAGGCTCGCCATGCCGTCGATGTACTCGTTGCCATCGACGTCATAGATGCGTGCACCCTCACCCCGCGCAACCGTGATGAATTGCTGGCGCGTTGGTTTCGCAAAGGGGTGCAGGAAGCGGGGCAGGGGCGCACTCTGGGGCATCTTCCGATGGTAGGTCGCCTAGGCTGTGGGGCAATGAAGGGCCTTATTCTCTCCGGTGGCGCCGGAACCCGGCTGCGGCCGATCACCCATACCAGCGCCAAACAATTGGTCCCGATCGCCAACAAGCCGATCCTTTTCTACGGCATCGAGGCCATGGCCGAGGCGGGAATCAAGGAAATCGGCATCATCATCGGCGACACGGGCGACGAGATCCGCGCCGCGGTCGGTGACGGTTCCCGATTCGGGGTCAAGGTGACCTACATCCCGCAGGACGCCCCGCTCGGCCTCGCCCACTGTGTGCTGATCGCCCAAGAGTTCCTCGGCAACGACGACTTCGTCATGTACCTGGGCGACAACATGCTCCAGCAGGGCCTCACCGATTTCGTGACGCGTTTCGAAACTGCTCGCGCTGCCGGTGGTGCCGAGGCGCCGAGCGCCCAGATCCTTCTGTGCGAGGTCGACGACCCTCGGTCGTTCGGCGTGGCCGAGGTCGACTCCCGCGGTGAAGTCGTTCGACTCGTCGAGAAGCCCAAGGATCCGCCCTCGAATCTGGCGCTCGTTGGTGTCTACCTATTCGACAAAACCGTCAACACGGCTGTGAGGTCGATCAAGCCGTCGGCACGTGGCGAGCTCGAGATCACAGACGCCATCCAATGGTTGGTCGACAACAAGCACCGAGTGCGCCACGAGGTGCTGCGAGGTTGGTGGATCGACACCGGCAAGAAAGATCCGTTGCTCGAGTGCAACAGACTCGTCCTCGAGGTGCTCGAGTCACGCAACGACGGCAGTGTCGATGAATCGTCTCAGATCGAGGGTCGTGTCGTAGTCGAGTCCGGGGCCAAAATCGAGAATTCGCGTATTCGTGGACCCGTGGTCATCGGTTCGGGCAGCGTGGTGCGCAACAGTTACGTCGGCCCCTATACGTCGGTTGGCAACAACTGCACCGTTGCGGATTCGGAAATCGAACACTCGGTGCTTCTCGACGGAAGCTCCATCACCGATATCAATCGCATGTCCGACTCGCTCGTCGGTCGCAACGTCACGGTGAAGCGCTCGGCGCAGCGTCCGTCAGCCCTGCGTCTCATGCTGGGTGACGACAGCACCGTGGAAGTCGAATAGTCCCCCGAATCAGAGAGCCCGAAGAGGAACCAATGGCAGTCATCACCCCGTCCGATGTCATCAAGGGCGTGCACATCGTCGAACCCGCAATGCACGGCGACGAGCGCGGCTTTTTCATCGAGACCTACCGCCGCGAGTGGTTCCCGCAGGGACGCGAGATGATTCAGGCCAACCGCGGTGACCGTCAGGCCGGTTGTCTCGTTGGGTTGCACTACCACCTGCACCAGGCCGACTACTGGTACGTCCCGTTCGGAAAGTGCCGGGTCGTTTTGCACGATCTGCGTCAGGGTTCGCCAACCGACGGCGCGACGCAGGTCATCGACCTCGGTGCTCGCGACGATGGATCGCACGACCACCGCGGGATCTTCATTCCGCCGGGCGTCGCTCACGGCTTTGCAGCACTGACCAAGATGACCATCACCTATCTCGTCGACGGCTACTACAACCCGACCGACGAACTCGGGGTTGCCTGGAACGACCCCCAGGTTGGCGCCGACTGGGGAGTGGGCGAACCGTTGCTGTCGAATCGCGACCAGAACAATCCGTTGCGCCGCGACATCCAGCCGCAGTGGCAGCCGCACTTCAACCTTCGTCCCTGATCCCTCGCAACGACTCGGAGTCCCCTCATGAAGCAGTTCATCACCGGCGCCGCCGGCTTCATCGGATCGAACTACGTCCGCTACATCCTCGACAACACCGACGACGAAGTCACGGTGTTCGATGCGCTCACGTACGCGGGCAATCTCTCGACCCTGAAAGACGTCGACGACAACCCGCGTTTCCGGTTCATCAAGGGAAACATCTGCGATCCGGCTGCCGTTGCCGAGTCGATGAAGGGTCACGACGCGGTCGTTCACTTCGCAGCCGAGAGCCACGTCGACCGTTCCATCGATGGCTCCGAGGACTTCATTCTCACGAACTGCTTCGGCACGAACGTGGTCATCGATGCGGCGCGCAAGCTCGACATCGGTCGTGTGCTGCACATCGGAACCGACGAGGTGTACGGCTCGGTCGAAGTCGGATCGTCCCTCGAGACCGACCCGCTGGAACCACGCTCGCCTTACTCCGCATCGAAGGCCGGATCCGACCTCATCGCGCTTGCCTACCACCACACGCACGGCACGCCGGTTCTGGTCACGCGTTGCACGAACAATTTCGGCCCGTATCAGTACCCCGAAAAGGCGATTCCGCTTTTCACCACCAACCTCATCGATGGCAAGAAGATTCCGCTCTACGGCGACGGTCTGAACGAACGCGACTGGCTCTACGTCGACGATCACTGTTCGGGTGTGCACCTGGTGCTCACCAAGGGAACGGTCGGTGAGATCTACAACATCGGCGCCGGCAACGAAACGCCGAACCGCGTGCTCGTCGACAAGCTCCTTGGAATCTTCGGCCACGGCGAAGAGATGGTGCAGTACGTCGAAGACCGCAAGGGCCACGACCGCCGTTATTCGGTCAACATCGACAAGATCACCGCTCTCGGTTGGAAAAAGACACGCACACTCGACGAGGCCCTTGCCGAAACAGTCCAGTGGTATCGCGACAACCGCTGGTGGTGGGAGCCGCTCAAGGGCAAGAAGTGAAGGTTCTCGTCACCGGTGCAGCCGGCCAATTGGGAACCGAGCTTGTCGGGGCGTTCGCCGCTGCAGGCCACGATGTCGTGCCCACAACCCACGCCTCGCTCGACATATGTGATGCCGATGCCGTGCGCGAATTGATCGGAACCACGCGGCCCGACTGGATCATCCACGGGGCGGCCTGGACCGCCGTCGACGCGTGCGAGTCCGATCCCGGGCGTGCCGATGCCGTGAACGGGGGCGGAACCCGAAACATCGTGTCGGCAGCCGAGCACGTTGGTGCAAAGGTGCTCTACGTCAGCACCGACTACGTCTTCGACGGTACGAAACAGGGTCCCTACGTCGAAACCGACCCGCCGAATCCGCAGTCGGCGTACGGCGCATCGAAACTTGCCGGTGAGCGCGCCATGCGGCCCGCCGATCTGATCGTGCGCATCTCGTGGGTGTGTGGCTTCCACGGCGGCAACATGGTGAAGACAATCCTTCGTCTCGCCTCGACGAACCCGTCTCTTTCGTTCGTCGACGACCAGGTTGGGCATCCAACGTTTGCCGACGACGCAGCCAGCGCGATGGTGCGGCTGGTCGAAGCAGGGGAGTCGGGGATATTCCACGTCACGAATGCCGGGGCTGTGAGCTGGTACGAATTCGCACGCGAGGTATTGCGCGCCGCAGGGGATGATCCCGAGCGGGTGAAGCCGATCGCAACCGCCGATCTTCAGCCGCCGCGACCCGCAAAGCGCCCGTCGAATTCGGTGCTCGACAACTCGGCGCTGCGCAATGCCGGACTGCCCGCCCTCGCCGATTTTCGCATTCCTCTGAAGCGTCTCGTCGAGCGCCTGATGGCAGACTGACCCGATGCGCGGCATCGGAACCGTCACCAACTTTCTCACCATCGTTGGTGGCACGGTCGTCGGCCTGGTTGTCGGCAGGTACATCGCCGACCGCATGCGCACGACCATCGAGCAGGCAGTCGGAATGGTCACGATCGTTCTGGGTATTTCGACGGCGGCCAAAACCGACAACGTCGTCTTCCCGCTTGTCAGCGTGGTGCTTGGTGGAATCATCGGCGAGGCTGCACGAATCGAGCACGGCTTTTCCGTCCTTGGTCACTGGGTGCGTGCGCGGTCCGAGTCGTTGCTGTCGAGGCGGTCGCGATCGACGTCGTTTCACCCGAGATTCGTCGAGGGTTTCGTCACCGCAACCCTGCTTTTTTCGATCGGACCGATGTCGATTCTCGGTTCGATCGACGACGGCCTGGGACGCGGTGCCCAGATCCTCATCGTGAAGTCGGCGCTCGACGGTCTGGTGTCGATTCTCTTTGCCGCGACGATGGGGTGGGGAGTTGCACTGAGTGCATTCATCGTGGCCATCTATCAGGGGGCAATGACGCTCAGTGCCTCGGGTCTTGATGCGATTCTCACCGACCGAATGGTGCACGAAATGAGCGCAACCGGGGGAATCATGGTGCTTGGTATCGGCCTGCGCTTCATGGACGTCAAGCCGATACGCGTCGGCAGTCTGTTACCGGGGCTTGCGGTCGCCCCGGTACTTGTTGCGCTGTTTGCCCGCTGACCCGTACTTCTTCTCGCCGCCGGGCCTGTCGCCCTCGCTCTGGGCCTTGTAGCCCTCGCCCTGGCCCTTGTAGCCCGACCCACGATTGTTACCCGCGTAGCCCGACCCACGATTGCCCGAGCCGTTCCGGCCCGAACCCTTGCGCTGGCCGTTGAACTGACGCGGTCCGTCGGAATTGCGCGGACCCTTGCTGCGCTCGGGAGCAGGATGCATGTTGATCGACGAGGTCTCGACAAACACGCGCTCGCCGGGGGCCAACTCTGCGAGGAACGGGTGGTTGGGTGCCACGCGCGTGGTGGTGGGGTTGATGCCGGCCTGCTTGGTGAGTGCGCGAACCGAACGGCGCTGCTTGTCGGTCATCAACGTGACAACGGTGCCTGATGCGCCGGCGCGCGCGGTGCGTCCCGAACGGTGGAGGTACGCCTTGTGCTCTTCGGGCGGGTCGGCGTGAATGACAAGGCTGACGTCGTCGACGTGGATGCCGCGTGCGGCGATGTCGGTTGCGACCAGCGTGTCGGCGCGGCCGGCCGAGAATGCGGCCAGATTGCGCGCGCGTGCCGACTGCGACAGGTTGCCGTGCAATTCGACCGACGGGACGCCGGCCTTCATCAGCTGCTCGGTGAGGCGTGCTGCGCCGTGCTTGGTCCGCGTGAAGACGAGGGTCTTGCCCGGGGCCGCACACAGGTCCTTCAGGATGCCCATCCGGTCGGAATTGTCGATGTGCAGGACGTGGTGCGACATTGCATCGACGGGCGAGTCGGCCGGATCAACCTCGTGGGTCACCGGTGAGTCGAGAAAGCGGTTGACCAGACGGTCGATGCCGCGGTCGAGGGTTGCCGAGAACAAGAGGCGCTGGGTTCCCCGCGGTGTCTCGGCGAGAATCTGCTCGACGTGCTGCAGAAATCCGAGCTCGGCCATGTGGTCGGCCTCGTCGAGGACGGTGATCTCTACTTCCGAGAAGTCGACGTTGCGCGATTCCATGTGGTCGACGAGACGACCCGGGCAGGCGACGACGATGTCGACACCCTTGCGAAGTGCGTTCAACTGTCCGCCGTATCCGACGCCGCCGTAGATGGTGGTGGTGAACATGCGCAGGTTGCGGGCCAGGGGCATGATGACGTCGTTCACCTGGTTTGCGAGTTCGCGCGTCGGCACGAGAATCAGCGCGCGTGGCTTGTTGGCCTTGCGGGGCTTGTTTGATTCGGCGAGGCGCGTCAGCAACGGCAGCGAGAAGGCGAGCGTCTTGCCTGACCCGGTGCGGCCGCGGCCAAGCACGTCTCGGCCTGCGAGGGCATCGGGGATCGTGGCGGACTGAATCGGGAACGGGGCAAGAATGCCCTGTTCGGCAAGGTGGTTCTTCAGGGCCTTGTGAAGATCGAGGTCGTCGAAAGACGCGACAGGGGAAGACAGAAGAGATGACATGTGGTGCTCCGGGCGGGGGACTGCCACGGACGCCGGTGTGCACCCATGGGGACTCACAGACAACCTGCGAGGCCGTCACACTACCGCGAGATTTCCAAAGAAATGGCGATCCCTCGACATTTCGTGTTTGATTCCACGCATGGGTTCGTTTCTCGACAACGCGATGGATGCCTTGGTGGTCCCCGGTTTCAGCAGGATCGGTTACGCGTTGCGTTCGCGGTCATTCGAATCGCTCGACGCGAAGTCGCTCGTTGGACGAAGCGTCGTCGTGACGGGTCACACGTCGGGTATCGGTTTCGCTGTTGCTGAGCGATTGCGAGCAATGGGTGCGAATCTGATTCTCGTCGGTCGTGACGTGTCGAGAACCAACGATGCTGCTCGTCGCATTGAACAAGGCGAAGGTGTCGGCACCGTCATGCCGCTTGTCGCCGACATGGGCGACCTCGATCAAGTCGGGCAACTCGCCGAAGCAATTGCAGCGCACGTCGGCAGGGTCGATGCCGTCGTGCACAACGCGGGCGCGTTGTTGAAGACGCGCGAACGATCGGCACAGGGTCACGACCACACCGTTGCGGTGCACGTCCTTGGCCCCTTTCTCTTGACCCATCGATTGCTCGATCCGCTTGCGGCGACACGAGGCCGCGTGATCACCGTTGCCTCGGGCGGCATGTATGCCTTTGGATTGTCCGACTTCACCAAGGGTCACGATCTTGAACTCCCGGATGACAAGTACGACGGGACGCGTCAGTACGCGCTTGCCAAGCGTGCACAAGTGACATTGAACGAGATGTGGGCCGCGCGCACCGCCGACCTTGGAATCGGCTTCCATGCAATGCACCCTGGGTGGGCCGACACCCCGGGTGTGGCTTCGTCGATTCCGACATTCCGCACGTTCACAAAGCCGATCCTTCGGACGCCGGCGCAGGGGGCCGACACGGTGGCGTGGCTCGTTGCGGCCGACGCCGACAAGTTGGGCTCGGGAGGATTTTGGTGCGACCGTGAGCGCCGGCCGATCCACCGGCTGCCGGCGAGCCGTCGCAGCGACAATGATTCCGCGCGAGCGCGGCTGTGGGATTGGGTTGAGCGTGCTGCGCTAGGGTCAAAGTCGTGAAAGTACGCGTCATCGAAGGTCGTTGCCAGGGTCACCAAATGTGTGCAATCGCTGCACCGGAAATCTTTGGTAGCGACGACATCGGCAATGCGACGGTCCTGATCGAGGGCGACATCCCCGCCGATCTCGAGGCCAAGGCCCGACGCGCCGAGGGCAACTGTCCCGAACGGGCCATCGAAATCATCGAATAGCGCACGGGGATCACTGCTGATGGGGGGATCATGAAGCAGAACATCGAATACGACATCTTCGATCACGACTTCGTCCGCGACCCGTTTTCTGCCTTCGACGCAGTTCGTGAGTCCGAATGTCCAATCGCTCATTCCGGCAAGTGGGGCGGGTCGTGGATGCCGACGCGCTACGAAGACATTGTCGCCATTGCACAGGAACACGACGTGTTCACGTCGCGCGAGATCATCGTGGTGCCGCCACCCCCCGGCCAGGCCGAAGGGCCCTACGGCGGAGTCAAGGCACCTCCGATCACGTCGGATCCACCCGACCACCATTGGCATCGCCGGGCGATTCTTCCGGTGTTCTCGCCCCAATCCGTTGCCACCTACGAAGCCAGCATGCGCGACTTCTGCAACGGCCTGATCGATGGCTTCATCGACAAGGGTCGGGCTGACTCGGCCGCCGACTATGCGCAACGGATTCCGGTCAACGTCATCGCGCGCATGCTCGGCGTTCCCGTGGAGATGTCCGACACCTTCACCGAATGGGTGCGCGGGGCGCTCGAGGTCGGTCTCACCAATCCGGAATTGCGCCGCGAGAACCGGATGAAGATCATCAACTTCTTCGTGGGTCAGATCAATGAGCGCAAGGCGAACCCCCGCGAGAACGATCTCATCACCGACCTGTTGGCTCTCGAGGTCGAAGGCCAGCCCCCGCCGATCGAATACGTGATCGGCGTGTGCAACCTGATGCTCGTCGCGGGTATCGACACCACGTGGTCTGCGATCGGGTCGTCGTTGTGGCACCTGGCCGGTCATCCCGAGCACCGCAAGCAGTTGCGCGAAAACCCCGATCTGTGGCCGACTGCGGTCGAGGAATTCCTGCGCGCCTACGCGCCGGTCACCATGGCGCGAATCGTCGATCGCGACATCGATTTCCAGGGGTGCCCGATGAAGGCCGGAGACCGTGTTCTCATGACCTTCCCCGCTGCCAATCGTGATCCCCGACAGTTCGAGCGGCCCGACGAGGTGATCCTCGACCGACAGCACAACCGCCACGTCGCATTCGGCGCGGGCATTCATCGATGCGCCGGGTCGAACCTTGCGCGTCTCGAACTTCGGGTCGCTCTCCAGACCTGGATGGAGAGGATTCCCGAATTCACCCTCGTCGACCCCGCGGCGGTGACGTGGGCCGGCGGTCAGGTGCGCGGTCCGCGCCGGTGTCTCGTGTCATTCTGAATCAACAAGATCGAAGAACTTCGAAGGGAGAACAACATGGTCCACGTTCCCACCCGGGGGTCGCTGCCGGCCCGCGTCGGCCCGCAGATCGACAACATTCCTCATTACGGCCCGACGAAGATGAGCCGTCAGCCGTACACCGACCCGGTGCAGTACGAACTCGAACGCGAACACGTTCTCGCCAAGCACTGGATTCTCGGTGGGCATGCGTCCACGGTGAAGAACCCGGGCGACTGGATGTCGTTCGAGGGCCACGGCGAAACCGTCGTCATCACCCGGCAACCCGATGGTTCTCTCGCCGCCTTCCAGAACGTGTGTCAGCACCGCGGACCCTCGTTTGTTCCCGAGGCGACGGGTTGCAAGGCGCGACGCTTCACCTGTCCGTACCACGGTTGGGTCTACGACACGACGGGCAAGTTGGTCGGTGTGCCCGAGCGCGAGGACTTCGCCGAAGAACATCTGGCCGGCGTGCGTGCGCCGAAGGTGGCGGTGGGTGAGTGGGGCGGCTGGGTCTGGATCAACCTGGCCGGCGACGATGCCGTTCCGCTTGAACAGGGTCTCGGCGTCGAGATCATGGCCGACCTCGGTGCGTTCAAGATGGAAGACATGATCCTCCACGAAGTTGTCGAGTGGGACGTCCCCGTGTCGTACAAGGCCATTGTCGACGGGTTCAACGAGATCTACCACGTGACCG
>CAZKVD010000014.1:0-27511 GCA_964556145.1 uncultured Bifidobacterium sp. | reverse complement strand
AAGCTTCGGTTCGGAGTGTTGAGACTGGGGGGCGAAAGCCCCCCAGTCGTCATTTTCGGGCCGAATCATTTAGGGTGCGCCACATGTCGAGCGCACCAACCAGTGACGCAGTCGAGCGCGTCGTTTCCGATTTGGCCGCGGAACACGCAGGCCTCGCCGACCTGATCACCGGCATCGATGAGTCCGACTGGCGGACGGTGACCCCCGCCGACGGCTGGGATGTTGCGGACTCGGTTTCGCACCTGCATTTCTTCGACATTCGGGCCGCGCTCGCGATCCGCGATGCCGATGCCTTCGCCCGCGACACCCAGGAGATGATGGCGTCGTTTGCAACGGGGGGCGACCCGTCGGTGGCCCGTGGTCGATCGGTGACCGGCCACGAACTTCTCGTCGATTGGAAGGCCCGAAGTGCCGACCTGATCGAAGCCGGACGCAGCGCCGACAAATCGGTTCGCGTGCCGTGGTACGGGCCGTCGATGAGCCTTGCATCGTTTCTCACCGCACGCCTGATGGAAACCTGGGCACACGGTGTCGACGTGGCCGACGCGTTGGGCAAACCGATCGTCACTTCGGCTCGATTGAAGCACGTCTGCCACATCGGCTTTCTTGCGCGACCGAACAGCTACCGGTCGCGCAACCTGCCGGTGCCCGACGCCGACATCGCCTTGCGCCTCGTTGCGCCCGACGGTTCGACGTGGTCGTGGGGCAACGACGATGCGCCCGAATCGATCACCGGATCCGCACTTGATTTCGCGTTGCTCGTCACGCAGCGTCGGCATGTTGTCGATACCGCTCTGGTGGCAGAGGGTCCACTCGCGCGCGAGTGGACGACGATTGCACAGGCATTCGCCGGCCCGGCCGGTGCCGGCCGCCCGCCACTTGCCCGCTAGAGGTCGCGCATCAAGTGAAACACTTCGGCGGCGCCGTAGCCGTGGGGTGAACCCAGGGTTGCGGCGCGCGCACGAAGGCGTTGACGGAACGCGTCGAGGGCCGACTCGTCTGTTGCCTTCATCGTCGATTCGAACTGGCTTGCGTGCGCCTCGAGCGCGTGCAGCTTCGTATCGATTGTTGGCGCCGCATCCTCGACGTGGTTCGGTGCGTCTGCTTCCCACATGAAGAGCGCCGACGGCCGGTGGTGGGTGAGTGGCTGGCCGGTTTGCAGGTCGGTGAGGTTGAAGTGCTGGCGAAAGAAGTGAGGGTCGCGGGCGGCCACGATGGAATCGGTGAGCAGGAAGCCGGCCGCGCGGTGATCGGGATGCAGTCGGTAGCGCTTCCACGGGTCGTGGCCCAGAACCACATCGGGCTGGACGATACGAATGAGGCGGCTCAGCTGATCGCGAAGTGCGTGGGTGTTTTCCAGTTCGCCGTCGACGGCTCCGAGGAACGTGACGGATCCCGTTGCCCCGATGCGTCGTGCTGCCTCGCGCTGCTCGCTCTGGCGCGCGGCAACCAGCTGCGAAGTGTCGGCGTTGACGTCCCACGTGCCTTTCGAGCCGTCGGTGAGGACCGCATAGTGAACGACACAGCCCGCTGCCGCCCACTTGGCGAGCGTGGCGCCGCAGCCGAACTCGATGTCGTCGGGGTGGGCCCCCACGGCGAGCGCCCGCGCGGGTGCGGGGTGATTGTGCGTGAAGGCCGACGTATCGATCGGATTCACTGCGGGCTGGCCTGGTTCGTTGGCAGCCATGGAAACACCTCCCTGATTCTCGGGTCGTTCAAATCGGCGGGAGTGTCGAGGTCGTGCGACCATCCGTCGGACAGGGCAATGCGCGGCGCGAATCCGCGTTGCATGGCTTCGTCGACGTGCAAGGCGAAACTTCCCGGTCCGTAATGAAACGTGAAATCGGCCGACGTTGGCAGCGACATGAAGTTCGTGCCGTCATTCGCGGTGTCGGGAACGATGACGACACCGCCGGCATCGACGAAGGGCATGACGTTTTCGGCCAGGGGAACGTCGCTGTGGGCGATGGCCGCCATGTCGAAGCCGGCGTTGCGTACCCACGCGACGCCGTCTGCGATTGCGGCGTTCAGGCCCGGTGAAGACTGGGTGATGCACGTGAGCGACCGCGCAAGTGCCCATTCACGAACATCTTCGGAGTCGGTGGCCCCGGTAACCACGACCACGGGAATTCCGGCCGCCGCGGCGACAACGCGGTCGGCACATTCGCGCGACAGGCGCTCGCGCAGGTCGGCATCGAGCACCGAGGCGAGGCGCGCCTTGCCGTTTGCGAACGACTTGAGCGGCATCACCAGCGCCACTTTCACAACCACGACGGAAGCCTAGGTGCGTAGCGAGTAATACGCTGACGCAATGGCGATACGCGTGGGAGTGGTGGGGGCCGGGTCGTGGGGAACCACGGTTGCGGCAATGGCAGCGCTCAACACCCCGACCAAGTTGTGGG
This sequence comes from uncultured Bifidobacterium sp., assembly GCA_964556145.1. Taxonomy (GTDB): domain Bacteria; phylum Actinomycetota; class Acidimicrobiia; order Acidimicrobiales; family Ilumatobacteraceae; genus F1-20-MAGs119. Next base: position 25,109 of record CAZKVD010000014.1, on the reverse strand, counting down.
CGCGCAATTCCGCAACGACGGAGGCGATCAACACCCGACACGCGAACCCCACCTATCTCGGCGATCGTGCCCTGCCCGATGAACTGTTGGCTTCGAGCGACCTCGAAGAGGTGGTACGCGATGCCGACGTGGTGGTGATGGCGGTGCCGTCGCACGGGTTCCGCGAGGTGCTGCACGCCGCTGCGCCGATGGTGCGGCCGTGGGTGCCGATCGTCAGTCTCACCAAGGGCCTCGAGCGTGAGACGGGCAAGCGGATGACCGAGGTTGTTGCCGACGAGCTGCCGGGGCATCCGGCGGCGGTACTCACCGGCCCGAACCTGGCCAAGGAGATCATGGACGGCCAGCCCGCTGCATCGGTGGTGGCGATCGACGACGACGTCATCGCACGCGAACTGCAGCGCATTTTTTCGAATCCGCGTCTTCTCATCTACACCAACCCCGATGTCGTTGGCTGCGAGGTCGGCGGTGTGGTGAAGAACGTGATCGCTATCGCTGCCGGTATGGCGGCCGGCATGGGGTTCGGTGACAACACACGCGCAACGATCATCACCCGGGGATTGGCCGAGATGGCCCGCCTCGGCATGATCCTCGGTGGGCAGCCGGTGACCTTCGCCGGCCTTGCCGGCATGGGTGATCTCATCGCAACCTGCTCGTCGCAGCAGAGCCGCAACACCCAGGTCGGCCAGGCGCTTGGGCGCGGCGAGAAGATTGACGACATACTTGCGGCCATGAGCATGGTCGCCGAAGGTGTGAAGAGTGCGCACACGGTCCGTGTTCTTGCCGATCATCACGGAGTCGACATGCCGATCTGCGAACAGGTCGCAGAGGTGTGCCACAACGGAGTCGCGGCCCGCGACGCACTTGCCAACCTCATGGCCCGTGGTGGAAGGTCGGAGCTCGAGTGAGCGACACCAAGACAAGGTCGGAGCTCGAGTGAGCGACACCAAGACAAGGTCGGAGCTCGAGTGATTCACGTTGGCATTCGTGGTGGCAAGCACTACGCCTCGGTCGACCACCTCGGACGAATCGAGCTCACCGATGGTTCGGCCGCCCTCGACTGGCACGTTGCCGACGAGAAGCGGTGGCATTCGGCTGTCGACCCCGCCGAGGGCCTGCGTCAGTCGACTCTTGGCGGCACGCCGGTGGTCGAAACGAAGATGCGCGTACAGGGCGGCGATGTCGTGCAGCGCGTGTGGGCCGTGGCCGACCACGGGGGCCTTGTCGTTGTCGAGTTCGAAAACGACTCCCCGGCCTCTGTTGCGGTTGCGCTGACCCGCGGTGACGTCATCACGTCGCGTCCGATACCGAATCAGCCGATACCCGGCATCGACCTTCCGGCGGGAAGCATCGCCCTGCCACTCGCTCACCGCAGCACATTGCGTGTGGCGTTGCCGCTCGGCGACGTGGCGGGCGCCGTCGACTTGGTCGCATTGCCCTCGGCCATGCAGGTGTCGCGGGGCTGGCTGCAGGCCGTCGAGGCGGCGTCACGTCTGGTGTGTGCCGATGCGCCACTCGCGCAGGCCTTCGACGAAGTCAATGCGGCGCGCTGCGAACTGCTGGTGTGCGGAATTCCGAATCCGGCCGACGACCCCGTCGGGGCGTTGATCGGTGGCATCGAACTGGTGCGGCTGGGGGAGAACCCGTACATCTGGATCGACGATCTGGTGCCGTTGGCCGAGCGGTGTCTCGGGAATGCAAACGAACATTCGCGGTTCATGCTTGCCCATGCCGTTGCCGGACTGCAGTTCGTTCTTGCCAAGGCCGGCGAGCCGCGCGCAGTGCGTGACGTTGCGCGGGCCTGGTCGCGCGTCGCCGGACCCGGTTGGTCGGGTTGGTCGGCAAAGACTTTCGCCCACGACATAGCCGGTGTCGAACAGCGCCTGTTGACGTTGGGCAACGACAACGTCGGTGTTCTGTTGCCGCACGGTATTCCCGATGAATGGAAGGGTCTCAACTTCGAGGCGCACGGTTTGTGCGGCCCGTCGGGCGCACGGGTCGGTTTTGCATTGCGTTGGCACGGTGAGAATGCGGCGGTGCTGTGGGAGTCGACGTCTCCCGACGTGCGACTCACCAGCGGTGTCGATCCCACGTGGTCGAGCGGCGGCACCGCGGGCGGCGAAGCGTTGTGGCAAGTTTCGTAGGATCATGTCGATGAATGCGCCGTTGCGTCTGACCGAATGGACATCGTGCGGTGGATGCGCGGCAAAGTGGGGCGCGTCGTTGCTGTCGGAGCTGGTTTCCGAGCTTCCGTCGTCGTTCGACAAATCGTTGCTCGTTGGTCTCGCCCCGTTCGACGACGCGGCCGTTTACAAGGTCACCGATGACATCGCGCTCGTCAGCACCACCGATTTCTTTCCGCCTCTTGTCGACGACCCCGACGACTTCGGTGCCATCGCGGCAGCCAACGCCTGTAGCGATGTTTTTGCGATGGGTGCAAACGTCATCATGGCGATCAACGTTGCTGCGTTTCCCGAACACTTCCCGCACGAAGCCATCACCGCAATTTTCGCCGCTGCAAGCAAGGTCGTCACAGAGGCCGGCGGCTCGATCGCCGGCGGACACACGATTCGCAACCCCGAGCCGATCTTCGGTCTCGCCGTGCAGGGTGTCGTGCATCCCGACAAGGTGTGGCGAAAGGGCGGCGCCAAGCCCGGCGACGTCGTGATGATGTCGAAGCCAATCGGAACCGCGCTTGCGCTCGCGGGTGGCTGTTCAACCGACAAACGTGCGGCGATCAACGGCATGCGTGTCCTCAACCGTCGCGCCGCTGATCAGTTGCGGGCACTCGGTGACGACGTTCATGCCGTCACCGATGTAACCGGCTACGGACTCGCAGGGCACGGCTGGGAGGTTGCCGAACGTGGCGGTGTCCGACTGCACATCGAAACCTCGAACATCGTGGCCTATCCCGGTGCGGCGAAGGCTGCTGCCGAAGGTCTGCGAACCGGTGGCGACCCGCGCAACCGTGCCTATGTCGAGGGGCGCGCGGTCGTCAATGCACCCGACGAACGTGCGGCGCTGTGTTTCGATCCACAAACGTCGGGCGGCTTGCTTGCAGTGGTTCCCGCCACACGCGAGGTCGAACTTGCCTCGCAAGGATGGTGGCGCGCGGGATACATCGAGCCGGGTGCGCCCGGGATCGTTCTCGAGGCGTGAAGCCGGCGCCCACGCTCGAGATCGAGGATGAACTTCGCGCCGACGGTGCGGGTGTTGTCGCCGGAGTCGATGAAGTCGGAAAAGGATCCTGGGCCGGACCACTCGTGGTGTGTGCGGCGGTCGTGCGCACCGACGTTGCAGTCGACGAACTTGTCGCGCGGGACTCCAAGGCATTGTCGGAAAAGCGTCGAGAAGCCATCTTCGACACGGTTGCGACACAGTGCACACACTGGGCACTTGGCATCGTCACGGCGGGGGAGTGTGACCGACTCGGAATGAGCAACGCCCAACGTCTTGCCACCAAGCGGGCCGTGATGGGTCTCGGGGTTGGTGTCGATGCGGTTGTTGCCGACGGAAAGTGGGACTTCGTCTCGCCGCTCGTGCCACGCGTTGTCATGCGCGTGAAGGCCGATTCCATTTCCGCATCGGTTGCTGCTGCGTCGGTGTTGGCGAAGGTGTCGCGCGACCGCATGATGCGCGAACTTTCGATCGAACATCGACACTGGAATTTTGATGGCAACAAGGGCTATCCGTGCCCGAAGCACCGCGACGGCCTGCGCACACATGGCGCATCGCCGATTCACCGTGTGTCGTGGGCGTTCATGGAGAACCTCGGCCTTGCGCCGAGTACAGATCTGTTCGGTGGGGGCGAAGCCCTACTTTGAAATGTCGCGGAACGGCGACTTCGAGTCGATGCCCGGTTCCTTGGGCAGACCGAGAACGCGTTCGCCGACGATGTTGCGCATGACCTCGTCGGAGCCGCCGGCAATTCGCAGGCCCGGCGTGCCCAGGATGAGCTGGTTCCACGCGTAGGTGCCCCACTCGCCGGTGTCGACAACGACCTTCGGGCCGAGAACCTCGGAGAGGAATGCGCAGAGTCGCAGCTGGTTGTCGGTGAGGGCCATCTTGGCGGTCGACATTTCCGGGCCGGGTGTTTGCCCGGCGCGAATCTTGGCCATTGCGCGCTGGTTGTTGTACGACGCGACCTTGTAGCGGGTGTAGAGATCGGCAAGCTTGTCGCGCACGATGGGGTCCTTGTCGAGGCCGTAGTGGCGAACCATTGCATACACACGTGTCAGCGGGTCGGCGCCACCGCCGCCACCACCGATGGCGGCACGCTCGTTCATGAGTGTCGTCAGCGCAACGTTCCAGCCGTTGTTGATGTCGCCGAGACGATGGTCGTCGGGTACGCGCACCTCGGTGAAGAAGACCTCGTTGAAGCTTGCGCCGCCGGTCATCTGACGCAGCGGGCGAATTTCGACTCCGGGAGCCTTCATGTCGACGATGAAGCCGGTGAGGCCCTTGTGCTTGGGAAGATCGGGATCGGTACGGCAGATGATTTCGCCAATGTCGCTGTAGTGCGCACCCGAGGTCCACACCTTCTGTCCGGTGATGATCCACTCTTCGCCGTCGCGCACGGCCTTGGTCTGCAGCGACGCGAGGTCACTTCCTGCGCCGGGTTCGGAGAAGAGCTGACAGCCAACGATGTCGGCCCGCCACATCTTTTTCAGGTACGCGTCCTTTGCGGTTGTCGAGGCGTGAGCGAGGATCGTCGGGGCAACCATGCCGAGACCGATCTGGAAGAAGCCCTGGTTGGGAACCTTGTACTCGGATTCGAGGCGGGAGAAGATTCGCTCGTAGGCGGCGGGGTGACCGCTGCCGCCGTACTCGGTGGGTCCACTGATCCAGCCGAATCCGGCATCGAATTTCTTGCGACGCCAGGCCTTTGATTCCTCGAGCATCTCAAGCTCTTGTTGGCGCGTGCGCTCTTCGAACACGTTGACCTTGTCGGAGCCCTCGCCCCAGACAAAGGTCTTCTCGGCCTCTTTGCGGTCGAGGTTGGATTCGAGAAATGCGGTCGCTGCCGCGGTGAACTCCTCAGGTGACATGTCGGGAGAGTACATTCTCGGGCATGGGTCAGCCAGTTGCGGTGCTCGAAGGTCCGGCAGGAAAGTTGGGGATGGTTCGCTTCGAGGCGAATCGCAGTTTCACCGGCCAGGGGCACGAAAGGTTCACCTCGCCCAACCAGGCGGCGGGTTCGCGGCCGGCCGCCGTCGTGGCACAGCGACTCTTTGCCACGGGGCAGGTGTCGGCCGTGCACGTGTACGGCAACGTGATCACCGTCGAGTTGGCGAAAGGTGCCGGTGCGCAGGGTCTCGAACAGGTCGTCCGCGATCTCTACCAGTACTGGAAGCCCGGCATGGAGCCACCCGCTTTCGAGGATTTGGTCGCCGATGAAGAGGCCGCTCCGGCGGCTGCTGCCTCCGGTGAGGGTGGGGGCCCGGCGCTCAGCGCGGCCGCCCAGCGTGTGCCGGCGCACCTTTTCGAGCGTTCGCGGGCCGCTCGCGCCCGCCTCGGCAAGTAATTTCGTCAAATAACTTCGGCAACTGCAGCAAGCACAAAAGCCCCGAAAATTTCGGCGTTTTTGTGCCCGCTCAGTCGCCCGTGGGGGCGCGGCGTCTTCTAGAGTTTTCCTCGCTAGGAGTACCGAAACGAGTTTCCCCCACCCGACAACCGTCCGAAGAGGCGCACCATGAGCGAAGAACTCAGTCTGCAAGATGCTGCTGACGTGCTCGACGTGCACTACATGACGGCATACCGGTACGTGCGGTTGGGCCTCCTCCAGGCAACCAAGGTCAGCGGTACATGGCGCGTGAAGCGCGAGGACCTCGATGCGTTCCGCGAGGGTGCATCGTCGCGTGAGCCGTTGAATCCCGAAGAGTCGAAAAAGAAGAGCGCCCCGTGGCCCGAGCGTCTCGAACTGCGCTTGCTCGCGGGCGATGCACGCGGTGCGTGGGGCGTGGTCGAGGCAGCACTTGCTGCCGGTGCCGACCTCGACCAGATCTATACCGATGTCGTCAGTCCTGCATTGGTGAGCATCGGCGACAAGTGGGCGAGGGGTGACCTCGAGATCTATCTCGAACACCGTGCCAGCGCAATCGTTGCTCGCATCATGGGTCGTTTGGGCCCGCGATTCGCACGCCGTGGACGCACGCGCGGCGCGATTCTGGTTGGTGCACCCGAAGGCGAACGACATTCGTTGCCCGTTTCGATGGTGGCCGATCTCATTCGTCAGGGTGGTTGGGAGGTCTATGACCTCGGTGCCGACCTGCCCGCCGACTCGTTCGCCGTTGCCGCACGCAACACGGTTGACCTCACGGCCATTTGCGTCAGCGTGACGTCCGAAGGTGCGCTCACCAAGGCCGTCGATGTCATCAACTCGGTACGCGACACGGTCCACCCGTCGGTACAGATCTTCGTCGGAGGCCGTGCGGTCACGTCTGCCGAGCATGCCGAAGCCCTCGGTGCAGACGGTTGGGCGTCATCGGCTCCCGATCTCGTGGCGTTGCTGAACGAACTGCCGTCGCGTACGCCAACGGACAACAGCGCCGAGTATTTCGGCGACAACCGCAGCGTCGGCTGAGCTCCAAAAAGAAAGCGAACACACGTTCGCTACAGTTGCCGCGTGTCATCGCGGACGTTGCTGAATTCCCTTCCTGATCACGTTCTCGAACGGGCCAAGGTCACCACCTTGTCGCGTGCGGTCCTGAAGCGAGACCGTTCGCTTCCCGTTCCTGTGCACTTCGCCGATGCGCTGCGTGGTGCGGGTGTGTCGCAGGGTCTCGTGCGCGGGTCGGTGTATGCGGTTGGTGGCACCGCTCCTGTTGGCCTGGCAATGCTTCTCCTCGCCGAAGCCAGCAAGTCGGGTGCATGGATCGCATGGTGTGCGTCAACTCCTCCCAACGCCCGGGCGCTCCTCGACGCGGGGTGGAGCCTCGATCGATTCGTGTGCATCGACCCACAACGACAGTGGGCGGCGTGCATGGATGCTTGCGTGGGTGAGTTCGAAGTCGTCGTCACCCAAGTGCCGGCGGGAGTGCCGGCCGGCGAAGCGCGTCGGGTGTCGGCAGCGGTTGCGCGCAGCAACGGCATCGTTGTTGCGCTGGCAACGCGTCGGGATGTGTCCATGCCGGCCGACGTCGAGTTCCGTGTCGATGCATCCGACTGGAACATCGAGTCGGGGCATTTGCAATCGCAGGCGATGCGAGTCGTGCTTGCCGGTCGACGTGTTGTCGATGCGCGACGTTTCGATGTGGTCCTCGCGGCACCATGAGCCGGTCCCGTGTTGCCGTGATCGTGGCCCCGGGTGCAGACGACCGTGCGATGCATCGTCTGGCGCAGGGCCTGGTCGAGGTCACCCCGATGATCGAACTGGTCGACGATTCCACGATCGTCCTGCCGATGCGCGGACCCACCCGTTATTTCGGCAACGAACAAGCAGTGATCGAACGCATCACCGGTGTTGCCGCTTTGTCCGGCATCGATGCCGTGTCGGTTGGTGTGGCATCCAGTCGTCTCGCTGCGTGCATTGCCGCCGATCGCCGTGGATTGCACATCGTTGACGACGAGGCACACATCGAATTTCTCTCGGCCCAGCCGGTGGCGGTGCTCGAACGTTTCGCGCACGTCGGCCCCGATGTTGTTTCGCTGCTCTTTCGTCTCGGTCTCGGCACGCTCGGCGCCGTTGCTGCGGTGGGCCGCGACGTTCTGGCCGACCGCTTCGGACCCGAGGGCAACGACGTACACGTTCTCGCCACGGGCAACGACCTCCACGAGGTGTCGTGCGAGCCGGTGCCAACACAGTGCTTCGTCGAATCCCACCACGACACACCCCTCGACAACCTCGGTTCGGTTGTCGTCGCAGCCGATGACCTTGCGCGCCGTGTCGTTGAGCAACTCGAACCCCAGGGTCTCGTTGCCTGTCGTGTCATTGCAACGTTCTCCACCGAACACGACGAAACGTGTTCGCGGGTGTGGTACCACCCACACGGTTTTGTCCGGTCGTCGTTGACCGAACGGCTGCGACGACAGGTTGAAAAGTGGCTCGACGACGAACCCACGGCCGGAGTTGCCCATGCATCGATTGATGTGCAGGCAACCACCCAACGACGCGCAACGCAGCTCGGATTGTGGGGTGAGCACGGCGAGGCGGACCGTGCAGCATGGAGTGCGATCGGCCGACTCGTCTCACTCGTCGGTGATGCGGTGCGCGTTCCCGAGTGGCGGGGTGGCCGTGATCCGATGCAACAGTTCGCCTTGGTGCCGGCGTCACATGTCGAGCTGCGCGACGTCGCCGCGGCCCGTCGGCGTGTCACGCCGGGGGGAATTCATCCCGGTGACTGGACCGGGGCCATCACCGGCATCGCACCCGGGGTTCCGGTCGAGCCCCGACGCAAGGTCGAGGTGCGCGACTCGCGTGACCGCCACGTCGTTGTGACGGGCCGCCACGTGTTCTCGTCTCAGCCCTGGTTCGTCGTCGATGGTGCGTGTCGCCACCGCATCGTCGGGTGTTGTGGGCCGTGGCCCGTCGAAGAACGTTGGTGGGACGCTGCGCGGCGGCGACGTGTGGCACGGATGCAGTGCATCGTCGAGGTCGCCGACAACGGTCGCACCGAAGCCCACACCGAAGCATGGCTCGTGGTTCTTGAACAGGGGTCGTGGTGGCTGGTCGGGGTGTACGGCTGAGATACTGAAACACATGTCGTCCGCTGCGTTGCTTGCAATCATCGAGGGCCACGTTGCGGTCGATGATCGCGAGCGTGAATCGTTGCGAGTTTTTCGCAACACGGTGGCCGGTCTCGCCGACCCGTGCAACGAACACGCCGACCCCACTCATGTCACCGCATCGGCGTTGGTGGTGGCGCGGCGTGGCACGGTGTTGCATCTGCACAAACGGCTGAACATCTGGTTGCAGCCCGGTGGCCACATCGAACTCGGTGAAGACCCGGCAGCCGGAGCGCTGCGCGAGGCAACCGAGGAAACGGGTCTTGTCGTATCGCACCCGGCTGCGGGTCCGACGTTTTTCCATCTCGATGTGCACCCCGGCCCGCGGGGTCACACCCATCTCGACCTGCGTTACCTGCTGCTTGCCGATGGCGATGCCGATCCGGCGCCGGCGCCGGGGGAGAGCCAGCATGTGCGCTGGTTTTCGTGGGGGGAGGCCGCCGCCGTGGCCGATGCGGGCCTGGTTGGGGCAGTGGCCCGGGCGCAGGGGCTGGTCGACCACCTGTTCTGAAGCGAACATATGTTCGCTAACCTGTCGCCTCATGGGGGCTTCCGATCTGGTCACCGGCGACGTTCTCGGCGCATACGGGTTCCACGCACCGCACGTGTCGTGGACCGAAATCGAACGGCGCCTCTCCGATGCGCCTCGCGCATCGCGGTCTGTCGCACCCAATGCCGGCGGTGACGGCCCGGCCTTCGGAGCCAAGCGAGCGCCCTACGTGGCGCCGGCCGACCTGCGCTACGTCCCGGCCGACACCGCATATGCCGAACTGCATTGTCTGTCGCACTATTCGTTTCTCACGGGGGCATCGTCGCCGGAGCATCTGGTGCACACCGCGGTGGCTCTTGGTTTGCACGGCGTGTCGATCACCGACCGCAACGGCTTCTACGGTGTCGTGCGTTTCGCCGAAGCGGCACGCGAGTTCGGCCTCCCCACCATCTTTGGTACCGAACTCGACCCGGTGCTCGGCGGGGGCATCGTCGTTCTTGCGCGCAACCCGGTCGGTTATGCGCGCCTGGCGCAGGCCATCACCACAGCGCAACTTGCCGGGTCAAAGGGCAACCCCGTCCATTCGTTGGGCGATTTGTCTCACGGACGCGGTGACTGGTGGGTGCTCACCGGTGGTACCGACGGTGCCGTTGCGCGGCAGTTGATTGCACACGGGCCCACTGCCGCCGAACACGTGCTGCGCCAAATCGTCGGCGTGTTCGGTGCCGACCATGTCGCGGTCGAACTCGTGCACCACGGCGACCCGCTCGATACTGCGCGCAACGATGCGCTGGTGCGCATCGCCGATCGTGTCGGGGTGCTGTGTGTGGCCACCAACCACGTGCACTACGCATCCACGGGGCAGTTCCCGCTTGCCACTGCCATGGCGGCCATTCGCCGTCGCAGTTCGCTCGACCAGGTCGACCACCTGTTGCCGTCCGCGGCAAGTGCGCTCATGCGTTCGGGTGGCGAACAAGAGCGGATGTTCGCCCGCTACCCGGGCGTCGTTGCCCGCAGTGCCGACATCGCCGCCGACTGTGCGTTCGACCTGTCGCTCGTTGCGCCGAAGTTGCCGCCGTTTCCGTGTCCGGGGGCAATGAGTGAGATTTCCTACTTGCGCCACCTCGTCATCCAGGGGGCGACACGGCGTTACGGCCCACCACCGTCATCCACCGACGACACGTTGTCGTTGCGCGCCCGTGCATGGTCGGTGGTGCGCCACGAACTCGACGTCATCGAAACTCTCGGCTTTGCCGGGTACTTCCTCGTCGTGTGGGACATCGTCGAGTTCTGCAACCGCAACGACATTTTCTGCCAGGGCCGGGGAAGCGCGGCCAACAGTGTCGTGTGTTACTCGCTCGGCATCACCAAAGCCGATGCCGTGGCGCTCGGTCTGTTGTTCGAACGGTTTCTCTCACCCGAGCGCGACGGTCCGCCCGATATCGACATCGACATCGAAAGTGGTCGGCGTGAAGAAGTCATCCAGTACGTGTACCAGCGCTACGGCCGCACGCACGCCGCGCAGGTCGCCAACGTCATCACCTACCGCACACGATCGGCGGTGCGCGATGCCGCAAAGGCCCTGGCCCACGACGACGTCGACCCCGACCAGCCGCCGGCCGACGTGGCTGCACTTGCCGCGCAGTTGCTCGATCATCCACGCCATCTCGGTATCCACTCGGGGGGCATGGTCATCTGCGATCGACCCGTCAGCCAGGTGTGTCCCGTCGAATGGGCAACGATGCAGAACCGCAGCGTGCTGCAGTGGGACAAAGACGACTGCGCCGCAGCCGGGCTGGTGAAGTTCGACCTGCTCGGCCTCGGCATGCTTTCTGCACTGCACAATGCCGTCGACTTCATTGCCGAACACCGGGGCCAACCGCTCGACCTCGCCGGTCTGCCACAGGAAGACGATGTGTATGCGATGTTGTGTCGCGCCGACACCGTCGGGGTGTTCCAGGTGGAATCACGGGCGCAAATGGCCACGTTGCCGCGTCTCAAGCCACGTCGGTTCTACGACCTCGTCGTCGAGGTGGCGCTCATTCGTCCCGGGCCCATTCAGGGCGGGTCGGTGCATCCCTACATTCGACGACGCAACGGGGAAGAGCCCGTCACCTATCTGCATCCCCTGCTTGAAAACTCGCTCGGCAAGACCCTCGGTATCCCCTTGTTCCAGGAACAGCTCATGCAGATGGCAATCGACGTTGCGGGTTTCACCGCAGCCGAGGCCGACCAGTTGCGTCAGGCAATGGGTTCCAAACGTTCACGCGCACGCATGGAGCGTTTGCGGCAACGCCTGTACGACGGCATGGCACAGCGTGGCATCACGGGCGAAACCGCCGACATCATCTTCGACAAGATGCAGGCTTTTGCCAACTACGGCTTTCCCGAAAGCCATTCGGTGAGCTTTGCCTACCTCGTGTACGCGTCGGCGTACATCAAATTCCACGAGCCGGCCATTTTCTGTGCGGCGTTGTTGAACGCACAGCCAATGGGTTTCTGGTCGCCGCATTCGCTCACGCGTGATGCGCGACGTCATGGCGTGGTGGTGGAAAAGCCGTGCATCAACTCCTCGTCCGCGCTTGCGTCGCTCGAACCCGATCCGGTCTCGACCAGTGGTCTTGCGGTACGCCTTGGTTTGTCCTCGGTGCGTGGCATTGGTCGAGAACTCGCCGATGACATCGCGACGGGGCGCCCCTATGCCGACATGGAAGACCTTGCGCGTCGGGTTCCCGCACTCAGCGCAGCACAGCTCGAGTCGCTGGCAACGGCGGGTGCCTTCGCGGTCTTCGGTGGCCAGCGTCGCGATGCGCTGTGGGCGGCGGGTGCAGTGGCCCAGTCGCGGCCCGACCGTTTGGCGGGCATCACCACCGGTGTGCGCTCGCCGGTTCTGCCCGGCATGGCGCCCGTCGAAGAGGCAATTGCCGACCTGTGGGCTACCGGTATCGCACCCAATGGCCATCCCACCATTTTTCTGCGTACGGCGTTGCGCGACCTCGGGGTGCGCGTCGCCGATGAACTTGTTTCGCTGCCCGATGATTCACGTGTGCTGGTTGCGGGGGTGGTGACCCATCGTCAGCGCCCCATGACGGCGGGTGGTGCCACTTTCATCAACCTCGAAGACGAAACGGGCCTCATCAACGTGGTGTGTTCAAAGGGGTGCTGGGCGCGTTTCCGTCGTGTGGCCCGCGATGCCCCCGCACTTCTCGTCCGCGGACGCATGCAAAACAACCAGGGCGTGGTGAACATCGTGGCCGAACACCTCTCGGGACTCGTGGTGCCGGCGGGGCTTGCCTCGCGCGACTTCCACTAGGCGCTCACGAAGGGGGAGCGCTCTGCTGCAGGATGTCCCACGGCTCGGCAGGCGGGCCCGTCGTCACCACGTCGTGCACCAATGTCGCCAGGTGCAGCGGAGCAAAGAACGTGGTGTCGGGTTCGGCCAGCAACTCGTCGGTGCTCCACCAGCGCAGGTCAACCAGGTACTCGGCCCGCAACTGTTCCGGCGACAGCATCGGGGCCGGCTCGAAGCGACGTGTTCGCACCAGGTAGGCGCGCTCACGCTGGCCGTCCCACTTGCCGTCGATGAACGGGATGATGTGCGTGCGGGTCCACAAGTGCGGCCCGATCTCGTCGGGCACCAGGCCAACCTCTTCGTTCAGTTCACGCAACAGCCCGACGTGGTGCGACTCGCCGGGTTCCAGGCCACCACCCGGCAATACCCACACCGAACGTGCGGGGAATGCCAGGTGGGCCAAGAGAACGTGGTTGTTTTCATCAACCAGCAATGCACGCACCGCTTCGCGGATACGCAACCCGGAGATGTCGTGCGACATTCCCGCGATGTCAGTCGAAGTCGGTGGTGGCGATGCGCTCGGCGTTGTACACGGGCGCCTTGGCATCGATGCGGTACTTCATCGTCTCGGCGCCGGTGATGCCGTGCTCACCGAACTTGTTGCGCATGTTGAAGTAGTTCTCGTGCAGGAAGTGTGCGGCGAGCGACGGAGCGTCGGTCCACAGTTCGTAGACGGTGATCGTGCCGGGTTCGCACGGGTCGGCGGAAAACACGTAGGCCTCGCAGCCCGGCTCTTGGTCGCGGGTTGCCTGCTGCAGTGGCTTTGAATCCTCGAGAAGTGCCGCGCGCTTGGCGGGGTCGATGAAGATGCGTCCTGCGATGATGATCATGGTTGCTCCGTTTTCTCTTTCTATTCGTTTGGTCGTTCGTTCAGGCCGTCGTTGAAAGACCGGTAGGCCTCGTAGATGTCCTTGCAAGCGTCGCACAACGGCAACTGCTTGGGGTCACGAGAGGGTACCCAAACGTGGCCGCACAGGGCCTCGAGGGGTGTGCCGTAGATGCGCGCCTCGAGAACCTTGGCCGCAGCGGATTCGCCGGGTTCGGTCTTCACGATGTGCGCAACGGCAGGTTCACCGGTTTCAAGGACATGCTCGGTCTGCGGTTCGACACGCGCGGGAAGCGTTGTCAGGGGGCCGCTCGGCATGACGTCAGTCAACCACAGGTCCACTAATCTTGTCGCATGCCGTTGTACGAATACCGATGCCCGTCGTGTGATGCCGCTTTTGAACTGCGCCGCCCGATGAGCGAGGCCTCGTCGCCCGCGCCGTGCGCCTGTGGTGCAGAAGCAAAGCGCCGACTGTCGGTGTTTGCCTCGGTGGGCGGTGGGGCAGCAAGTGCGCCGACACCTGCTCCGGTTGCCCGTGGTTGCGGCGGCGGTTGCGCCTGTCACTGAAGTCGCAATCCGACGTACATCGATGATTCTCGTCGACGAGTGCCACTGGTGGTTTCGTGACCGCAAGTGGTGCCACATGGTGAGCGACACGTCGTACGACGAACTGCACGACATGGCGGCCGCACTGGGAATACCACGTCGCGGATTTCAGGGCGACCACTATGACCTGCCCGAGGACTACCGCGAGCGTGCCGTGAGCCTGGGTGCAACGGCAGTGGGGAGTCGTGAACTGTTGACGAGGTTGAAGGCGGCAGGTTTACGGATCAGCCCAGCCCGGCGACGTGCCGCGGGCACCACACCGCCCCCTGACCTGCGAACAGGGCACCAGCCGTAGCGAATCCGCGTACGCACCAGTCGACGAGAACAATTCCCGCGCGGTCGCAGACGTCGGCCATGGCAAACCAACGTTCCGCGTCGTCGGGGGAGGGCATTGCGTTCGGTTCGACGGTCATGACGAAGCAGCCGGCGGCGAGCGGGTTGGCCGAGGCGACCGACACGACGTGATGTCCGATCGCGCGGCCCGCCGCGGTTGGGTCGTCGCGGAGCGCGATGAACCCGTCGCTTGAATGCAAACCAACACCACGTCGCGCGGCATCGACGAGAAGTACAAGGTGCTGCGGCCGGAACGGGCGCTGGACCGTGAGCGAAAACACGCTGAGTGCCTGTGCCGTGGAGCCGATGGTGTCGAGAAAGGGACGCGGAACGTCGACGAGTGTGAGAGCCGTTGTGGTCATCGCGGGCACGGTAATGAGGGGGTGCGACGCGACGAGTGGGGCGTCAGAGGGTGGCGCGTGCGATCACGAACGAGGCGACTGCCACGAGGAGAGGCGTTGCGTAACGCATCCACACGGCGTAATTGCGGCCGCGCGGCGGGATGAGAACGACCCCACACGCTGCGCCACCGATGAGCCCACCCACGTGGCCACCGATCGAGATGCCGGGGATGGTGACGGTGATGACGAGGTTGATGAGAAGAGTCATGCCGAGCCCGGTTTGGAACGGGTTGATGCCCCGTTGGCGCATGCCGACTGCCGCAAGGCCCATCAAACCGAACACCGCGCCCGACGCCCCACCCGACAGGGCCCACGGCGAAGCGATCAGTGCGCCCGTGCTTCCGGCGAGCAGCGAGGCGGTGTAGGCGAGAGCGAACGGAACGCGGCCGATCTCACGTTCGAGAAGCGAGCCGAGTTGCCACAACAGAAACATGTTCATGCCGATGTGGAACACGCCGAAGTGGACGAAACCGGCGGTGACGAGTCGGTACCACTCGTCGTTGTAGAGGAAGCCCTTGTACAAGCCGAGGCGAATCGTGTTCTCCGACAGCTCGCCGCCGCCACCCAGGTTGACACCCCCCACGTTCGTGTAGACGAATACGAGTGCGTTGATCGCGATGATCAACTTGGTCACGAGAAGCGGCTGCGATGCGTTCCAGTAGTTGACACGCGTTCGCGTGGACGGACGGTCGCGGCGCACACAGTCGAGACACTTCGAACCCACGTCGGCCTGCACCAGGCAGTCGCTGCATGCAGGTTTCCCGCACCGCGTGCAGCTGCGACCCGTTGCCCGGTCGGGATGGCGCGTGCAGTGCGGAAGTGGTGGGGGTGGGAAGGTCATCGGGAGGGTTCAGGGTGCTTGCTCGGCAATGGTGCGGTTGGCGAGATACCACTCGACCGTTGCCTCGAGACCCTTGCGGAAGTTCATAAGTGCAGTCCAACCGAGCGCCTGTTCGGCACGCGATGCATCGACACGGCGGCGCGGTTGGCCGTCGGGTTTGGATGAATCCCACACCAGGTCGCCCGTGAAGCCCACAACCTCGGCAATCGTCTCGACGGTTTCGCGGATGGTGATCTCGCGGTTCGTTCCGAGGTTGAGTGGTTCGGGCGAATCGTGCACCTCGGCAGCCAGCACGATCGCAGCGGCTGCATCTTCGACGTACAGATACTCGCGACTGGCGGTGCCCGTGCCCCAGACGTGCACCTTGTCGGCACCAGCCTCCTTGGCCTCGACACACTTCTTGATGAGTGCAGGAATGACGTGCGACACCTCGGGATGGAACTTGTCGCCCGGCCCGAAGAGATTCGTCGGAATGAGGTAGGCGAACTGCTGGCCGTACTGCGCAGCGTTCACCTGGGCGTGAATGAGCAACGCCTTCTTCGCAATTCCGTAGGGGGCGTTTGTTTCTTCGGGGTAGCCATCCCAGAACGACGATTCACGGAAGGGCACGGGGGTGAACTTCGGGTAGGAACAGACGGTTCCGAGGAGCACCGTCTTGTCGACGCCTGCATGGCGGCAGGCCTCGATGATGTGGGTGCCCATCAACAGGTTGTCGAGGTAGAGCGGCGCGGGTGCGGCCTGGTTGTATCCGATTCCCCCGACACGGGCCGCGAGGTGAATGACGTGGGTGGGCTTGTGGTCGGCCAGCATCGTGTTGGCGCGTCCCGGCACGGTGAGGTCGTAGTCGGCCTTGCGTGGGGCAATGACATTGGCTCCGCGTTCGCGCAACTGGCGCACAACGACCCGTCCGAGGAAACCGTTGCCACCGGTGACGAGCACGGGACGCGATTTCCAGAAGTCGCTCATGCCCATTGATGGTAGGGCGTGTGCAGGCACAATAGGGGGGTGCGTGTGGCCATCACCCTGGAGCAGTGCTGGCACGACGTGCCCGGCGGTACGGGTGTGTACGGCGTCGAACTGGCACGCGAATTGGCGTTGCTTCCCGACCTCGATGTCGTCGGGGTCGCCGGTCGACACCGATCGGCGCCAACGGCCGGATTCTCCCCGTCGGTGCCCGTGCGTGCGCTTCCCGTCGCGGGGCCTCTTCTTTACGAGGGATGGTTACGCCTCGGCTGGCCACGTGTCGAGGGCGCAACGGGGCCCGTCGACGTGGTGCATGCCACCAGCATCATCCCCGCCGCCACATCGTTTCCGCTCGTGGTCACCGTTCACGATCTTGCGTTTCTTCACGACCCGTCGCATTTCACGCGTCGTGGTGTCGGTGTCTTCCGTCGCAGCATCGAGTTGGTGAAGCGCCGCGCGTCGCGCATCATCTGTGTGTCGCAATCGACGCTCGACGATTGTCTCGCCCATGGTTTCGACGTGAACCGGTTGCGTTGTGTCGAAAACGGTGTGCGAACCGTCGTGGTCACGGCCGATGACGTGCGCACGACGTTGTCGCGTCATCGGCTTCCCGGGAGCTATCTGCTGTTCGTCGGCACGATCGAACCGCGCA
Source organism: uncultured Bifidobacterium sp. (assembly GCA_964556145.1). Taxonomy (GTDB): domain Bacteria; phylum Actinomycetota; class Acidimicrobiia; order Acidimicrobiales; family Ilumatobacteraceae; genus F1-20-MAGs119. The sequence continues at coordinate 7,924 of CAZKVD010000014.1, read as the reverse complement.
AGAACCTGGCGCGTCTCCTCGAGGCGCACGCGTCGCTCGGTGATGGGGTTCCCGATCTGGTCATTGTCGGAGCGGCCGGATGGGGTGACGACCTCGCGGTTCCTTCGGCTTCGCGTGGGCGCGTTCACCGTGTCGGATTCGTGCCGGGTGACGAGCTTGCGGCGCTCTACGCGGGGGCAAGAGCGTTGTGTTACCCGTCGATTCGCGAGGGGTTCGGCTTGCCGATTCTCGAGGCAATGGCGCAGGGCACTCCCGTCGTCACCAGCCGTGGTGGCGCGACCGAAGAGGTTGCCGGTGGCGCCGCTGTGCTCGTCGATCCACTCGACGTTGCATCGATCGCCGACGGCATTCTTCGGGTCATCGAGAACCGCGACGACCTGTCGGGTCGTGCGCGTGAGCGCGCTGCGTCCCTGTCGTGGCAACGGGCCGCACAACTCACGCGCGAGGTCTACGCCGAAGCCATCGACGATCCCATTCGCAGCGCGCGGGGTGGCGTGGCATGAGTCCGCGTATCGCCGTCAACTTGCTGTGGTGCCGACCGGGCAAGGTAGGGGGTAGCGAGCAGTATCTGTCGCGTCAGCTCGCCGGTCTCGGACGTGTTGCTGATGGTGCAAGTTTCGAAGTCGAGGTGTTTGCGCCACGCGGGTTCTCGGCGGCGCATCCCGAACTCGGTTCGTTGCGCATCACCGAATCGGCATCCGATGGGTCGAACCGTGCGGCGCGTATTGTGCGCGAGAGCACGTGGTTGCCCCGTCGCACCAATGGCGCTGCGGTCACGCACCACGGCGGTGGCACCGTGCCGTTCCGAACGAACGGACGCACGCTTCTCACGGTGCACGACGTGCAGTACCTCACGTATCCGCAGTACTTCTCGCGCGCGCGGCTGGCCTACCTGTCGCGGATGATGCCGCGGTCGCTGCGCCGTGCAGATGCCGTTGCGGTTCCGTCTGCGTACGTGCGCGACACATTGGTCGAGCATTTCGGTGTCGATCCGGCCTTCATTCACGTCGTGGTTCATGGCATCGAAGAAGTCGATGCGTCCCGGCTCGACATCGCCTCAGCGCAGCGCCGTCACGGTGTCGAGGGCCTTCGCTACCTCATCTATCCGGCGATCACGCACCCGCACAAGAATCACCGATTCCTCATCGATCTTCTCGCAGGACCGTGGCGCAAGGATGACGTGCATCTCTTGTTCATCGGTGGCCAAGGGCGTGGACACGCCGAACTGTTGACGCGCATCACGGCCTGCGGTGTGGTCGACCGTGTCCATTTCACGGGTCACGTGGGTTCCACCGATCGCGATGCGCTCGTTGCGGGCGCGGAGGCCGTTGTGTTTCCCAGTGAGTACGAGGGTTTCGGTGCGCCGGTGGCCGAGGCGATGTTGCTGGGCGTTCCCGTCATTGCATCGAATCGTGCGAGTCTGCCCGGCGTGGTGGCTGACGGGGGAGTGGTGCTTCCCCTCGAGGTCGATGCGTGGGCCAATGTGGTGACGCATGTGCGCGACAACCGATCGAGCCTGGTCGCCGCGGGTCGTGTCCGGGCATCGGCCTTCACACTCGAGGAATCGGGGCGCGACCTTCGCGCGGTCTACGAAAGGCTGTTGCGATGACCAAGCGTGATGATCGTTCCGTCATTGTGTTGTGTCCGCACTTCGCGCCCGACACGGCTCCGACCGGCGTCGTCATGACGCGCATCGTCGATGAGTTGACCCGACTCGGCCACCGTGTGCACGTGGTGACGTCGCTGCCTTGGTACCGCCGCCACCGGGTCGAAGACACGTGGCAGGGAAAGCCGTGGCGCAGTGAAACCACCGCCTGGGGTTCGATCGTGCGTGTCAGTCCCTTCGCGGGCCGCGACAAGGCGAACATTCCACGCCGTGCGGCCGGCTTCGCTGCGTTCAGTGTGCTGATCGGTTTGCGTGCGCTGTTTGTCGGCGGAGTGCACCGTCGCGCCCGTGCGGTTGTGGCCATGTCGCCTCCGCTCACGCTCGGCCTCACTGGTTGGGTCGTGGCAAAGGTGAGGCGTGCTCCGTTGGTGTTCAACATCCAGGACGTCTTTCCCGACGCCGCCGTGAGTACGGGCAAGTTGACCAACCGCAGGGTCATCGGACTTGCCCGTTGGCTCGAACGAGTCAGCTACCAACGCTCCGATGCCGTTGTCGTGCTGTCCGACGACCTGCGGGCCAATGTTGCAGCCAAATTGCCGCCGCGTCATGCCCGCAAAGCGGTTGTCATTCCCAACTTCGTCGATGCCGAGGCGATCTCACCGCGCGACACCGACACGCCCTACCGCCGCGAGTTCGGTGCCGGGGCCGAACGCGTCGTCATGTACGCCGGCAACGTCGGTTTTTCGCAGTCCCTCGACTTGGTGCTCGAAGCTGCGGGCCGGCTGCCCGCGGTGACGTTCATCGTGAACGGCGAAGGGTCGTCACGCGCCGAACTTCAAGAGCGCGGCACCGCGCTGTCGAATCTCGTCTTCGTCGACTACCAACCGGTCGAGCGACTGTCGGAGGTCCTTGCGAGTGCCGATGTGCACGTCGTGCCGTTGCGCCGCGGTCTCGGCAACGTCAGCGTTCCGTCGAAGGCGTATTCGATCATGGCTGCAGCCCGTCCGATCCTTGCATCCATCGATGCCGACAGCGAGGTGGCGCGCATGATCAGCGAGGCACGCTGCGGTGCGGTCGTCGCGCCCGATGATCCCGATGCATTCGTCGCAGCCCTCACCTCGCTTCTCGATGAACCCGAGACGCTCGCCGCAATGGGTGCCCGGGGCCGCCAATGGGTGGTTGAACATGCGTCCCCGACGGCCGTCGGCCAGGCGTACGCGGCCTTGATCGAGCGCCTCGGACGCTGAAGCCGGGCCGCGAAAGCGGCCGATTCCAGTGCCGAGCGGATAGCCTCGCAGTCTCGTGGGTAAAGCATCGTCGGCCAAGAAAGTCGCCCGACTGGCCAGCAAGGGCAAAGGCAAGAAGATCAGGTTCCAGGGTGGAACCCTCTTCCCGACGATCATCGTCGTCGTCCTCATCGTCGGCCTGGCGCTCGTCGCCTACGCCCGTTCCGGAACCTCGTCGGCCACCGAGCCGCCGACGACCAACGATCACTGGCACGTGTCGTACGGCTTCTACGCCTGCGACAAGTACCTGCCGAACCTGGTCGGCAACAAAGAAGAGCCGCTCGACGAGGAGTACTTCAAGTACGGCGTTCACAGTCACGATGACGGCGTCGTTCACTGGCACCCGCAGGCTCTTGCCACCGGCAAGCGCGCCAAGTTCGGCATCTTCCTCGACGTCTACGACGTCGAGGTGTCGAACACCAAGCTGCAGTTCCCCGAAGACCAGAACGGTGGAGCCAAGTACGAAGAGGGTGAAGAGAAGTGCAACGGCAAGGACGCGACGCTGAAGGCGTACGTCTGGGACCAGTACGACAAGCCCGACGCGAAGAAAATGCTCATTGCCGACTTCAACGACATTCGTCTGAAGCAGGACGGCATGGTCATCGTGATTGCATTCGTGGACGACGACGCCGAAGTGCCGCCGCCGCCCACCGCTGCGAATCTCGCCGAGCTCGGCGCAGTCGACTCGGGTGGCGCTCCGACAACAACCGTCGCGGGTGAAACCACCACAACGGTCGCAGGCGAGACGGCCACCACGGTTGCCGGTGAAACCACCACCACCGTTGCAGGGGACACCACGACCACCGTTGCGGAAGCCACCAGCACCACGGTCGACGCAACCACCACAACTCAGGGATAGCTCGGGCGTGGACGCCGTCATCCTTGTCGGCGGATTCGGCACTCGGCTGCGGCCGCTCACCCTCAGCGTTCCCAAACCGTTGCTGCCCGTCGGCAACGTGCCCATCGTCGAGCGCATCCTTGCCAGCCTCGAGCGGGCCGGCGTGACACGGGCGGTGTTGGCGCTCGGCTTCAAGCCCGAACCGTTTCTTGCGGCTTTTCCCGATGGCCGTTGCGGCGGCGTGAAACTCGAGTACGCAGTCGAACCTCACCCGCTCGACACCGCCGGAGCCATCGCTTTTGCGGCGCGGCATGCGGGAATCTCCTCGACCTTTGTCGTGGCAAACGGGGACATCCTCACCAGTCTCGACGTGTCGCGAGTCGTCGACTTCCACCGTTCATCGGGTGCCGAAGGCACACTGCATCTCGTTCCGGTCGACGACCCGTCGCAGTTCGGTGTGGTTGAAACCGATGCCGACGGGCGTGTGCTTCGCTTCGTCGAAAAACCCGCGCCGGGCGAAACAACGAGTCGCAGCGTGAACGCGGGAACCTACGTTCTCGAACCGTCGGTCATCGAACGCGTTCCCGTCGGAGGCAAGTTGTCCATCGAACGTGTGGTGTTCCCGGAAATGGTGGCCTCGGCGTCGCTGTATGCGATGTCAACCGATGACTCCTGGATCGACACCGGTCGCCCCGAAACGTTCCTCGCGGCGAACCTCGCCCTTGTCGATGCATCGGGTTCGTCGGTGGTGCATCCGTCGGCCATCGTCGGTGCCGGAGCCATTGTCGAGCGCAGCGTGATCGGCGCCAATGCGCGGGTCGGTGCCGGGTCGCGCGTCATCGGGTCGGTTGTCTTCCCCGCAGCCGTGATCGACGACAACGCCGACGTCGAATCGGCTCTCGTCATGGGGAGCATTGGTCGCGGTGCCGTGGCACGCGACGTGGTTGTGGGCGAGGATGGCGTCATCGACGCCGGCGCACGCATCTCGGGGGCGAAGATCCCCGCTCCCGAAGGTTCGTAGTGCGCGCCCTCGTCTGTGGTGGCGCCGGTTTCGTCGGGTCGCATCTCGTCGACCGTCTGTTGGCCGACGGCCACGCAGTCGAAGTGGTCGACGACCTCAGTACCGGATCATTCGCCAATCTGGCAGCGGCACGCGCTGCCGGTGGCGAACTGAAGATCCACAATCTCGACGTCACGGCACCCGAGTTCCTCGATCTCGTTTCACTGCGACGACCCGATGTCATCTTCCAGATGACGGCATTGTCGCCCAGCTCGGCGCACGCCATTTCCTCGGTCGGGTCCGTGGCCCAGGTGGTGTCGGCGCTCGAGGCTGCGCGTTTGTACGGCGCAGCCAAGGTCGTCGTCGGACTTCCCGCGACGTTGCTCTACGGCGAGATTCCGGTTCGTGACATCCCTGCAAAAGAGGGAAAGTTTGCAGAGCCGGTGAACGTGCCGAACGTGATGGCGCGCACGATCCTCGACATCCTCGCCGTGTACCGCGAGGTCCATGCCGTCGAATACAGCGCGCTTGCGGTGGCCAATGTGTACGGCCCGCGCCAACGCATCGAAGATGGGGTCGTTGCATCGTTTGCGGCCGCGCTGGCAGCGGGTGAATCACCCGAGATCTATGGCTCGGGTCGCCAGACGCGCGACTTCATCTACGTGGAAGACGTCGTCGATGCCTATGCGCGCGCCGCGGCAAAGGGTGACGGCCTTCTCATCAACATCGGCACCGGGGTACAGACCAGCATTGCCGGGTTGTGGCGCGAGATGGCCGGTGCAAACGGGGTTCGTCCGTCGATGGTGAAGGCGCGACCGGGCGATATTTCACGCTTTGCGATTTCACCCGTGCGCGCGCGCATTCATTTGGCGTGGGCGCCGTTCACCGACCTCGCCGACGGGCTCGGCGCGCTGCTCGGTAACTGATCTAGCGGAACAGGTCTTCGATCGGCGGCCGGACGATCTCGTTCATGCCCGCCTCGCGGAACCACGAGGGGTCGGCGCCACGCACGATGCCCACGGGCACGCCGTTCGACTTTCCCATCACCAGTTCCGCCGCGCTTGCCAGTTCGTCGGCAATGGCAACCTCGGTGACCTGCATCGTGCGGCCGAGTGCATCGGGCGTACCGCGCAGGTCGAGCACGCCGGCGATGCCCGCAACGCCGATTGCGACATCGGTCAGGCCCTTGCGCCACGGGCGTCCGAAGGTGTCGCTGATGATTACTCCGACCTGCACTCCGAGCTTTGCCTTCACGATGTCGCGGATGCGCCGCGCCGAGCGATCGCTGTCGATGGGCAGCAGTGCAGCCTGACCGCGCTGAACGTTCGACAGGTCGATGCCGCTGTTGGCGCACACGAATCCGTGCGTGGTTTCGGTGATGATGAGGTCTCCGCGTCGGCGCACGATGCGTACGGCCTCGGATTCAACGAGTGCCTTGTGAGACAGCGGGTCGTCGGGGTCGATCTCGACGAGGCGACCCTCGGCCTTCGACACGATCTTCTGGGTGACGACCAGCACGTCGAAATCCTGCAGCGGGCCGTTTGGTTCGGCGCGGCAGGCGTCGACCACGACGTCGCCCAATTGCATCCCCGGAACGATCTCGCCGATTCCCTCGACACCCCATGCCGTCAATCTGTTCATGATTCCCTCATCGTGTCACGCCGTAGTGCTCCAGACCCGCGGCGGCGAGGCATACGCGCGTGAGTGCCGCAGCAACGTCGGGAGTCTTCATGATCGTGTCGGCGACCACGCAGCGCATGCCGGCAGCCTCGACCCGGGGCGCAAGCGCCTCGTCGGCCGCATCAATGACCAAGGTTCCGGCGATCGGCGCGTACAGGTGGGCCACCCCGACCACGCTTGCGTCGTGGCCGAGTTCGATCAGCATGCGGTCGGCCGGACCCTTCAGGGCCGCACCTGCAACGATGGGGGACACCGCGACAACCGTGTCGCGTCGCGAGGCGAGGGCTGCATCGAATCCGTCGAGGGCACGCATCGGACCGATCGACACGATCGGGTTCGACGGCGCAATGACCACGGCCTCCGAATCGCGCAGTTCGCCGAGTCCCAGGGGGCGCGCCGCATTGACACCGTCGAAACGAACCGCGCGCACCGGAACGTCGTGGTGCAGCTTCACGAAGTACTCCTGGAATGCGACGTCGGTTCCGTCGGCAAGGGTGACGATCGTTGAAACCCGGTCGTTCGACATCGGCAACACGCGAAAGCCGATGCCGAATGCACGCGTGATTTCGGCGGTGACTTCGGCGAGCGTTGCACCCTCGGCGAGGCGCGTCGTGCGGTAGAAGTGCGTCGCAAGATCGCGGTTGCCGAGGCCGAACCAGCTCTCACCCGCGTGCGATCCGATGGGTCGTACGGGTGCGAATCGCTCGAGGGCCTGCATCGTGGTCCACGCTTCATCTGACAAGCCCCAGCCACGTTCGGGATCGATCGAGCCCGACACCGTGTAGGTGATCGTGTCGAGGTCGGGAGAAATCGACAGGCCGTGCATCACCGTGTCGTCACCCGTGTTGACGATGGTCATGAGGTCGTCATGCGGCACGACGTTCGCGGCTCCGCGCAGCAGTCGCGCAGCACCGACTCCCCCCGAAATCACCGTGATCATTGGGTCACCCGCTCACACACGCCCTCGATCGTAGGGGTCGCACTGTTAGAGTCGGTATACGTATGGCACGGGCACTCATCACGGGCATCACCGGCCAGGACGGCCAGCATTTGGCCGAATTCCTTCACGAAAAAGGATACGAGGTGTTCGGCGTTGTGAAAGGCCAAAACAACCCGCGAGGCCAGCAGATCCGGGAAGAGTTTCCCTTCGTGCAGGTTTTGTCGGGTGACCTCACCGATCTTCCCAGTCTGGTGTCGTGCCTCGAGGCCGCCCAGCCGACCGAGGTCTACAACCTCGGCGCGATTTCGTTCGTGCACTTCTCGTGGACTCAGGCCGAGCTCACTGCCAACACCACCGGCCTCGGCGTGCTGCGCATGCTCGAGGCCATCCGTATGGTCGGCGGCCAGCAGAACAACCCGATCCGCTTCTACCAGGCCTCGTCATCGGAGATGTTCGGCAAGGTGCGCGAAGTCCCGCAAACCGAACTGACACCATTCCACCCCCGTTCGCCCTACGGATGCGCCAAGGTGTTCGGCCACGACATCACCGTGAACTACCGCGAGAGCTACGGCCT
>CAZKVD010000013.1:0-28043 GCA_964556145.1 uncultured Bifidobacterium sp. | reverse complement strand
GGAGAAATCCCGGCGGCATTCGTCGGCCGAGGGGCTGCCGGTGAGCGAAGCACAGAAGTTCATTCATGCGCCCGTCATGGAGCGCGAGGTTGTCGAAGCGTTCGCAACCGTTCCGGCCGGACACATCGTCGACGCAACACTCGGTGGCGCCGGACACAGCGTGGCGCTGCTCGAGTCGCGCGGTGACATCTCGGTGATCGGCGTCGATCGTGACGAAACCGCTCTCGCGGCTGCGAACGCACGGCTCGCACGGTTTGCCGGACGGGTGACCACGTGTCACGCAGCGTTCGGCGAGCTCGGTGCGGTGCTTGGCGAGGTGCTGCCTGGTCTCGGTGAAGCCCACATTTCGGGCGCGCTGTTCGATCTCGGAGTGTCATCGCCTCAATTCGATGTCGCCGAACGCGGTTTTTCCTACCGTGTCGAGGCCCCCCTCGACATGCGGATGGACCGCACCCAGGCGCTCACCGCGTCCGACATCGTCAATACGTTCGAGCGTGATGAGATCACGCGCATCCTGCGCGACAACGCCGACGAGCGTTTCGCGCGGCGTATCGCCGATGCGATCATCGCGGCCCGTCCGATCAATACGACCACCGAACTGGCGGGCATCGTCACCGCGGCGATTCCCGCCGCAACCCGTCGGCGGGGAGGGCATCCTGCAAAGCGCACCTTCCAGGCGCTGCGCATCGAGGTCAACTCCGAACTGACACAGATTCCCGCCGCTCTTGATGCAGCGATCGATGCGACCTGCGTCGGTGGACGGGTTGCCGTCATTTCGTACCACTCGGGCGAAGACCGCATCGTGAAGGAAGTTCTTCGCACCGCCGAAAGCGGTGGTTGTACGTGTCGCCCGGGGCTGCCCTGCGCATGTGGCGCAGTGCCTCGTGTGCGCCGGGTCCGTGTTCCGCGCCGGCCAAGTGATGTCGAGATCGAATCGAACCCACGTGCGCGCAGTGCGCAATTCCGTGTTGTCGAGAGGGTCGGCTGATGGCCGCAACCGTTTCGGACCGCGGCGCTGCTCGTCGCATTCCCACCGCGCTACCCGCCGGCGAAGCGCTTCGCGGGTCGCGTCCGCGTCTCGTCGTTGTCGAGCGCGGCAGTCGTTTGGTTTGGGTGATCAGCCTTTCTGCACTCGGGTTGTGTTGCCTCTTGTTCTTCACTGCGATCCTGCGCACGGAACTTGCCAAGCAACAGCTGAAGTTGGACGGTCTCAATCGTTCGGTCGTCATGGCGCGCGATCACTACAACGACCTGCGTCACGAGCGCGCATTCCTCGAGTCGCCCGGCCGTTTGTCATCCGAGGCGGCGAAGTTGGGCATGAAGCCCGCAGGCAACGCGAAATTCGTTGCAGTCGATCCCGAAGTTGTTGCAAGCGTGCTCGCCTCGACGGGTGATCTCATGGATCGTGTGGCCGAAGAGGCGATCTCGCCACTCGACGAGTTCGGCAGGATCAAGTCGGAAGTCGACGCGACGCCATGACGACACGAGTACACGCCTCGTCGGCGCGTTCGCGAACAGCAACATCGCGTACCGCGACACGCGAGCGCGCACATGTTCGACCGGCAGAGCCTCGGCGCACCGCAACATCGCGTTCCGCGCGTCCGTCGACGCAGCGGGGGGAGTCCCGGTCGACGGCTCGCAACGGGTCGACGTCGCAGCGTCCGTCTTCGTCGAGGCGACCCGAGCCCGGTCGTTCGCCCCGTCGGTCAACAGGCGGCCGTTCGGGGGCGGGTCGCCACTTGCGTCGTGTCAGTCGTGTGCTTTTGCGTCCCAGCAAGACACGCCAGGCAACCCCAATCATCAAGCGTCGCCTTCGTTGGGCCGTTGGTGTTCTCGTGACGTTGCTGGTGTTTCTCATCGGCAAGGTTGGTTACCTGCAGACGGTGTCGGGTGATGAGTACCGTGCAGCCGGTCTGGCGGCGCGCATGCGAACCACCACCTTGCGCGCCGAACGTGGTGCGTTGTTCGACCGAAGCGGCCGCGAGATCGCAATGTCGGTGCCCAAAATGACGTTGTTTGCCGATCCGACCGATGTCAGCGACCCTGCCGGAACCGCACGCGCGGTTGCGGGCCTGATGCAGTTCGATGCTGCACGCGAAGCAGAGCTGGCGGCGACGCTTGCTGCGCGCGAGTCGAGCTTCACATTCATCGCGCGACAGATTGATCCCGATCGTGCCAAGGCCGTCACGGATCTGCGGTTGCCGGGTATCGGCGCATACAAGGAGCCCGATCGCATGGTCGTTGACTCGTCGGCGCTGGCGGTTGTCGGCCGTACCGACACCGACGGCATCGGCACTGCGGGGCTCGAACTGCAGTACAACGACGTTCTCTCGGGCAAGGACGGACGTTTCGTTCGCGAACAGGACCAGGACGGTCGTTCGATTCCCGGCGCCAGCAACGTCGAGGTTGAACCCGTGCCCGGAAACGACCTCGTGCTCAGTCTCGATCGATCGATTCAGTACCAACTGAACCAGGTGCTGCACACCCGGGTCCGCCAAGTGAACGCCCGCGGCGGTACCGCCATTGTCATGAACACCAAGACGGGTGACATCTACGCAATGGCGAACATCCGCCGCAAAGAAGACGGCACGTACTCGAACAGCGGAAACTATGCGGCGGTTGAAGCACACGAAACGGGTTCTACTGCGAAGGTCTTCAGCATCGCGGCTGCGTTGAACGAGGGTGCGGTGACACCCGACAGCGTGTTCCACGTCCCCGGTATCCAGAAGTTCGACGAGTACGTGATCCGCGACGCATACCCGCACCCGACGCAGGCGATGCCGGTGCGCGAAATTCTCGTGAAGTCGTCGAACCTCGGGACGGTCCTCACCGCACAGCGCATCGAAACATCGACGCTCGAGTCGTACCTGCACGCATTCGGATTCGGCGACAAGACGCCCCTCGACTTCCCCGATGAGAGCCCGGGAATTCTGAAGCCCGTGAAGGAATGGCGCGGTACGGAAAAGATCACGGTTGCATACGGGTACGGCTTTGCATCGACGTCGTTGCAGTTGGTTTCCGCCGTCAACGTTGTGGCGAACAACGGCGTCTACGTCGCTCCGCGACTGGTCCTCGGCACGATTGATTCCGATGGTTCCAAGCGCGATGCCGAACCGTCACCCACGCGTCCCGTGTTGAAACAGGAGACCGCAACCCAGATGAACATGATGATGCGTGACGTCGTCTGCTACGGCACGGGCACCCTTGCCAAGATTCCGGGAATGACGGTTGCGGGCAAGACGGGTACGGGCTACAAGGTTCAAAAGGACGGTACGTACGGTTCCGACACGACCGGACGCAAGTACTTCGCCAGCTTTGTGGGCTTCCTGCCCGCCGAAGATCCGCAGGTGACCATCCTCGTTTCGATCGACGAACCCGACGCAGGTTCGCGCGACCGCTTCGGTGGTACCGCCGCGGCACCGGTGTTCTCCGACATCGGTGCGTTCGTTGCGCGTGAACTTCGCATCAAGCCTGCCGCGACAACGCAGCCGTGTTCCAAGGTCGACCCGTACGCACGCGCGGGTGAGTCGGGCCACTGACCAGGGGCGATGGGCGTGAAACTCTCCGACCTCGCCGGTGAAATCGATCGCAACGGTTGGTTGCGGTCGTTCAGCGGCGACGCCGAGGTCACAGATGTTTTCCTCGACTCACGTACGGTGACCGCCGGCTCGCTCTTCTGTTGTGTCGAGGGTGAATCCCATGACGGCCACGATTTTGCGTCGGCTGCCCTGAATCGGGGAGCCGTTGCGCTGCTCGCGACGCGGCCCATCGTCGGGGTAGATGTGCCAACGATTCTCGTCGAGCCCGCGCACGTACGTCGAGCGGTCGCGGTTGCGGCCGCTGCGGTGCATGGTCATCCCTCGCGCGAGATTCCCGTTGTCGGAATCACGGGAACGAACGGAAAGACGACGACTGCCGCGATGCTCGCATCGATTTGCAGCGAGGCAGGTCTTGCCCCCGAGGTGTTCGGGACTTTGAGCGGCGCCCGAACCACGGCCGAATCAACGGAAATCCAACGTGCGATGCGCAAGGCGATCGATTCGGGTCGCCGCATCGTCATCATGGAGGTGACCTCGCATGCCCTTGTCCTCGATCGAACCCACGGCATCACGTTTCGTGCGGCGGTTTACACCAATCTCGGTCATGACCACCTTGATTTCCACGGCACGCTCGAGGCCTACTTCGAGGCGAAGGCGAGACTCTTCGAGCCGCGGGTAGCCACCGACGCCGTCATCAACCGCGATGACGAACACGGCCGGATCCTCATTCGCCGAATGAACAACGGGGGACGTTCCGGGCAGGTCCACGACTACGGCCTCGATGACGCTGTGGGACTCGTCGAGTCGTTGGCGTCGTCGGTGTTCTCGTGGAACGGAATCGACATCGTCCTGCCGATCGGTGGTCGCCACAACGCCTACAACGCTCTCGCCGCCGCGACGACGGCGCGCGTGCTCGGCATCGCCCCCGACACAATTGCGCGCGGTCTTGCCAACGTCACACGCGTTCCGGGTCGGATGGAACCCGTGGCGGTGGATGCGCCGTACTCGGTCTTCGTCGACTACGCGCACACTCCCGATTCGTTGCGTGCGGTTCTCGATGCCGCACGCACAGCGATCGTCCCCGGAGCCAAAGTCATCGTGGTCTTCGGTTGCGGTGGCGACCGTGATGCGTCCAAGCGGCCACTGATGGGTGCTGTCGCGACCGAACTCGCCGACGTCGTCGTTGTCACCACCGACAACGCCCGAACGGAGGATCCGATCGCGATCGCCGATCAGATCGTGGGTGGTGCAGTACGAACGACCGGCTTGCGCGTGGTGTTGGATCGACGTGAAGCGATTGGTGCGGCCATTGATGCGGCCGACAACGGTGACGTCGTGGTGATCGCCGGGAAAGGCCACGAGCGGGGCCAGGTACTGGCTACGGTGACGCACGACTTCGACGACATGGAGGAGGCGCGCGCCGCCATCCTGCGCAAACAGGGAGGTGCTGCGTGATTGCCGTATTCATTGGTGGAGCGATTGCAATGCTGGTCTCGCTCTTCGGGACGCGCTACCTGATCGGCTTCTTCCGTCGGATCGGTCGCGGTCAGCCGATTCTCGGCAAGGAAGACCTTGGCCCGACGCACCACAACTACAAACAGGGCACACCGACGATGGGTGGAGTGGCCATCGTCCTCTCGGCGCTCGTCGGTTGGGCAGTGGCGCACCTTCGTGAAGGACTCGCGTTTTCCGACCAAGCGTTGATCATGTGGGTTTGCATCGTCGTGATGGCGGCAATGGGCTTCCTCGATGACTTCATCAAGGTTCGCAAGGCGCACAATCGAGGCATCTTCTGGAAGAAGAAGGGCTACGTCACCTTTGGTCTCACGGTGTTGTTCCTGTGGTGGCTCGCGACGGCAACCAACGTCAGTCAGAACTTCTCGATCACACGTGCCGACAATCCCGGGTGGGAACTGCCGTGGCCCGTATGGGTGGTGTGGGGGGCCGTCATGGTGTGGAGCGCCACGAATGCCGTCAATGTCACCGACGGGCTCGACGGTCTTGCGGGTGGGTCGGCACTGCTGTCGTTCCTTGCGTACACGATCATCGCCTACTGGGCATTCCGTAACCCCGAGATCTACGGGCTCGTCAACCCACTCGATATCGCGGTGTTGGCTGCCGCATTTGCCGGTGCCTGTGCGGGCTTCCTGTGGTGGAACGCCGCACCCGCGAAGATATTCATGGGCGACGTCGGGGCGCTCGGTATCGGCGCAGCGCTCGGACTTCTTGCCGTCACCACGAACACGCACCTGCTCCTGGTGTTGATTTGTGGAATCAACGTTTTCGAGGCCGGTTCGGTGGCGGTGCAAATGGGTGTGTTCAAGGCGTCGGGTCGCAAGCGTCGTCTGCTGCGCATGTCGCCGATCCACCACCATTTCGAGCTCGTCGGTTGGCCCGAGACCAGCGTGATCATTCGCTTCTGGATCATCCAGGGAATCTGTGTCGCCACGGCGTTGGCGATCTTCATCGGTGACTTCACGCGGCAGGTCGGTTGACGGTGGGTGTGCTCGTCTTCGGTCTCGGTATTGCCGGGACTGCCGTCGCGCGGGCCCTGGCGGTGCGCGGCATTGAGCCCGTGCTCGTCGATGACAAAGACGATCCGCGACATCGACAACTGGCGGATGAACTCGGGGTCGCGTTTCATGCTGCGCCGGACCTCGGAAGTCTCTCGGGCCTCGTCAAGGCGGCGGAATTCGTCATGCCCGCACCGGGAATCGCCGAGACCCATCCGTTGTTCGCGATCTCGCACGACCTGGGTCGTGAAATGCTTTCGGAAGTCGAGCTGGCCTATCGCTGGGAGCAAGAACGCAGCGATAGGCCGCGTCCGATGATCGGGATCACCGGAACCGATGGCAAGACCACGACGACGCTGCTCGCTGCCGCCATGATCCGCGAGTCGGGTCGGCGTGTCGCAGCAGTGGGCAACACCGAGACGCCGTTGATCGCCGCACTCGACGAGGACGTCGATGCGTTCGTCGTCGAATGTTCGAGTTTCCGCCTTGCCCTGACCAATAATTTTCGGGTCGAGGCCGGTGTATGGCTGAACCTTGCGCCGGATCATCTCGATTGGCACCGTGACATGGATTCGTACCGGGCGTCGAAGGCGCGGATCTGGTCGGCCGCGCGGCCCGACGACGTTGCCGTGGCACCGTCGGCCGACTCGTCGATCGTTGCGGCGGCGCGTGCATCGCAGGCGCGGGTGGTGACCTTCGGAACCCTTGCCGACGACGACTACTCGTACGTCGACGGTCGATTGCTTGCCTCGGGCGTCGCCATCATCGATGCCTCGGAAATGCCCCGCGCGCTTCCGCACGACATCACCAACTCGCTGGCTGCCGCCGCGGCCGTCCTCGAATCCGGAACGGGGTCGATGTCCGGTGTCTCTTCGGCGCTGGCGACCTTTCGGCCGTCGCACCATCGCATTGAATTCGTCGCCGAGGCGAACGGCATCGCCTGGTACGACGACTCGAAGGCAACCTCGCCCCACGCGGTGTCAACCGCGCTCCGCGCGTTCGGGTCGATCGTGTTGATCGCCGGTGGTCGCAACAAAGATCTCGATCTTGCGGGAATCGCGCAGGCGGGCGCGGCCGTGAAGGCCGTTGTGGGGATCGGCGAGAGTGGCCCGGAGATCGTCGGACACTTCGGTGGCCGGTGTCCCTCGTTGCTCGCCGATTCGATGGATGAAGCCGTGGCCAAGGCCGCGGCGTTCGCCCAGTCCGGCGACGTCGTTCTGTTGTCGCCGGGCTGCACGAGTTTCGACTGGTACCGGAACTACGAAGAGCGTGGGCGGGACTTTGCCGGTGCCGTGCGAAGGCATCTAGGGATGGGGGATCAATGACTTCGACGATGAAACCTGCCAATCTCAAGTCCGTCATGAAGGAGAACATGTCGGTTGCCGAGCGGCGGCGCGCGACCCTCGAGCGCACGGGTATCGCATCGAACCGCAAGCTCTCCTCGGGCCCCCCGACGGCGGCGTTCTACGGAATCCTCGCCTTCACGATCCTGCTCGTCATGTTCGGGCTGGTCATGGTTCTGTCGGCATCGTCGGTGACGATGCTGCACAACGGAAACTCGCCGCTGTACATGTTCAACAAGCAGCTCTTCTGGGCGACGCTTGGTTCCTTCACGATGTTCTTCATGTACCGCACGCCCTACATCGTGTGGAAGAAGTGGGCGCCGGCGATCTTTGCAGCGGCCGTCGTCGGCATGTTCCTGCCGTTCGTGCCGGGCTGGGGTGTCGAAGTGCGTGGTGCGCGCGCTTGGGTGGGCACCGGAGTCCTCGGGTTCCAGCCGTCGGAGTTCCTGAAGATCGCCGTTCTGCTCGTCAGCGCCAAGGTGCTGTCGGAACGTTTCCGCGAGGTCGAGGACCTTCGGCGTACGTTCATCCCCGTTTTCGTCTTCATGGCAATTGCGTCGGGTCTGTGCGTTCTGCAGAGCGACCTCGGAAGCGCCATCGTTTTCGCGGCCATCGTGTTCGGCGTCCTCTTCATCGCAGGTACGCGTGTCAAGGTGCTCTTCTGGTCGGGTGCACTCGTCACCGCTCTCGGAGCGGTCGAGGTGTTCCGCAGCGACTATCGACGCCTGCGATGGACGGCATTCCTGAACCTCGACGAAACGAAGGGAAACGCCGGATACCAGGTGTACCAATCGATGATCAGCATTGCCAACGGCGGACTCACCGGTGTCGGCGTTGGAGAGGGAGCGGGCAAGTGGGGTTATGTGCCGCTTGCGCACAGCGACTTCATCTTCGCGATCGTGGCCGAGGAATTCGGTCTCGTCGGGGTGGTGGCCGTGCTCGGGATGTTTCTCGGCTTCGTTCTTTTCGGTATCCAGGCTGCTCTGGGCGCCCGAGACGTCTTTGGCGCCCTCATTGCTGGTGGAATTACGTCGTGGTTCGCGGTTCAGGCCTTCATCAACATCGGCGGTGTCACCGCAACGATGCCCGTGACCGGTCTGACGTTGCCGTTCATCTCCTACGGGGGAAGCTCACTCCTCGTGTCGATGGCTGCGGCGGGGCTCTTGTTGAACGTCGCTCGCAACATGAAGTGATGCGTCCATGACGACCGTCGTCATCACCGGCGGCGGCACGAGCGGCCACGTTCTGCCGGCTATCGCCATCGCCGAGATGCTCGAAGAGCGCGGAGTCGATGCGGCCGACATCCACTTTGTCGGCACCGTCCGCGGAATCGACGGACAACTGCTCGGTGACTCCGAGTATCCGTACACGCTGCTGCCCGTCACCGGTTTGCGACGCTCGCTCCAGCCGCGGGCAATCGTGGCGAACGTCGGCATGGTGTTGCGTCAGGCCTCCGCGCGTCGACGCTGCATCGCGCTGCTGCGTGAACTGCGACCGGATGTCGTTGTCTCGGTCGGCGGGTACGGCAGTCTCGCTGCAATGCATGCCGCCAAGCGGTTGGGCATCCGCACCGTCGTCGTCTCCTACGATTCACGACCCGGCTTGGCGACGCGTCGACAGGCGGCCCACGCCGACACCGTCACCGTTGCCGACCCCACGTCGCCTCTGGTCGGAGCCATCGTTACCGGTGCCCCCGTTCGACGCGCGATCCGTCGGCTTGACCGTGGTGCCGAGCGCGAACGTTCACGGATGCTGCTCGATCTACCGCGAGACGCGTTCGTTGTCGGTGTGGTTGGCGGCTCGTTGGGCTCCGGACTGCTGAACGATCTCGTTCGCGCAATCGCCTCGGACCCGCCGGCCGGCCTGGTCGACGTCGTCTGGTACCACGTCACCGGGCCGCGATTCGCCGACAACGACCGTGTTGCTGGCCAGCGCATCAGCGTGGCCTACCAGAACGACATGGCAGCCCTGTATGCGGCGTGCGACATCGTCGTAACCCGTGGGGGCGCAAGCACGGTGGCCGAAATCGCGACCGTCGGCATCCCCTCGATCATCGTGCCGTGGGCGGCCGCCGCCGAGAACCACCAAGAGCACAATGCGCGACAGCTTTCCGTGCCCGGAGCAGCGGTGCTTCTGCCCGAATCCGAACTCTCGGTGTCGAGATTGGCCGACGAGGTGCTCACGCTTCGTGACAACCCCGACCGACGCGAGCGCATGCGCCTCGCTGCACTCGCGTTGGGCGAGGCCCATCGTGGCGGTGCGCTCGTCGAAGCAATTCTCGGTTCGTCCGATGTGTCATCCGATGCTCTCGCGGCACCGGTACTCGACGTTCGTCGCAGGCTTCACGTCGTCGGTATCGGTGGTCCGGGGATGAGCGCGCTCGCACGGGCACTGCACGGAGCTGGCCACGTCGTGTCGGGTAGCGACGTGCGCGACAGCGACGTCATTGCGGCATTGCGGGCCGAGGGCATCGATGTGCACATCGGCCACCGCGAGTCACTCGTCAACGGATGCGACGCGGTGTGTGCCTCGTCGGGCGTTCCCGCCGGAAACATCGAAATGGCCGCTGCCCGCAAGTTGGGAATCCCGGCGCTCAGCCGTGCGGGCATGTTGGCTGCGCTGTGTGAACGGGCGCCGACGATCGCCGTGGCGGGCACACACGGCAAGACCTCCACTTCTGCACTTCTTGCGGTCATGCTCGGCGGTGCCGACGGCCGCTGCGGTTTCATCGTCGGGGGAGATGCACCCGACCTGCGTACCAACGGTGCGTGGTCGGCAACCGGACCATTCGTTGTCGAAGCCGACGAAAGTGACGGCACGCACGAGGAACTGCCGGTGGCGGCCGCCGTCATCACGAATGTTGACGTCGACCATCTCGACCACTTCGGGTCCCTCGATGCAATTGCCGCAAGTTTCGGTCGCTTCGCACGCAAGGTGGCCGGACCCGTCGTGTTGTGTGCCGACGACCCGACGCTCGCGCGTTTGGCAACCGAGCTGGGGCGTGACAACGGCCAGGTCTTCACCTACGGCACTTCAGGCGAGGCTGACGTTCGTGTCGACAACATCGAGCAAGGGTTGACGCACCTCACCTTCGACGTCGTTCCCGGGCCCCGCGCCGCGCAACTCTTCGGCGGTACGTCGCGGGTCGCCGTTCGACTGCAGGCCCAGGGTGACCACTATGCGCTCAATGCAACGTCGGCCCTGATACTCGCCCTCGAACACGGAGCGCGAATCGAGACGTGTCTGTCTGCGATGGAAAGTTTCCGTGGTGTCGGTCGTCGGTTCGAGATCCGGGGCGAACGCGACGGTGCCCTGCTCGTCGATGACTACGGCCATCTGCCGACGGAAATCGCCGCCGTGCTGGCCTCGACGCGTCGCGGCGCGCTTGCCGATCGACGCTTGGTGGCGGTGTTCCAGCCGAACCGGTACCACCGCATGGCCGCAATGTCCGACCAATACGCCGATTGCTTCACGGCGGCCGATGTGGTTTTTGTAACCGAAATCTACGCATCGGGGACGATGCCGATTCCCGGGGTGACCGGTCAGCTCGTCGTCGACGCGGTTCGCGCGTCGTATCCAGGTGCCGACGTGCGCTGGTACCCGGATCGCCGCGAACTCGTGCGCGCGGTGACCGACGAACTGAAGTCTGGTGATGTTTGTGTTTCGTTCGGTTGCGGTGACATCGAAACGTTTCCCGACGAAGTGATGGTCGAGCACGACGTGCGTCTCGTGATCGACGAGTTGCGTCATGCCGGGGTAGAGGTCGCCGAACATGCACCGATGGGCGAGAGAACCACTTACAAAACCGGCGGTCCGGCACGCGCCATGGTGACGGTGCAGAGCAGGGAAGACCTCGATGCGGTTGCGCGCGTGCTTGCCGGTCGTGTCGTGCCGGTCGTCGTGCTGGGTCGCGGGAGCAACATGCTCGTGGCCGATTCGGGATTCGCGGGACTCTGCGTCGTACTCGGCGACTTTGCGGTGGGTGTCCGTGCCGAGTCCACGGTGGTGGCCGGGTCCGACGTCGTTGTCGCGATCGGGGGTGCGACCCCGTTGCCCGTGGCTGCGCGTCAATTGAGCTCGCTCGGTATCGGCGGGTTTGAGTGGGCCGTTGGTGTGCCCGGCACCGTTGGCGGGGCCGTACGAATGAATGCAGGCGGGCACGGCGCCGACATGGTTGCATCGCTCATCGACGTCGAACTCGTCGATCTGAATTCTGGACGTCGCGGGCGCGTGCCCGCCGCAGATTTGGGTTTGAGATTCCGTGGCTCGGATCTCGGTGACAACCACGTGGTTGTCGAAGTCCGGCTGTTGCTGCGCGGAGCCGAGCCCGGTTGTGGCGACGTCGCGATCGCCGACATCGTTCGCTGGCGTCGCGACAACCAGCCCGGCGGTCAGAACGCAGGATCGGTGTTCGTGAATCCAGACAACGGCGCGCGCTCGGCCGGCGAGATCATCGATCGCCTCGGCCTGCGCGGCTTTCGTATCGGCGCCGCTTCCGTCAGCGACAAGCACGCGAATTTCATCCAGGCCAACGAAGGGGCGACGAGCAGCGACGTCGTGAAGGTCATGCTCGAGGTGCACCGCCGAGTACTCGAAGCCGAGGGGACGTCGCTGCACAGCGAGGTTCGACTCGTCGGCTTTGCGCCGGGTCTGCCGTTCGCACCGGCGAAAGACGGGCGCTCGGGCGTTGGAACTGCGAGGCTGGACTCGCATCTCGCCACGACGAGCACGAATGACTGACGAATCGACCCCCAGTGACGGCGCCCCGCGGGTGACCGGCGAAACACCCGTGGTGCGGGCAGTCAATGACGTGCCCGCCGAAGTTCTCGACGAGCTGACGACCGCTTTCGAAAAGCACACGATCGAGACCCCCTCGACCACCGCGCCTCAGGCGGCTTTGCTGGTTTCCTCGGGCGACACCGAGACGGTGTTGATCGACGGTTTCGATCTCATTTCCGACGATGAGCTCACCGTTGCGCGCCGTCCACCGCTCGTCATCGAGGACTCCGAACTCACGGGTCCGGTCGTTCGGCCCGACGATGTCGATGGCGACAGCGATGGCGTCGTTCGCGGAGCGGGCAGATTCCGTTTGCGGCGCATTTCCGTTCGCCGGGCCGAGGGTCGCCGCCGTCTGCGCCTCGTCGTGTGGATCGGAGGCCCGCTTCTGGCGGTTGGTCTCGTGCTCGCCGTTCTTGCATCGCCACTCTTCGGAGTTCGCAACGTCGTGATCGACGGTGCGACGTACACGTCGAAGATGACGCTCGCGCAGGCCGATGACTTGGTACGCGGCAAGTCGATCTTCAGCCTCGACCTTGGCGCGGTCGAGGAGCTGTTGCAGGCCGACCCATGGGTGCGTGACGCCCAGGTGAAGCGAAGGTTCCCGTCGTCGGTTCACTTCGACATTTCCGAGCGCAAACCAATCGCCTGGTATCTGGGTTCCGACAACCAGGCGCGTGTCATCGACATCGATGGTCGGGTCATCACGGTGCTGAACGGCCAGCCAACCCAGTACACCCAGATCACGGGCATCGGCCCGGATCTGCCCGCGGGCGGACAGACCGACGATGTCCACACCGCAGCCGCCCAGGTCGCCGCGTCGCTTCCTCCCGAGGTGGCCCCGTTGATGCTCAACATGGGAGTTGCGGGCGGGACGGATCTCTTGATGACGCTGCGTACCGGGACGGTTGTCACCTTCGGTCAGCCCACCGACCTGCGCGCCAAGATGGTGTCCCTCGTGCTCGTTTTGAGGCGAACCGACCCGAAGAGCCTGAAGGGGATCGATCTCTCGAGCGGTGACCCGATACTTGCCGGACGTTGATGTCGGTGGCGCTCCGGCGCCGATTTCACGGTATTCACCAGTTTTGTGGTTCAACGTGGAAAGATGAACCAACTGTTGTTCGACTCTCGGAGGTCGTGGCCCATGGCCGGAGCGCCCCAAAATTATCTTGCTGTCATGAAGGTCGTCGGTGTCGGCGGCGGTGGTGTCAACGCCGTCAACCGAATGATCGACGCCGGTCTGAAAGGTGTCGAGTTCGTTGCGGTGAACACCGACGCCCAGGCTCTGCTCATGTCCGATGCCGATGTCAAGCTCGACATCGGACGGGATCTCACCCGAGGTCTCGGGGCGGGAAGCAACCCCGAGGTCGGAGCATCGGCCGCCGAGGCGCATCGCGACGAGATCGAAGAGATGATCAGTGGCGCCGACATGGTGTTCATCACCGCGGGTGAGGGTGGCGGTACCGGTACCGGCGCCGCGCCCGTCATTGCCGAAATCGCCCGTTCGCTCGGCGCGCTGACGATTGGTGTCGTGACGCGTCCGTTCAGTTTCGAGGGTCGCCGTCGCGCAACCCAGGCCGACAACGGCATTCAGAAGCTGAAGGAAAAAGTCGACACGCTCATCGTCATTCCGAACGATCGCTTGCTCACTGTCGCCAACGACAAGACGAGTCTTCTGAACGCCTTCAAGATGGCAGATGACATCCTTCTCGATGGCGTTGCCGGCATCACCAATCTCATCACGACCCCCGGCCTCGTCAACACCGACTTCGCCGACGTGAAGATGATTCTCAGCAATGCCGGCACGGCTCTCATGGGAATCGGTCATGCCAGCGGCGACAACCGTGCCGTCATCGCGGCAAAGGCGGCCATCACGAGCCCGCTTCTCGAGGCGCAGATCGACGGTGCCCGAGGCATCCTTCTCAACATCTCGGGCCCGTCCAGCATGGGTCTGTTCGAGATGAACGCAGCGGCCGAGGTGGTACACGGGGTTGCGCATCCCGACGCGAACATCATCTTCGGTACGGTCATCGACGACGAACTCGGCGACGAAATTCGGGTCACCGTCATTGCAGCCGGTTTCGATCGTTGGGACGCAGGTGAGCAGAAGCGCGCGCCATTGCGATCGGTTGATGCCCAGCCCCGACCCGTCACCCGTGATGCATTCGCCGACAAGGACCCGCTCGACACCAGCGGTGACGACGATTTCGACGTCCCTTCGTTCCTCAAGTAGGGCACTCCGCTTCGTGCGGAACCAAACGTGACGCAGCCTCCTCCCGACGAGTCCATCGTCATCGAGCGCGTTGGGGCGTTGCGCGAGCTCATTCGTGGGATACGCGGCGACGACAATGCCGTTCGAATCGTTGCAGTCACCAAGACCTTCGACGAGTCGGCGCTTGTGCTGGCGGCACGGGCCGCTTGCGATGGCGTCGGCGAGAACTACGCCCAGGAACTGCTCGACAAGTTGGCCCGCCTCGGTGATCGTTCCACCCTGCCGGTGCACTTCATCGGGCATTTGCAGTCGAACAAGGTGAAGGCGCTGTTCCCACATGTCGCTTTGTGGCACACGGTCGACCGGGCGTCTGTCGTTGCGGCTCTTGCCAAAGAGTCGGCTCGGGCCGGTGCGTCGGCCCGTGTGCTCGTCCAGGTGAATTCAACCGACGAGGCCCAGAAGTCGGGTTGTGCACCAACCGACGTGCCGGATCTCGTTGCAATGGCACGCGAGTCCGGTCTGACCGTCGAGGGTTTGATGACGATGGGGCCGAGCGATGCCGACCCCATTGCAACGCGCAGGGCTTTTCGCGCCACCGCGCACCTTGCTGCCGATCTCGAACTTGGGGAGCTGTCGATGGGTATGACCCATGACGTTCGTATTGCCATCGAAGAGGGCTCGACGATCGTACGGATCGGGTCGGGAATCTTCGGCGAACGTCCCCGTTCGGCCTGAGCACCTCGGGTAACCTCTGTCATATGTCGATGTGGAGACGAGCAATGGACTATCTCGGCCTCGGTGCCGACGATGCATACGACGACTACGACATGTCCGTCGAGATGGAGCGTCCGGCGCGTCCAGCACGCGGGTATGCGCCTGAACCTTCGGGTCGCGTTCCGCGCCCGCGTCCCGACTACGAGTACGACGATCACAGCGGTGCCATTCCGGCAGACAGTGGTGCGTATCCGCGTCCCGACGATTCGGGCCTTCGCCTGCGTCCCGTTGGCGCGCCGCGCCAAACCGCAACGGTGCGTCCGCTTGCCGCTGCCGGGGGAGAAACCGTCACGGTGCGCCCGCAACGTTTCGAGCAAGCCAAGGAAATCGCCGATCGTTTCAAGGAAGGCCAGCCGGTCATCATGAATCTCGAGACCACCGAGCCCGAGGTCATGCGCCGCCTCATCGACTTTGCAAGCGGCATCTGTTACGCGCTGAACGGATCGATGGAGCGTGTCGCTTCGGGCGTGTTCCTCTTGAAGCCGGGCGCCCAGCGTCACGCGCAGTTCGACTGAGTCGCGACCACCGCCATGCGTGAGCTCCTTTGTCAGATTCTCAGTCTTTACGTGCTCGTGATTTTCGTGCGGATCGTGTTGTCGTGGTTTCCCCTGCGCAGCGGTGGACCCATGTCCAAGGTCTACGAAGTTCTCTGGAAGGCCACCGAACCGCTCCTGGGCTCTGCGCGTCGTTTCCTGCCCCCGATGGGTGGGTTCGACCTCTCGCCAATCGTCGTGATTCTGTTCCTGCAGTTCGTCGTGGGCAGGTTGATTCTGCAGTGCGGAATCGTCTGATTTTCGTTCGACGCAATACCCTGCAGAACCGTGCCGTATCCCAAGGTTGACCCCCAACCGAACTTTCCCGCCGTCGAAGTCGCGGTGCAGGCGTTCTGGGCTGCCGACGCCACGTTCGTTGCCTCGGTGGAGAACCGTCCCGCCGGAGAGAACGGCGAGAACGAATTCGTCTTCTACGACGGTCCGCCGTTTGCAAACGGGCTTCCTCACTACGGTCACCTGCTCACCGGATTCGTGAAGGACGCCGTTCCCCGCTACCAAACAATGCGGGGTCGTCGCGTCGAGCGGCGTTTCGGTTGGGATTGTCACGGTCTTCCGGCCGAGGTCGAAGCCGAAAAGGAACTCGGCATTTCGGGTCATCCAGAAATCGCGCGCTTCGGCATCGACAAGTTCAACGACGCCTGTCGAACGAGCGTTCTGCGATACACCGGAGAATGGGAGCGCTACGTCACGCGTCAGGCTCGATGGGTCGACTTCGAACGCGATTACAAGACGCTCGATGTTTCGTACATGGAAAGCGTCATGTGGGCGTTCCGCACGTTGTGGGACAAGGGGCTCATCTACGAGGGTTTTCGTGTCCTCGCATATTGCTGGCGTTGCGAGACCCCGTTGTCGAACACCGAAACACGAATGGACGACGTTTACCTGAACCGTCAGGACCCGGCGCTCACGGTGTGGTTCGAACTCGAGACGGGTGAGCGCATCCTCGCCTGGACCACGACGCCATGGACGTTGCCGTCGAATCTTGCGCTCGCCGTTGGGCCCGACATCGACTACGCGGTGATGCAGGCAAGCGACGGGCATCGTTACGTCCTGGCCGAGGCGCGACTGGTGTCGTACGAGAAGGAACTCGCCGATGCACAGCGCGTGGGAACCGTGAAGGGGAGCGAACTGATTGGTCGCACCTATGCGCCCCTGTTGCCGTTCCTCGCCGACACCCCGAATGCGTTCCGCGTGTTGGGTGGGGATTTCGTAACAACCGAAGACGGCACGGGTGTCGTTCACATGGCTCCCGGATTCGGTGAAGACGACCAAAACGTCTGCAATGCAGCCGGCATTCCCACGATCTGCCCAATGGACGAAAAGGGTTGCTACACGGCCGAGATCACGCCATGGGCCGGAACCCACGTGTTCGAGGCGAATCCCCTCGTCATCCGTCATCTGAAAGACGCGGGTCGGGTCGTGCGTCACGACAGCTACGACCACCCGTACCCCCACTGCTGGCGCTGCGCGCAGCCCCTCGTGTACCGCGCAATTTCCAGTTGGTTCGTCGAGGTCACGAAGTTCCGCGACCGCATGGTCGAGCTGAACGAGCAGATCCGTTGGGTGCCCGAGTACCTGAAGCATGGAACCTTCGGCAAGTGGCTGGCGAATGCCCGTGACTGGTCGATCAGTCGAAACCGATTCTGGGGTTCGCCAATTCCGGTGTGGAAGAGCGACGACCCGACCTATCCCCGGATCGACGTGTACGGCAGCGTGGCTGAACTCGAAGCCGACTTCGGCGTGAAGGTGGCCGACCTCCACCGTCCCGTCATCGATTCACTCGTTCGTCCGAATCCCGACGACCCCACGGGCAAGTCGATGATGCGACGGGTCCCCGAAGTGCTCGACTGCTGGTTCGAAAGTGGCTCGATGCCCTTTGCGCAGGTGCACTATCCGTTCGAGAACGAGGCCTGGTTCGACAGTCACTATCCGGGCGACTTCATCGTTGAATACGTCGCTCAAACCCGCGGTTGGTTCTACACGATGCACGTTCTTGCAACCGCGCTGTTCGATCGACCCGCTTTCTCGACGTGCGTGGGTCACGGTGTGGTGCTGGGCGACGACGGCCAGAAGATGTCGAAGAGCCTGCGCAATTACCCCGACCCGATGAAGGTCTTCGACACGTACGGCGCCGACGCGATGCGCTGGTACCTGCTTTCGTCGCCGATTCTCCGCGGTGGAGATTTTTCCGTCACCGAGGCGGGTATCCGTGAAACGGTGCGGCACGTTGCGCTGCCGATGTGGAACACCTGGTACTTCCTTTCCCTCTACGCCAACGCCGAGGCGAAAACCGGCAAGTGGTCGACGGGCAGTTCGAACGTTCTCGATCGGTACGTCCTTGCGAAAACCCACGATCTCGTTGCCGACCTCACGACGCAACTCGATGCGTACGATCTGTTCGAAGCGTGCGCAACGATCAGGTCGTTCCTCGACGTCATGACCAACTGGTACGTCAGGCGCAGCCGCGACAGATTCTGGGCGGGCGACCAGGAGGCAATCGACACTCTTCACACCGTGTTGCACGTGTTGTGCCGCGTCATGGCACCGCTGCAGCCGATCCTCGCCGAAGACATCTTCCGTGGCCTCACCGGTGAGCGCAGCGTTCATCTCACCGACTGGCCGGCCGCGACCGATCTGCCCGCTGACCCCGCACTGGTCGAAGCGATGGACGGTGTTCGCGACATCTGTTCGACGGCGCTGTCGGTACGCAAGGCACACGGTCGCCGTGTGCGTCTGCCGCTGCAGCTACTCACCGTTGCTTCGCCCGACCTTGCATCGGCTGCCGCGCATGCCGAGATCATTCGCGACGAGGTCAACGTTCGCGACGTCGTTTTCACCAGCGACGTTGGTTCGGTTGCGAGTCGAGAGCTTCAGGTTCTGCCGAAGACTCTCGGTCCCCGCGTTGGCGGACAGGTGCAGTCGGTCATTGCGGCGGTCAAGAAGGGGGATTGGGTCCTCGAAGGTGGACTACCGGTCGCAGCAGGTGTCACGTTGCAGGAAGGTGAGTTCACCTTGAAGCTGGTCGCGGCACCGGGTAGTGCCAGCGCGGCACTGGGTTCAGCCAGTGGAGTCGTGGTTCTCGACGTCAACGTGACGCCCGAACTCGAGGCAGAAGGGGCCGCGCGCGACATGATCCGTATGCTCCAGCAGACCCGTCGGGCCCTCGACCTCAACGTCAGTGACCGCGTCACCGTGGGAATCGACGGCCCCACGGAATTGTTGGCTCAACTGTCGGCCCACGGCGAGATGATCGCGGGCGAGGTTCTGGCCACATCCGTCACCTTTGGGCCCGGAACGGGCCAACCCCAGCACGCCGAAACGGTTGACGGGGCAGAGGTACGCGTCTGGATGGCGGTTGCGTCCTAGACTCCTCGCACCCACGGACAGGAGAAGGTGATGGCAGCGAGAAAGCCGATCAAGAAGACGGCGAAGAAGTCCGCCCGGAAACCAGAGAAGAAGGCAGCGGGCAAGAAGGCCCCGGCCAAGAAGAAGCCCGTCGCCAAGAAACCCGCCCAAAAGGCGCCTGCGAAAAAGGCCGCGAAGAAGCCTGCTCCGAAGAAAGTGACGCCGGCGAAGAAAGCAGCAAAGAAGGCCGCACCCGCAAAGACCAGTGCTGCAAAGAAGAAGGCCGATGCCGCCAAGGTGAAGGCTCAGCGCGAACGCGAAGCCGCCGCGCGCCAGAAGGCTGCCGAGAAGAAGAAACTCGAGGCCGAGCGCAAGGCGAAGCAGAAGCAGGCCGAAGCTGCCAAGCGCGCCAAGGAGCGCGAACTCGCTGCTGCGAAGAAGGCGAAGGAACGCGAACTCGCTGCTGCGAAGAAGGCGAAAGAGCGCGAGATGGCGCTGGCAAAGAAGGTCAAGGAAAAGGCCGATGCCGAAGCAAAGAAACTTCGCGAAGCCGAGGCCAAGCGCAAAGAGGCCGAGCGCGAAGCTGCACGCCAGGCCAAAGAGGCCGAGCGTCTTGCGGAGTTGGCTCGCAAAGAGGCCGAGCGTCGCAAGAAGGCAATGGAAAAGCCACCGATCGTCAAGGGTCCATCGCAGGATGGCATCACCTCGACACGTGAGTTCGACCTCAAGTTCCTGTTCGGCCAACGCGAACTTCTGCTCGCCGAGCGCGCCAAGTTGGTCGGCCAGGCGAACCGCCTCGAGGACGAGGCAAACCAGTTGATCGAAGATGCCGAGATGGGCGACGTGCAGTTCGACGACGAAGGCGGCGAGGGCGACACGATGGTGGTCGAACGTGAGCGCGACCTCACCTTGTCGGCGCAGGCTCGCCAAACCGTCGACGAGATCGATGCTGCACTGATTCGACTCGGTGTCGGCGAGTACGGGTACTCCAGCCATTCGGGCAAGCCGATTCCGCGTGAACGCTTGAAGGCGTTGCCGTGGACGACCGAACTCGTCGAAGAGCGCGTCGGGGGCATCGGCCGACGGTGAAATCCCTCCGCGGTGTGACTCTGGCGACCGCATTGGTCGTCGTGGTTGCCGATCAAATCACAAAGCACTGGGCGCTCAATGCCCTGGCCGATGGCCACACGATCGACATCGTTGGTTCGTTGCGTTTCAACCTTGCCTTCAACACGGGCATGGCATTCGCCAAGGGTCAGGGCATCGGACCCCTGATCGCGGTTGTCGGCGTTCTTGTCGTCGCCTATTTGCTCATCGGCCTGCGACGCAACACCGCGCCCGGATCGTTTCTCGTTGGTCTGGTCGCGGGGGGTGCGATGGGAAACATCATCGATCGACTGTTCCGCGGCGATGCGTGGTTGAACGGTGCGGTTGTCGACTTCATCGATCTCCAGTGGTGGCCCATCTTCAACATTGCCGATGCCGCGATCGTGGTCGGTGCCGCTGCGCTCGTCGTTGCCTCGATGCTCCCCGAGCGAGCAAAGAGCGATGCAAGCAGTGAAAGTGACGCATCATGATCCAAGAGGAAATTCCCTCGGCGCTTGCGGGTGACCGGCTCGACCGGGTTGTCGCACTTCTCGCCGATCTCAGTCGCGCCCAGTCCGCTGCGCTGATTGCGGGCGGTGGGGTCAGCGTCGATGGAGTGCCGGCGGCGGCCGGAAAGGTGAAACTCGAGGTCGGTCAGGTGATTGTCATCGACACCGCCAAGCTTCCCGAGAAGGAATTGCCGAAGGCCGATGCATCAGTGCGCGTCGAGATTGTGCACGCCGATGCCGACATCGTCGTCGTGAACAAGGCCAATGGGCTTGTTGTTCACCCGGGGGCGGGGAACCCGGCCGGCACGCTTGTCAACGGTCTGCTTGCGTTGTATCCCGAAATCGCGGGGGTCGGTGATCCGATGCGTCCGGGCATCGTGCACCGCCTCGACGCGGGAACGACGGGCCTGATGGTTGTCGCGCGGACGTCCGATGCCTACGAGTCGTTGGTTCATCAATTGTCGCAACGATTGGTTCACCGCGAGTACCTGGCAGTTGCGGTCGGGGCATTCGATGCGCACAGTGGTGTCATCGACGCGGCGATCGGTCGCGATTTGCGGGAGCTCACGAAGATGGCGGTTCGTGTCGATGGAAAGCCCGCACGAACCCACTACGAAGTGCTGCGCGAGTTCGTTGCACCAATCTCTGCCAGCCTTGTGCGTTGTCAATTGGAGACGGGCCGTACGCATCAAATCAGGGTGCATCTTGCGGCCGTCGGCCACCCGGTTCTCGGCGACGCGACCTACGGAGGAGTTCGCGCCACCGTCCCGTTCGGTCGCCCTGCGCTGCATGCGGTTCGTCTTTCCTTTGAACATCCACGAAGCGGTGACGACATGTCGTTCGAGGCGCCGGTACCGGCCGACATCGAATCGCTGGTTGCGTTGTTCAGTGAGGGTGATTGATTTCGGGCCAGGGAGCGTTGCCCTTTGCGGCAGCCGCAATTCCCGCAAGTGTGTAGGCCTCGAGGTGATGTCGCATGTGCTGACCGGCGGCGTCCCAAATGGCGAGAAGAACGCATTGTCCTTCGTGGCTGCACGAGCCGTCCTGGTGGGGCTGTCCGAAGTCGCCGACCGTGATGGGTCCATCGACCGCCGAGATGATCTCGGCGAGTTTGATCTCGTTCGGGTCCTTGGCAAGCACGTAGCCACCGCCGACGCCGCGCTTTGATCGCACCAGACCGGCACCCTTCAGCGCGAGGAGAATTTGCTCGAGGTAGGGCTGGGGGAGGCCGGTGCGTTCGGCAATGTCGCGAACCGAGGTCGGCCCCGAGGAGTCTGCGTGCAACGCAAGCGACAGCAACGCGCGACACGCATAGTCGCCTCTTGTGGAAACACGCACGGTCTCATCGTACTTCTGGTTGACTCGTGGAGTGGCACCGTCTCCCGTCCTCCCGCGATACGGCGCCGGATCTCTCGTCGATGTCATGCCGTGGGTCCTGCGTGGCGCGCTTGGCCCACGGGGCGCCGCCACTCCGGTGCCACCCTGGATGGTCGACCACGACACATCCGTCGAGCGCCGGGTTGTCCTCTTGATCGACGGTCTGGGTTGGAACCAACTTCGGGCACGCGAGGTGATTGCGCCAACCCTTGCGGGTCTGGCCGGAACCGTCATCACGTCCGTTGCTCCGACAACAACGGCCACGGCGCTCACATCGCTCACGACCGGCATGTGTCCGGGAGAGCACGGCATCGTTGGCTATCGGATGGACATGGGACCGAGCGTCATGAACTCGTTGAGGTGGGGAGACGAACGTGGCGATCTGCGACGCACGCACCCACCGCGCAACGTCCAGCCATGCGAACCCTTCATGGGCGTTCGGGTTCCCGTCGTGTCGAAGGCCGAACTCGAAGACACCGGATTCACCGAGGCGCACCTGAGGGGCTCGCTTCCGCGTGGGTGGCGGGTTGCATCGAGCATCCCGCTCATCGTCAGGCACCTGCTCGCAGCCGGCGAACCCCTGGTGTACGCGTACTATGACGGCCTCGACAAGGTTGCACACGAGCGCGGGTTTGGCGACTACTACGACGCCGAACTGCGCGCCTGCGACCGTTTGGTCGCCGATCTCATCGACTCGCTGCCGTCCGGAACCGCGCTCTACATCTTGGCCGATCATGGTCAGGTACAGGTGGGGAACAACATCATCCACCTCTCCGACGATGTGATGTCTCTCGTCGACCGCCAGTCGGGTGAGGGACGTTTTCGTTGGTTGCATGCACGCAGCGGATCCGAACGCGAACTGTTGGCGGCGTGTCAAGAGTCGTACGGCAACGTGGCTTGGGTCGTCCCACGCGAGCAAATCATCGAAGACCAATGGTTCGGGCCCGTCGTTCGCCCACCCGCACTGCGTCGGCTCGGCGACGTGGCGCTTGTCCCATTTGCCGAAGTGACCTTCGACGATCCGGCCGATGGCGGGCATTTCGTGCTTCAATGCCGACACGGCAGCATGACCGCAGCCGAAGTCGAGGTTCCGTTGCTGGTGCACGTCGCCTGATGCTGCTCTAAAGTCTTCACGTCCCCTCGAAGAATCGCGGAGTCATCATGAGCGAAACACCCGAAATCGTCATTCCCTCCGGAAACGAGGCCGCTCCCGGAAAGAATGAATCCGAAACGATCACCGAGCCCGCCAAGGTGATGCGAATTGGTTCGATGGTCAAGCAGTTGCTCGACGAGGCGCACGCCACCACGCTCGACGAGCCAAGCCGCGAGCGACTCGCCGAAATTTACGAGCGTTCGATCGTCGAACTTTCCGGTGCTCTCTCGACCGACCTTCAGGAAGAACTGCGCATGCTCGCCCTTCCGTTCCACGAGGGCACGGTGCCCAGCGAGGCCGAACTGCGGGTTGCCAAGGCCCAGTTGGTCGGCTGGCTCGAGGGGCTTTTCCACGGAATTCAGGCGACGCTCTTTGCCCAACAGATTGCAGCTCGCCAGCAACTCGAACAGATGCGCCAGCTTCCCGGCGGGATGAATCAGCCGTCGCCCGACGCCCCGAACGGCCCCTATCTCTGAGCAGACGCGCGGCAACCCGTCGCGTGTCACCCTTTTGGTAATTTCGGACGCCTGACCCGCCATGTCCAGTTCCTTCACGCACCTGCACGTCCACACCGAGTTCTCAATGCTCGACGGCGCCTCTCGTCTCGACGAGCTGGTGGCGGCAGCGGCGGCCGACGGGCAACCTGCTCTCGGCATCACCGACCACGGCAACATGTACGGCGTCCTCGATTTCTATCGAGAGTGCAAGGCGCAGGGCGTCAAGCCGATCATCGGAACCGAGGCCTACATGGCTCACGAATCGCGCCACGAGCGTCCGGCGCGGCGTGGGCGCATCGACGACACGGGTGGTGACACCGAAACGGGCAGCAAGCTCTACTACCACCTCACGTTGCTCGCCGAAAACAACACCGGTTACCGCAACCTCATTCAACTGTCGAGCCTTGCCTACCTCGAGGGTTATTACTACAAGCCGCGGCTCGATTGGGAACTCCTCGAGCGATACAGCGAGGGCCTCATCTGCTCGACCGGATGTCTCGGTGGCCACGTTCTCCAGGCCCTTCTGCGCGGTGACGAAAAGGGTGCTCTCGAGCGTGCCGGCCGCCTTCAAGAGATCTTCGGCAAAGACAACCTGTTCGTCGAAATTCAGGATCACGGAATTCCGGCCCAAATTCAAACGAACCCGCAACTGATCGAGATCGCCAAAAAAATCGGTGCACCGCTGATTGCAACCAACGACTCTCACTACACGCATCGCGACGACCACACCTCGCACGATGCCTTGCTCTGTGTGCAAACGGGTTCGATGCTCTCGGATCCGAATCGTTTCCGCTTCGAAGGTGAAGAGCACTACCTGAAGTCGGCCAGCGAGATGAGGCACCTGTTCCGCGAAGTTCCCGAATCCTGCGACAGCACGTTGTGGATCGCCGAGCGCGCAAACGTCGAGATCGAATTCGGCAAGGTGCACCTGCCCGAGTTTCCCGTACCCGACGGATTCGTCACCGACATCGACTATCTCAAACACCTCACCACCCAGGGTGCACGTGAACGGTGGGGCGACAATCTGCCACAAGCCGTTGTCGAACGACTCTCGTACGAACTCAAGGTCATCGACGACATGGGTTTCGCCTCGTACTTCCTCATCGTGTGGGACCTCATTCGCCACGCGCGCGACAGTGGCATTCGCGTCGGCCCGGGGCGTGGATCCGCAGCCGGTTGCGCCGTCGCCTATTGCCTGCGGATCACCGATCTCGACCCCATTCGATACGACCTTCTGTTCGAGCGGTTCCTCAACCCCAGTCGTATCTCGATGCCCGATATCGACATGGACTTCGACTCGCGCTACCGCGACGAGATGATTCGCTACGCCGCCGAAACCTACGGACGCGACCACGTTGCACAGATCATCACCTTTGGGACCATCAAGGCCCGCAACGCGGTTCGCGATGCGGCGCGCGTGCTCGGGTACCCGTACGGCCTCGGTGACAAGATCGCAAAGGCGATGCCACCCCTCGTCATGGGTCGTGACACGCCCCTCAAGTACTGCTTCGAAGAGGTGCCCAAGCACCGCGACGGTTACCGCGCGGCTGCCGATCTGCGGGCGATGGTCGACTCCGACCCCGACGTCAAGCGGGTCGTCGAAGTCGCAAAGGGTCTCGAGGGTCTCAAGCGTTCCGACGGCATCCACGCCGCGGCCGTGGTCATCACCCGGGACGCGTTGACCGACTACCTGCCGATTCAGCGCAAGCCCGAGGCCGGCCAAGACCCCGACAGCGCTCCGATCGTGACGCAATTCGAAATGCACGGCGTCGAAGAACTTGGTCTGTTGAAGATGGACTTCCTCGGGTTGCGCAACCTCGACGTCATCACCGACACCGTCGAAATGGTCCGCGCCTCGGTCGCTGCCGACTTCGACATCGATGCGATCCCGCTCGACGATCCCGCGACGTTTCACCTGTTGTCGCGCGGGGACACCGTCGGGGTCTTCCAGTTGGAAAGCCCACCGATGCGGGCGCTCTTGCAGTCGCTTGCGCCGAACAGTTTCGACGATGTCGCTGCCGTTGTGGCGTTGTATCGGCCGGGTCCGATGAGCGCCAACATGCACTACGACTACGCCGACTACAAGAACGGACGCAAAGAACCTCAGTTCTTCCACGCAGATGCGCGCGAGCTGCTGTCCGACACCTACGGCCTGATGGTGTACCAAGAGAGTGTGATGCGCGTCGCGCAGAAGTTCGCCGGTTATTCGTTGGCCGAGGCCGACAACTTGCGCAAGGCGTGTGGCAAGAAGATTCCCGAACTCATGGCGAAGGAGCGCGACCGTTTCGAGTCGGGTTGTGCCGATGCGGGTTACGGATCGGGTCTCGGACGCCAACTTTTCGACGTCATCGAAAAGTTTGCCGACTACGCGTTCAACAAGAGCCACGCATACGGGTACGGACTCATCGCGTACCAAACGGCGTACCTCAAGGCGAACTATCCGGTGCAGTACGTCGCCTGTTTGCTCTCGAGCGTCAAGGGCAACTTCGACAAGAGCGCCGTGTACCTGGCCGACGCCCGCAGCAACGGCATCCAGGTGCAAACGCCCGACATCAACTTGTCGCGTTCCGACTTCGCTGCTCTTCCTGCGGGCCCCGACGGCGAGGTTCCGCGTGCCGTCAGCTTTGGTCTGTCCGCCATTCGCAACGTCGGTGAGGGCCTGGTCGAGCACCTGCTGGCCGAACGTGATGCGAACGGACCGTTCGTGTCGTTCCACGAATTCGCAGAACGTGTCCCCGAACAGGTGCTGAACAAGCGAACCGTCGAGTCCCTCATCAAGGCGGGGTGTTTCGACTCTCTCGGTCACTCCCGGCGTGGGCTCCTCATGGTGTTCGAGCAGATCATCGACACCACCGTCGACCGTCGCCGCGAACGCGACCGGGGAATCATGAGCCTCTTCGGAGACGAAATGGCGGGCGAGGCCGGATTCAGCGACCGCATCGAGATTCCGACCCTCGAATTTGTCAAGGCCGATCAGTTGCGCAACGAAAAGGACATGCTCGGTCTGTACATCTCCGACCACCCGCTGATGGGCGCCGAGTACGCCCTTCGTCGTCGTACCGACAGCACCATTGCCGAGGCCCGCGAGCGAGAAGACGGTGCCTTTCTGATGATCGGCGGTGTCATTACGAACTTTGCGCGCAAGTACACCAAACGAGGCGACCAAATGGCGGTCTTCGTTCTCGAGGATCTCGAGTCGACCATCGAAGTGACGGTTTTCCCGAAAACTCTGGCCGAGTACGGGCACGTCCTCTCCGACGACGCCATTGTTGCCGTGCGGGGTCGACTCGACCGCCGCGACGATGCACGGGTCGGATTCAACGCCCAGAAGATCGAGATCATCGAGAACCTCGCGATGAGCGGCCCCAAGTCGGTGCGAATCAAGTTGTCGGCCACGGCAGTCGACGAAGACCTGATCGAGCGTCTCAAGGCCATCCTCACCGAGTTCCCTGGGGAAGCCCCCGTGATTCTCGACATGGGCCCGGGCACGGTGTTGCAGCTGGCCGATGGCTTCAGCGTCAATATCGACAAGGCAATCGGCGATCTGCGGGTGGGCTTTGGCGACGCGGTCGTTGTCGAATAAGCCACTGCACCGGGTGGGTCGGGTAGGGGACGGCCGATTTCGCTGGCAGAATATGTCGCCATGGCACTCGAGGTCGATACCCGCGACTCTTCTGCGCTGACCGACGCCGACCTCGATGAGATGGCGTCGATGGGGGGCAACTTCGACATCGGTCTTTTGTCCAAGGCAAAGGAAGATTGGGTTCTCAACACCACGGCGCGTGTCGACGGCAAGTTGCAGGGTTTCACGTTTTCCACTCTCGAGCGCATCGGCGGCACGCCGTGCGTTCTCATTGGTCTCATGAGTGTCAAGCGCTCGACCAAGCGCGACACCGTGCTGAAGGGGCTCATGACCGAGGCCTACCACCGTGCTCTCATGGCCTTCCCCGACGAAGATGTCGTTGTCGGCTCGCGTTTCGTTTCGGCCGACGGCCTCGAAGCGTTCAAGTCGCTCACTGAAATGATTCCGCGACCCGGCCATCGGGCGGTCGGGGAAGAGCGTGCCTGGGGTCGTCGTCTGGCCAAGCGCTTCGGTGTCGATGCGAACTACGACGAGCAGTCGTTCGTCGTCAAAGCTGCCGGCCAGTCGGGTTATCTCGATCACGAGTCGTCGAAGCCCGAAAAGACCAATGCGGCCGTTGCCGAGATGTTCGCCAAGGTTCCTGCCGCCAAGGGTGGCGTGCTCATCGTTCATGGTTGGACGATGACCGAGAGCCTCGCCAAGCTCGGCAAGCGCGCCTAGGCGCCGGCTTTCAATGGAACTGCGTCGCGCGCTCGAAACGCGACGCATGACCCGCGACTTCA
>CAZKVD010000012.1:0-28435 GCA_964556145.1 uncultured Bifidobacterium sp. | reverse complement strand
TCACGTCACAGGCGCGCAAGACGCTGGTCAACGTCGACACCATCATCATCGACGAGATTCACGCGCTCGCCGGCACCAAGCGCGGTGCACACCTCATGCTCAGTATCGAGCGTCTGTGCGCGATCACGAAGTCCGAACCGCAACGAATCGGTCTGTCGGCGACCCAGCGCCCGCTCGAAGAGACGGCGCGCTTCCTCGGTGGCTTCAGTGGCGGTACGCCCCGCCCCGTTTCAATCGTCGACGCGGGGGTCCGCAAAGAACTTCAACTTGCGGTCCGCGTACCGGTCGAGGACATGGGCGACCTGGGTCGACGCTCGGAGTCGATCGAACTCGTCAGCGGTCCGGCAACGGCGGCCCTCACGCCGCGCCGCGCCAGTATTTGGCCCAGCCTGTACCCGCAGATACTCGAAGAGATTCTGGCGCACCGCAGCACGATCATTTTCTGCAACGCGCGACGCCAAGCCGAGCGACTGGCCGCAAGCTTGAACGAACTCGCTTCCGAATCCGGACTCGCCGACGACCTCGTGCGGGCGCACCATGGTTCGCTGGCCCGTGAGCAGCGCGTCATCATCGAGGACCAATTGAAGAAGGGAACCCTGCGCGGCCTCGTTGCGACATCGAGCCTCGAACTCGGGATCGACATGGGTGCAGTCGACCTGGTCATTCAGGTCGAGTCTCCCGGTGCAGTCAGCAGGGGACTGCAGCGCGTCGGTCGTGCCGGCCACAGCGTCGGCGAGCCCAGTCGTGGGCGACTGTTCCCGAAGCACCGTGGCGATCTGATCGAAACGGCCGTTGTTGCGCGGCGGATGGTCGAAGGTGCAATCGAGTCGACCCGCTATCTGCGCAATCCACTCGACGTTCTTGCCCAGCAGATCGTGGCCCACGTGGCAATCGCAGGTGAGACGTCGGTCGATGATCTTGCAGCACTGGTTCGGCAGTGTGCGAACTTCGCCGAGGTCTCCGACGAGATTCTCCACAACGTCCTCGACCTGTTGGCCGGCCGGTACCCCAGCACCGAATTCAACGAGCTACGGCCACGCATCGTTTGGGATCGCGTGACGAACAAGGTGCGCGCACGCGACGGGGCCCAGCGTCTTGCCGTCACCAACGGCGGCACCATTCCCGACAGGGGTCTCTTCGGGGTGTTCCTGCCCGACGGCACCCGGGTGGGGGAACTCGACGAAGAGATGGTCTACGAATCGCGCCCGGGCGAGACCTTTCTTCTCGGTGCCTCGACGTGGCGCATCGAAGACATCACGTTCCAGAAAGTCATCGTCACCCCTGCGCCGGGCGAGCCCGCAAAAATGCCCTTTTGGCACGGCGACCAGTTGGGTCGTCCCGTCGAGCTCGGTCGTGCAGTGGGTGAGTTCCAGCGTCGCATTCGCAACCTCGACACCGCCGATGCGTTGCGCACATTGTCGGAGGAGCATTTCCTCGATGCGTTCGCCGCGGCGAACGTGGTCAACTATCTCGCCGAACAGGCCGAGGCAACTGGTGTGGTGCCCGATGACACGACAATCGTCATCGAAAGGTTTCGCGACGAACTCGGCGACTGGCGTGTGTGCATCCACACACCGTTCGGAGTTCCCGTGCATGCACCGTGGTCGATGGCCATCCAGCGGCACCTGCGTGAACGTCTCGAAATGCCCGTCGAAACGATGTACGCCGACGACGGCATCGTGTTGCGATTGCCCGAGGCGCTTGATTCCGTGCCACTCGACGACCTGATGCTCGATCCCGAGGCCATCGAAGAAGCCGTCGTGTCGGCGTTGCCCGAAACCGCCCTCTTTGCGGCACGGTTCCGCGAGTGCGCAGGGCGTGCGTTGTTGTTGCCGCGACGCCGACCCGACCAGCGCACCCCGTTGTGGCAGCAGCGTCAGCGGGCCGCCGACCTGCTTGCTGTCGCAAGCAAGTATCCGTCGTTTCCGATGTTGCTCGAGGCGAGCCGCGAATGTTTGCAGGACGTTTTCGACGTTCCCGGCCTGCGCGACATCCTTGCGCGGGTGCAGTCGCGACGCATCAAGGTTGTTGCGGTCGACACGCCGAAGGCATCGCCATTCGCCCAGAGTCTCCTCTTCAACTGGGTTGCCACGTACATGTACGAAGGCGATGCGCCGTTGGCCGAACGACGTGCAGCCGCTCTGTCGCTTGACCGTGACTTGTTGAACGAACTCCTCGGTACCGAAGAGTTGCGTGAACTGCTCGATGCCGGTGCCATCGCCGATGTTGAACTGTCGGCCCAGTGCATCGCCGACGGTCGGCGTGCACGCACCGACGACGAACTGCACGACGTCTTCCGCAAGGTCGGCGATCTCTCGCGCACCGAAGTCTCGCTGCGTTGCGAAGCCGGTGTCGATACAGGGGTCGACCGGTTGCTTGCCGAACGACGCATCATTGCGGTTGCGGTCGCCGGTGAAGAGCGGTTCGTCGCTGCTCAGGATGCCGCCGTGTATCGCGATGCCCTCGGTTGTGCGTTGCCCATGGGTCTGCCGCGGGATTTCACCGAGCCGGTTCCGCGCCCGCTCGAAGTTCTCGTTGCGCGTTTCGCCAGAACCCACGCACCGTTCGTCACGTCGGCCGTGGTCGGGCGCTTCGGGCTCTCCACCGAACGTGCCCTCGGGGCGCTGCGTGCACTCGAGGCCGACAATCGTGTCGTGCTCGGAGCATTCCGCCCCGACGGAATCGAGCGCGAATGGTGCGATGTCGAGATTCTCCGCCAGATTCGTCGCAGGTCACTTGCCGCGCTCAGGCGTGAGGTCGAACCGGTTGATCAGGCCGTTTTCGCGCGTTTTTTGCCCGCATGGCACGGCATCGCCGGATCCGATGCGGCATCGTCGGGGCGGCTGACCGGTCAACGCGGTGGCCCCGACGCGCTGGTCGATGTCATTCAGATGCTGCAGGGCTCCGCGCTCGTTGCGTCAACGCTCGAGACCGACGTGCTGCCACAGCGGGTTCGCGGCTATCGACCCTCCGATCTCGACGCGCTCTTTTCGAGCGGTGAAGTCGTGTGGGTTGGGGCGGGAGCCATCGGCTCGAACGACGGCCGCATCCGGCTGTTCTTCGCCGATCAGGTCGACGATCTTCTGCCCGTTTTCGAGCGTCCCGAGATGCCCGATGATCCGATGCACGTTGCCATCCGGACCGCGCTCGTCACGCGTGGGGCAAGTTTCTGGAACGGAATCGTCTCGGCGACCCCGTCGGCAACCGAGGCCGAGCGGCTCGCGGCACTGTGGGACATGGTGTGGGCGGGCGAAGTCACGAACGACACCCTGGCGCCGTTGCGGTCGCTGCTGGGCGGGGCCCGAAGCGGAAACGCGCGGCGCAGCCAGCGTCCAACAAGTCGGCCGCGTTCGATGCGCCTCACGCGCGTGGGTCCGCCC
The DNA here is from genome assembly GCA_964556145.1 of uncultured Bifidobacterium sp. Taxonomy (GTDB): domain Bacteria; phylum Actinomycetota; class Acidimicrobiia; order Acidimicrobiales; family Ilumatobacteraceae; genus F1-20-MAGs119. The sequence continues at coordinate 25,055 of CAZKVD010000012.1, read as the reverse complement.
GCGGGTTCGGGTCGTTGGAGTCGTCTCGAGCCGCCCAACCAGACGGCCGCCGTCGGTACGGCCGAGATCAATGCGATTGCGCAACAACTGTTGTCCCGTCACGGAGTCGTGACGCGCGAGGCCGTTCTTGGTGAATCGGTTCGCGGTGGATTCGCCGGTGTGTATTCGGTTCTGAAGGTGCTCGAGGAGCGGGGGCACGTCCGCCGCGGCTATTTCATCGAGGGGCTTGGTGCAGCGCAGTTCGCTCTTCCCGGTGCCGTCGATCGCCTGCGTGAATTTCGCGATGCGGTCGACGTCGAGCTTCACCCGGAAGAGGCTGCCCCTGCGATCGTGCTCGCCACCACCGATCCGGCACAGCCCTTCGGCTCGGTCCTTGCATGGCCCGACAACGATGGTCGTCCCGCGCGCAGTGCAGCTTCGGTAGTGGTTCTCGATGCGGGTCGTGCACTTGCGTGGTTCGATACGCGCTCGGGGAATTTGGTGCCGTTTCCCGCGGCAACGGGTCGCGGTCTTTCGGCACTCGTTGCGGCTCTTGCGTCACTCGGCAAGGACGGTCGTGTTCGATCGGTCGAGATTCGCAAGGTGAACGGTCAACCGTTGGCCGACTACGACAAACGTGACGAGCTGACCGACGAGCTGCGTACCGCGGGTTTTGCCGACGGGTACCGCGGCTTCGTATTGCGTTGAGCCCGCCTGCCGAAAACGGTGATGCGGGTCAGGCCGGGCGGCGACCGATCGAGCGGAGTCCGGCCCAAGCGAGGGTGGCGAGTTGTTCGCCCACCGAATCGGGGTCGAATTGTTCGCCACGCTGAATCAGGTGACGTGACGCCCCCTCGCTCATCCCGATGAGGGCGTGGGCGATGATGCGCTGCTGTTCGGCATCGACGTCGGCGGCAATCAAGGGCGCGATCATCTCGGCTGTCGTCTTTTCGATGCGCATCGAGACGGCCGCGAATTCTTCGTCGCGACGTGTGCCGCTGCCGAAAAGCAGCATGAATGCATCGGGGTCGTCCATCACCCAACGGAAATAGGCGATCATGCCGGCCGTTGTCTTTTCGCGGCCCGAGGCGGCGTCGGCCGTGGCTCGTTTGATTGCGGCGATCATGGTTTCGCCGACGGCCTCGAGGGCAGCGATGTACAACGCGCGCTTCGAGTCGAAGTGCTGGTACAAAACCGGCTTGGTGACGCCGGCTGCGTCGGCCACGTCGTTCATCGACGAGTTGTGGAAGCCCTTTTGGGCAAACACACGCAGGGCGACGCCGAGGAGTTGCTCGCGGCGTTCGGCCGCAGAGAGGCGCGATGAGGTGATGCTCATTGCTGTGCTGCCGACTTGGCTTCGCGCTCACGCTCGAGGTCTTCGCGTTCGGCTGCCTTCACGGCGTAACCGAGGACGATCGACGGCGCGAGAAGGATCGACCCACCGACGAGGCCGATGGTCATCAAAGTGACCATTGCCGAGTTGAAACCGATTGCGAAGGCGAGGACGAAGCAGGCGATCGTCGCGGCGTAGAGCAGGTAGCCGATTCGGTTGGCGAGCAGGCTGTACTTGGCAACCTGCGCCCGCCGGGCACGAACCGGATCAACCGGCGAGGAAGGGGAGGGGCGCCCGGAAGTCATACAGTCAGGTCGATGGTAGAGGCGAATGACAAGAAAGTCCCCAGTGGAGGTTCGGAATCCGGCCATCCCGTGACGCTCGACTGGCAAGGCGAGCACGTGGCAATCATCACCATTCGGCGGCCGCATCGGCGCAATGCCGTTGATCTGCTGACCCTCCGTGCCATGGTCGATCATCAACGTACCGTTGCCGACCGTGCCCGTGTCGTGGTGTTGACCGGTGAGCCGCCCGCCTTCTGTGCAGGCGCGGATCTCACCGGAGTCGAAGGTGACGAATTCGGCGATGCGCTCGGGGCGGCATTGCGGGGATTCACGGTCCTCCCGTGCGTCACGCTCGCCGCGATCGACGGCCCCGCAATGGGCGCGGGAACGCAGTTGGCTCTTGCTTGTGACTTACGGATGGCGACGTCGACGAGTCGCTTCGGAATCCCGGCAGCCAAACTCGGCCTTGCCGTCGATCAATGGACCATCGAACGTGCGTGCAACGAATTCGGCTGGCCGATTGCGCGCCACATGTTGCTGGGAACCGGCGTGTATTCGGCCGAGCAACTGGTCGTTCAGGGGGGAGTGCACCGTCTCGGGTCTCTCGCCGATGCGATCGAGTGGGCCGAGGAACTGTCGGCTCTTGCGCCGCTCACGATTCGCGCACACAAGCGGGGCCTCGAGGCCGTCGCCGAGAAACTCGTCGTCGATGCAGAATTCGATTCGCTGAGAGCGCGGGCGTGGTCGAGCGAGGATGCAACCGAGGGGCCGAAAGCATTCCTCGAAAAGCGTCAGCCGAACTTCAACGGTCGGTGAACCGTCACGTGCTTGCGGGCAGCAGCATGTTGATGAAGTGGTACCAATAGAACAGCGTCACCAGGAACGGGACGGCCGCGGCCGACCACGAAATTGCCAGTGACGTTCGGCCGCTGCGGCCGCGTGCACGAAGCTCGCGCCGACCGAAGTGCGTCGCGAGCGAAATTGCGATGAGAGCGATGCCGAGGAGAATCGACGGAAAGACGGCGCCGGTGTCGGAGAACCAGCCATCGAGTTCGGCAATGTCGACTGCAGCGGCTTCGGTTTCGGAACCAACCTCGGTTGTGGGGACCGTTGTCGAAGATGCGGAAGGGGTTGTCGTGGAGGTTTCGGGCAAGGTCGAAGGAGTCGTGGATGAAAGCGGCGCCGACGAGGTCAACTCTGCGGTCACGATCAGCCGCTTGGCGGTGCTGAACCGCGGGTGGCACGTGATCAGCGTGATGATCGTCGCCTTGCCACGAGGACGCAGCACATCCGTGCGGTTCGGGCCGACGATGCGAACGTCGTCGATGGCGTAGGTGAAGACTCCGCGGGCAGTCGTGACTTTCACTTCGTCACCGATGGCGACGTCGTCGAGGTTGGCGAACGGTGCGCCGTACGTCGTGCGGTGGCCCGCGATCGCGCTGTTGCCCGCTTCGCCCGGCAGGGCAGTGCCCGTGATGTGGCCGGGCCCGTGGCGCAAGGCCGAAACGGTTGCGCCCTCGACCACGATGTCGGCGATGCCTGCAGACGGAACTTCGAGCAGAGCGAGGGCCGAGTTCGGTCGCTTCGGCACCGTGATGTCGGTGTTTCCCGCCGTGGTTGTCGCGGATGAATCGGTGGCGGTCGATGGTGTTGCGGTGACCGTGCTGATCAGCTCGGTGAAATCCTCGCGCAGGCGGTCCTGGGCGCGACGCTGCTCGATTCCGGTACCCCACAACTGATAGACGACGAGACCGAGCAGCAACAGACCGGCGGTGATGAACGTGCGCCCGACCACTCCGAGGGCGGTGTCGATGCGGCGACGGCCCGTTTCCTTCATCATCGCGAACGCTAGTGGGTCGTGTTCGATTCGGGTCTGTAGCGTCACGGGAGTGGAGAAGACATCCGTCGTCGATTTGCGCGATGCCGTGGTTCTTCTCGGATCTTTTCCCGCGTTGGCCGAAGCAACTTTTCGGGTTGACCCGGGGGAGCTCGTCGTGGTTCACGGTGCAAACGGGGCGGGCAAGACGACCCTGTTGCGACTCTGTGCAGGTTTGCTGCCGGTTGCACGTGGCTCGGCGCGGGTGATGGGTCTCGACATCACGAGCAAGCGTGATGCCGTCCGTTCGGCGGTGGGCTTTCTCGGGCATGCCAACGGCCTCTATCTCGACTTGACTGCGGGCGAGAATCTTGCTTTTTGGGGTGGCATCGTGGGAGCCGGAACAGCCGAAGTTGCCGCAGCAGCCGAACGCATGGGTTTGACCCAACGTCTGTTGACGACTCCGGTTGCGCGTCTGTCGGCCGGACAAAAGCGGCGCACGGCTCTTGCTGTGATGGCCGTGCGGCGGGCCTCGCTGTGGCTTCTCGACGAACCGCACGCCGGACTCGACGCGGCGGGTCGTGACGGCATCGACCAGTTGTTGCGCGACGCGGTTGCCGCGGGTGCAACGGTCATCGTCGCGTCGCACGAACTCGAGCGTTCGGCCTCGCTTGCAACGCGGCGCGTCGAGGTTGTGGGTGGACGCATCGTCGAGCGGAGCGAATCATGAGCACGACAACCCGCGATCTTTCACGTGGTGTCGTCGCCGTCGCATGTGCCGTTGCAAAGAAGGATCTGCGTATCGAGCTGCGCAGTCGCGTGATGACGAACCAGATCCTGCCGTTTGCCGCCATCGTGATGGTTCTCTTTGCATTCGCCCTCGACAATGACGGCGTATTGCAGCGGGTGGCGCCGGGTCTCGTGTGGATGGCGACGCTCTTTTCGTCGCTGATCATCGTGCAACGTGCATTTGCCGTCGAGTCGGCCGATTCGGCCATCGACGCCCTGCGGTTGGCCGGTGTCGCGCCACAGGGGATCTACCTCGGCAAGGTCGTGGCTCTCGTCGCGCAACTCGTTGCGTTCGAGGTCGTTCTCACCGTCCTCGCCTTGATCTTGTACAGGGTCAATGTCGATCTGCCGGGAACTGTGCTTCTCGTCACAACCGCAGTGCTTGGATCGATCGGTATCGCCGCACTCGCCGCGGTCTATGGCGGGCTCAGCGTGGCTGGGCGCGGGCGAGAAACGCTGTTGCCGCTCTTGTTGTTGCCCGCCGTCGCGCCCGTACTGATTGGGGCGACGCGGGCCACCGAGGCAGCGTTTGGCTCGGACGGCGCACGGGTCGCCGAGGGTTGGCCATGGGTCGGTCTTCTCGCCGTGTTTGGCGCGGTCTTCCTGTTTGGTGGAACACTGGGGTTCGGCCCCCTCACCGACGAGTAGCCCACCCAAACATGTCCAGCGCTCCGACTCGCGTCTCCCCGCCGACCCGCACCAGTGCGTCGCGCAATCTTGGAATTCTCGTACTCCTCGGTTCGGTGATTCTCGCCCTTCTCGGCCTCTTCTTCACGGCCGAGGATGTCGACCAGGGGAGCAGCGTACGAATCATGTACGTCCATGTTCCGACAGCTTGGGTTGCCTACCTCGCGTTCGTCTTCACAGCGGTGTGTTCTGCAGGACACTTGTGGGGCAAGCGCCACTCGCTCAATCTCGATCGTCTTGCCGGAGCTTCGGCCGAGGTGGGTGTCATCTTCATGGGAGTCACCTTGGTGACCGGCAGCCTGTGGGGCCGCTTGTCGTGGGGTACGTATTGGCAGTGGGATCCCCGTCTCACCACGACTGCGTTTCTCTTCGTGACGTACATCGGATACCTCGCAGTGCGGGGCCTCGGCGGAACCCAGCAGCAACGCGCCAAACGCTCGGCGATCGTCGCGTTGTTCGCCGTTCTCGAGATTCCGCTGGTCCATTTCAGTGTCGTGCTGTGGCGTTCTTTGCACCAGAAGGCGACGGTTCTGCGTCCCAATGGTGACGTCACGATGGACGGGCTCATGTTGTTCGCACTGATGTTCGGTGTTGCGGTGTTCACTGCGACGTTTGCGTGGCTGGTGCTTCATCGCAGCCGCGTCCTCGCGCTTGCCGACGCGGTCGAACTGCGGGGCATTGATGCCGCCCTTGTCGCCCGCCGCACGGAAGAGGTTTCGTCGTGAAGCACGCCGACTTCATCATCATTAGTTGGGTGTTGTCGTTTGCGCCGATCGGCTTCTACGCCTGGCGCAATGCCCGCCGCGCCCGGCAGCTCGATCCGCTCGTCGACGAAAGTGACAAGCCGTGGACCTGAGTCCCCGTCAACCTGCAGTCGAGGCTGCCGGGCCGGCTCGTTCGCGCTCGGCCCGCCGTAGATGGCTTTCCCTTGGGGTTCTCGCTCTCGTCATCGTGGTGGGTGGGGTCGTGGTGACCAAGTTCCTGTCGTCGGCGATCGACTACTACTGCAACGTCGACGAAGTGGGTACGCGTGACGGCTGTGAAGCCGACCGCCGCCTGCGCGTGCAGGGCACGGTCGACCAGGGAAGCATCAAGCAAGCAGCCGGCACGACGACGTTCGTGATGTCGTTCGAGGGGGCCAGTCTCGACGTTCGCTACGACGGCGACCCCGGCGGAGTGTTCCAGGAGTGCATCCCCGTCGTTGCCCACGGACGGGTCGCCAACGGGGTGTTCCTCAGTGATCGCATCGAGGTCAAGCACTCGAACACCTACGTTGCAAAGAACGAGGGTCGCATGAGCGAGGCCGATCAGGCCGCCGACGCGTGCAGCCGCGGCGCCGAGAAGGCCGGGTAGTCGGAAGTGTTCGCGGGCGGCCTGTCGGGTCCACTCGGACGCGGGGCACTGCTGGTTGGTGTCGTTGCGGCGGTCTTCGGCGCGGTTGCTGCAATCACTGCGGCACGTGAGTCGGGTCGCGGAGAAGAGGCGCGCACCGCCCGGCTCATTCCGCGTTTCGTCGGGCTGGCATTTCTTGCGTCTTTGGGTTCGATGGTCGCCATGGAGTGGGCGATGATCACGCGCGATTTTTCGCTGCAATACGTTCAAGATCACGGATCGCGTTCGACCCCCGCGCTGTACAACTTCACAGCGGTCTGGAGCGCGCTTGAAGGTTCGATTCTTCTGTGGATTTTTGCCCTCGCGCTGTCGGCGGCACTGGTGGTGTGGAGATACCGGCGTCGTCTCGACGATCAACTGATCGCATGGGCTGTCGCGGTGATCTGCATCGTGATGGTCTTCTTCTTCGTGCTCAGCTTCGGGCCGGCAAATCCGTTTGCCGAAGGAGCACCCGGCGTCACCGATGGCCCGGGGCCGAATCCACTGCTGCAGAACCACATCCTCGTGGTTTTCCACCCGCCGATTCTCTACCTCGGTTACGTCGGGTTCACCGTTCCGTTTGCATTTGCAATTGCGGCGCTCGTCACCGGTCGCGTCGGGGAAGGTTGGTTGATCGAGACCCGCCGCTGGACGCTTTTTGCCTGGGGTTTCCTGACCATCGGCATCATTCTCGGCGGGTGGTGGAGCTATGAAGTTCTTGGTTGGTCGGGAGTGTGGGCGTGGGACCCGGTTGAGAACGCGAGTTTCCTTCCGTGGTTGACGGGTACGGCCTACATCCACTCGGTGCTCGTCCAGGAACGGCGCGGCATGCTGCGCGTGTGGAACCTGTCGCTGCTCCTCGCAACGTTCAGCCTCACGATTCTCGGCACGTTTCTGACGCGATCCGGCGTCTTGAACAGCGTGCACGCTTTCAGTGAAAGTGACATCGGAACGTATCTGCTCGCATTCTTCGGAGTCATCGTTCTCGTGTCGCTGGTGCTCATCGGTTGGCGCGGCGACGAGCTGCGCTCACCGGGCGCAATCGACTCACCGGTGTCACGCGAGGGTGCGTTCCTTGCCAACAACGTGCTGTTCAGCGTGTTCGCCTTCGTCGTCCTTCTCGGAACCGTTTTTCCGCTGATCATCGAAGCGCTGCAGGACAGGCAGATTTCCGTTGCCGAACCGTTCTTCGATCGGTTGTCGACGCCGATCGGAATCGCGATGTTGGCTCTGATGTGTATTGCGCCGGTTCTGCCGTGGCGCAAGGCTTCGACCGAACTGTTGCGCGACCGACTTTTTTGGCCTGCGTGGTGTGGCATCGGCGCTCTGGTCGTCAGCGTCGCGGTCGGCGCCGACGGCCTCGCGCCGCTGCTCGCGTTTGGTCTCGGCGGGTTCTCGGGTGGTGCGGCATTGCGTCAGGTGGTTCTGGCGACGCGTCGCCAGGGCTGGCGCGGCCTTGTTGGACGCGCAAACGGTGGAATGATCGTGCACCTGGGTGTCATCCTGATCGCAGTCGCGCTGACTGCATCGAACGCATACACGCACTCCCAGGAACTGCGTCTCCGGCAGGGGGTTCCCGCTACGTTCGCGGGTCATACCTTCGAGCTCGTCGGATTCCGCGAAGAGAAGGACGACCGCAGCACTGCGGTGAAGGCATTGGTTGCAGTCGACGGTGGAAAGGCCTACGCACCGGCGATCACGAAGTTTCTCAACATGGGCATGAACATCGGAACCCCGTCGGTTAAATCAACGTGGCGATACGACATCTATCTGACGCTCGAGCCACCGGCGAAGAAGGACTCGGGTGAGGCGCGCATCAAGGTCTTCGTCAAGCCGCTCATCATGTGGTTGTGGATCGGCGGCGGATTGATGGCCGTCGGTACGGTGTTGTCTGCGTTCCCGGGTCGACGCCGCAGGCGTCCCACCGATCCCACGTCTGCTCCGATCGATCTGTCCCGTGACGAGGTCACGGCATGAGCACGAGAACGACCACGGCGCGTCGCCTTGCGCCCGTTGTGGGGCTCGTTCTCGTCGCCTTCTTCGTCGTTCTCGCGGTGTCGAAACCCCGTGGCGATGCCGAGGTGTCGTCGCCACTCATCGGGAACCCCGCGCCCGCCGTGCAGTCGACCCTGATCAACGGGGGCGACTTCGACCTTGCGCGACGCAAGGGATCATGGGTCGTGCTCAACTTTTTCAACTCGACGTGCGTTCCGTGCCGCAACGAGCACCCCGAGTTGGTGAAGTTCGCCGAACAGCAGACGTCTCTCGTTGGCGGTGCGGAATTGTTCACCGTGGTCAATGACGATTCCGACGAAGCAGTCACGGCGTTCTTCGACAAGAACGGCGGAGAATGGAACAAGGTGCGCGATCCCGACGGAACAATCGCGGTTGCCTTCGGTGTCGCAAAGGTTCCCGAAACATGGGTGATCGATCCGTCCGGATTCGTACGGATGCGTGTTGCGGGTGAGGTCACGGCGCAGCTTTTGTCCTCGCGAATCGCTGCGATGGGCGGCCCCGTTGAAGGAGCCGGCTCGTGAGACGTTTGAAGGGTCGACTCTCGTGGTCGTTGATGGCGTTGGTTGCGGTTTCTCTGCTCGCCTTTGGTGCCACCCGATCATCGGGGCCCTCGACACAAGAGGAACGCATCGATTCGATCTCGAAACGATTGGCATGCCCGACCTGCAGTGGCGAGAGCGTCTATGTCAGTCGCGCATCGGCGGCCGAATCCATTCGCAACGAGATCGCCCGACAAGTGGCGGCGGGTCAACGGGCCGACGATGACATCGTGGCGTACATCGAGTCACGATTCCCGGGGAGCCTGCTTCTGCCTCCCGGCGACGGGGTCGATTCGCTCGTATGGGTACTTCCCGTGGTCGCCCTGGTGTGCGGTTTCGGTGGCCTCATCGTGGTGTTCAGGCGTTGGCAGCGCGAAGGCGACGTCCGTGCCGAAACCGACGACGAAGACATCGTTGCCGTTGCGCTACGTCGTTACGACGACCCCACCGAAGGTCTCTGACGTCGTGACAATCGACGAAACGACGCGCCGCAATCTCGAGGAGCAACGCGATTTTCTGCTCGCGTCGCTGCGTGATCTCGAGCGTGAGCGCGCCGTGGGCGACGTGGATGACGTCGACTTCGAGGCGTTGCGAAGCAGTTACACCGCACGAGCGGCCGATGTCATCCGCAAATTGTCCGACGACGACCCGGATGAAGCAGCAGATCCAGTTCGCCGTGCCGTGCCATGGCGGCGCATCGTCGGTGCTCTCGTTGTCGTGGGTGTTGCCGTTGTTCTCGGATTGTTCGTGGCCCGCCAGAGTGGACAACGCATGCCCGGAGAAACCGCCTCGGGTGGTATCGCCGACAGCACGGCGAACAAGTTGGCACAGGCACGACAATTGAACTTCAACGACCCGATTGCCGCCATCAACCTGTACAGCGACGTACTGAAGGTCGATCCCGACAACGTCGAGGCGCTCACGTACAGGTCATGGTTGCTCGCGCTGACGGCGCGTGATGCGGAGCAGTCGGTGCGGGACGCTGCGGTGCAGACCGCCATCCTCGGTCTTGGTCGGGCAACCCTGTTGGATGACAGCTATCCCGATGCGCACTGCTTTCTGGGCATTGTCAGTTTTCGATTCGCTGGCGATCTTGAAACCGCGAAAACCGAACTCGCAAAGTGCCAGGCGGCAAACCCGCCGGCGGAAGTCAAGGGATTCGTCGACTCAGTAGTTGCCGACCTCGATGCAGCTGAGTGAGACTTCGTTGCATGGGCTTTTTCGACCGCAACCGTGAAGATGTCGTTGCACAGGGGTACGACCCGTCGCGCCTGCCGCCCGGCCAGTACCTGACGGACCGGTTTCCCGTTCTGCACGTCGGTGACGTGCCCGAGTACGAACCCGGGCAGTGGAACCTGAAGGTGTTCGGCGAGGTCGATCGTGAGTTCACACTCGATTTCGATGAACTGACGTCGATGCCGAGTGTCGAGATCACAACCGACATCCACTGCGTCACCAAGTGGTCGAAGTTCGACACTTCCTGGCGCGGCGTTCGGGTACGCGATCTGTTCGAGCGTGCAGGGTTGCGCAGCGAGGCAACCCACTTCGTTGGTCACGCCGAATACGGCTACACCGCCAATCTGCCGCTGGCCGACGTGCTGGGTGACAACGCGCTCGTCGTGTGGGAATACGAGGGCGAGTCAATCGAACCGATTCACGGTGGACCGGTGCGCTTGTTGGTGCCGCACTTGTACTTCTGGAAGTCACCGAAATGGCTGCGTGGCATCGAGGCGCGAGTCGGCGATGCCGCGGGATTCTGGGAACGCAACGGCTACCACATGTACGGAGATCCGTTCCGCGAACAGCGGTTCTGGGGCGACTAGACGGTTGTTGCGCAGAAGGTGTCGCCCTGCGGGAGCGATGCCTGCAGTTCGGGGCTGGTGTCGCCATAGAGCGCGCCCAACATTCCCTTCACCATTCCGCGGTCGACTGCGCAGATGACGGGATGTTCGATGGCCACGTCGCCGAACGGGCAGTGGTTGTTCACGATGCGAAGTTGGTTGTTGCGCTGATCGGCATGCGCAGCAAAGCCGTGGGCGGTCAGCGCATCGGCGACCGCTTGCATCGCAGTGCGAAGCGAACGTTGGCCGTTGGCGAGATCGTCTCCAACGAGGCCGGTCGCCAGTGCGCGACCGTATTGTGCGCCGACTTCCTCGGCCATTGTCTCGGCCTTGTCGCGGGGCAAGTATTCGAGTGCTTTACCGAGCAGGCTGAGGACGAGATCGTCGCTGCGTACCTGGGATTCGAGTGGGGAGGGGCCGATTGATCGGTAGTGCTTCGACGGGCGACCCGCGCCACCGCCGTGAGGTTTTTCGATGCTGGCTTCGACGTACCCACCGGCGGCGAGTTTGTCGAGATGGTGTCGGGCGACGTTCGGGTGCAGATCGAACTTGCCGGCAACCTGTGAGGCGGTGACACCGGCAGCAACTGCTCCTGTCGAGTTCTCACGCACGAAGAGATAGACGGCACGTCGCGTTGGGTCGCCGAACGCCGAAGTGATCGCGGTGACCGTTGCCGTGAACGAGCCCGTCGACATCGGGGAGTCGGGTGACGAGCCGTGGGCGGTGTGAACTCCCACGGTTTGTTTCGGTGCGGTGATGCGTCCTGCAGCCACGGGGATATTCTACCTATGGCGATAGTGCAAATTCGACGCACTGCCGTACACCGTTTCGCACAGCGACCACGCAAGGACCCCCCATGGCAATTTCGACTGACGACGTCATTGAACTCCTCCGACCGGTACAGGATCCCGAACTGCACAGGTCGATCGTCGACCTTGGAATGGTGCGCGACGTCGCCATCGGTCGCAAGGGCGACGTGTCGCTCACGGTCGTGCTCACCATTGCGGGCTGTCCGCTGCGCAACGAGATCCAGAACCGGGTCAACGGGGCACTCACAACGCATCCCGACGTTTCATCGGTGAAGCTCGAATTCGGCGTGATGAACGATGCCGAGCGAGAAAACGTACGTCGCATGTTGCACGGCGATGCGGCGGCAACCGCCGGCAGCAACCAGGCACACGGTCACGCCGAGGGTCGGTCGATTCCCTTCTCGCAGCCCGGGTCAAAGACGAGGCCCCTTCTCATCTCGTCGGGCAAGGGTGGCGTCGGCAAGAGCAGCGTCACGACAAACCTCGCCGTTGCGCTCGCCGCTCAGGGTCATTCGGTCGGCATTGTCGACGCCGACATCTACGGATTTTCGATCCCACGAATGCTCGGAGCCGATCGTGATCCCGTTCTCATCGACCAGATGCTCCTGCCTCCCGAAGCGTGGGGCGTTCGCTGCATCTCGATCGGGTACTTCGTTCCCGATGGTCAGGCCGTCATCTGGCGCGGACCGATGCTCCACAAGGCGCTCGAGCAGTTCCTCACCGACGTGTTCTGGGACGAGCCCGACTTTCTGCTCATCGACATGCCGCCCGGCACGGGTGACATCGCACTCAGTCTCAGTCAGTACCTGCCACGCGCCGAGGTGTACGTCGTCACGACGCCGCAGTCGGCGGCCCAAAAGGTTGCGCGTCTGTCGGCGGCGATGGCGGCGAAGGTCAACCTTCCCGTCCGTGGCGTCATCGAGAACATGTCCTGGTTCACGGGCGACGACGGAAAGCGCTACGAAATCTTCGGTTCGGGCGGTGGAGAGGAACTCGCGGCAGAACTCGAGGTTCCCTTGCTCGCACGGATCCCCCTCGTCCCAATGCTGCGTGAGGGCGGCGATGACGGTCGTCCGATTGCCGCAGTCGATCCCGACAGCGAAGCCGGGCGCGCTTTCCACAAGCTCGCGGCCGACATCGCAACGACGTTGCGACCCAAGAAGATCTTCAACGCCGAGCTCAAGATTTCGTGACGTCAGTCGGACGAATGTCCACGCCCGTCCCGCGCCTTATAGGGTGACGCCATGGAAATCCGGATCGGTATGAGCCAAGTCGGTCGTGAAGTCGTCGTCGATGTTGCCGATGACGATGCAACGCGCGAGAAGATGAAGGCCGCGGTCAACGGTGTGCTCGCGGGCGCGGGCGACACGTTGTGGTTGACCGACAAGAAGGGCCGCGAGATCGCTGTGTCCGGGGCGAAGATTGCCTACGTCGAATTTGGTTCGCCCGACAGCGCCCGCAAGATCGGGTTCGGGGACTAGAACTGACCCGAATTTCCGACCGTCGCCTCTTGTTCGTCACGGGCAAGGGAGGGGTCGGCAAATCCACCATTGCCGCCGGCGTCGCGCTCCTGGCTGCACGGCGGGGGAAAAAGACGTTGCTCGTGGCAATGGACGGGAAGGAGTCGCGGTGCCCCGCGCATCCGAATCTGACCACCACGGCGTACTCGACCGAAGACGCCCTGCGGGAGTACATCAGGATCTACGTCAAGATCCCCATCGTGTCGCGGCTCGGCATCGTCGCCCAGACGCTCGACTTCGTGGCCGATGCGGCCCCGGGAGTGCGTGAAATTCTCGCCGTGGGCAAGGTGTGTTACGAGGCGAGGTCGGGCAGGTACGACCTCGTCGTCGTCGACTCCGAAAGCTCGGGTCACATCGTGAGCCAACTCGCCGCACCCCGAACGATTCGCTCGTTGGCACAGGTTGGAATGCTGCGCGAACAGACCGACTGGATGATCGAGATGCTGTCCGATGCCGACGTTACGTCGGTCGTCGTTGCGACGACTCCCGAGGAGAGTCCGGTCGACGAAACCCTCGACCTCGTCCGCGACCTTCGCGACGAGGCTCGGGTGGCGGTTCCCGTCATTGTCGTCAATCGCATGCCTCTTGCACCGCCACGCGGTGGGGTCGAAGCTCCTCGTATCGCTGCATTGCTTTCGTCACGACACGATGTGGCAGCGGCACAGGTGCAACGACTCATCCTCGCCTCGGGTGCCACATCAATCGATGTCGTTTCGGTGCCGCGGATCGAGGGCGACAATGTCGAAGGTGTGGCAGATGCACTCGAGGACGAATTTGGGGAATCGCTGTGAGCGACACGCGGGTCGTGTTCGTCACGGGAGCCGGTGGCGTCGGCAAGTCGACCTTCTCTGCAGCGCTTGCAGCCCGCTTTGCGGCCGGGCACGCAGGTCGGGTGCTTCTGATCACGGTTGATCCGGCCCGACGCCTCGCATCATCGATGGGAGTTGTTGCCGAGGGAAACGACGTCGTTGAAGTGGGGGGCGGAGAGCCTTTCTGGGTGTCGATGCTCGATGCAAAACGGGGCTGGGACGACCTCGTGCATCGGGTCGCACCACGCCCCGATGTTGCCGAACGTGTTCTTGCCAACGGCATGTACCGCAACATCACCGGTCGTTTCGTGAACAGCCACGACTACATCGCCGTCGAGCGGCTCCACGAGGTCACGAGATCCGGAGACTTCGATGTCGTTGTCGTCGATACGCCGCCGTCCAGGAATGCGCTGAGCGTGATCGACGCAGCCGAGAGGATGCGCGAGTTCTTCGCGAGTCGCCTGTTGCGGTGGTTGACGCTTCCTGCATCGAATCGTCTGGTGGCGGTCACATCGAAACCATTCTTTGTGGTTGCCGACCGGGTGCTCGGCTCCCGTTTTCTTTCGGACGTATCGGAGTTCTTCGCGCTTTTCCGACTGATGGAGCCGACATTCACTGCACACGCCCGCGATGTCGAGCGCTTGTTGCACGAGCCGAAGACGGAATTCCTGGTTGTCACGACCGCAGAGCCCGCACCGGTTGCCGAAGCCGACTTCCTCGCCGACCAACTCCGCGCGCGTGGGCTGAATTTGTCGACGATCGTGGTCAACCGTGTCGTCGACGCGGAGACGCGCTCAGAGGCGGTACGTCTGTCGGGGGTCCCGCTTGCCGCGTCGACCGAACGGATGGTGCGGGAGGTCGTGGGAACCATCGAACGTGAGAATCGCGCCTGTCGCGAGCTGGCCGTCCGCCACGGGTGTGACGTTGTGGCGGTGGCCGACGTCGGAGCCACGGTCAACGATGTCGCCGGCGTCCGTCGATTGGCCGGGACGATCATCGGAGGCCCGGTGCCCTAGTGCGGGGACCGGTGTCGGGCAGACTTCAGACATGGCGACCCTCGGAGATCTCGCACGACACCACACCGACCTCGGCAAGGAGGCGGTGGGTCATCTCCAGAACCTCGTGTCCGAGTGGGGCATGCTCGCCGACTTCTGCTTTGCCGACCTGCTGCTCTATCTGCCGACGAAGTCGGGTGAGTGGTTGGTTGCGGCACATGTTCGCGCTGCAACCGGCCAGACGCTGTACATCGCCGACTTCGTCGGTACCACCGTCGACGCCGAACGGCGGACGATCATCGGTGCATCTTTCGCAAGTGGCGAGATCGAAGAAGGCGAGATTCCCGTCGACGGTTCCGAAGGTGCGGCACGCATGCTGGCGATTCCGGTTCGTCATGGGTCGGGTCCCGTTGCAGTTTTGACGCGCGAATGGTCGACACGCTCGGGACGTCAGCCGGGTGAACTCGAGCGCACCTATCTCGAGATCTTCGGTCGATTCGCCGGGATGATCCGCGAAGGTCTGTTTCCGTTTCCCGGGCGGGTGGCCGACTCCAGCATTTCGCCACGAGTCGGTGACGGCGTGCTCGTCATCGACGACGGTGCAAAAGTCCGGTACGCGTCGCCGAACGCGGTGTCGGCTCTGCACCGCGTCGGCATCGGATCGAACAGCGTCGGCCAAACACTGTCCGAGCTGGGGTTCACCGACAGTGCGGTGCGGCAGGCCTTCGAGCGCGGGGAGCCCGTCGTCGAGGAATTCGACCAGACGGCAGAGGTCACGCTCTTGGCGCGGTGCATGCCACTCATCGAGACGGCAAACGGACGTGAGGTCACCGGTGCGGTGTTGTTGTTGCGCGACGTATCGGAGCTTCGCCGACGCGACCGTCTCATTTTGTCGAAAGACGCAACGATTCGCGAGATTCATCACCGGGTGAAGAACAACCTTCAGACCATCTCTTCGCTTCTGCGGCTGCAGGCCCGGCGACTCGAGTCGCCCGAGGCAAAGGCCGCCGTCGACGAATCGGTGCGCCGTATCCGCACCATTGCGCTCGTGCACGAAACACTGTCGCGCGAGCCGGGTGACGACGTCACGTTCGTCGAGATTGTTCGGCCGCTCCTGCGTCTTGTCGAGGACAGTCTCCAGTCGCCCGACCGACCGGTGGGTTTCGTCGTTCACGGTGACGGTGGGCGGGTGCCCGCAACCGTTGCGACTCCGTTGTCGGTGGTGCTCACCGAGCTGCTGCAGAACGCCGTCGACCACGGCTTTCGCGAGGGAATCTCGGGAAAGGGTCGCGTTGCGGTTCAGTTGTCCCAGCAGCGCGACGAGGACGACGCCCGCACACTGCGGATCCGTGTCATCGACAATGGCGCCGGACTCGCACCCGACTTCGACATCGCGAATGCCACGG
Organism: uncultured Bifidobacterium sp.; assembly: GCA_964556145.1. GTDB lineage: Bacteria > Actinomycetota > Acidimicrobiia > Acidimicrobiales > Ilumatobacteraceae > F1-20-MAGs119. Next base: position 8,861 of record CAZKVD010000012.1, on the reverse strand, counting down.
GTCTCGGGTTGTCGATCGTCAGAACGCTTGTCACGACCGAGCTCGGCGGCTCGATCGCCATGCGACGCGCAACGTTCGAGGATTACGAGGGCGTCGACTTTGCCGATGGCGGTGGAATCGGCGCAGGTCCGGGAACCTTGATCGAACTCACTGTGCCGCTCGGCGCGGCCTGAACGACGTCGTCGGGTTTCAGCTGGCCGACTGGGCCGAACGGTTGCGTGCGGCAATCTGCCGACGAATTGCGCGACGTTCGTCCTCGGACGTTCCGCCCCAGACACCCGAGTCCTGGTTGGTGTCGATTGCGAATTGCAGGCACTCGATCTTCACGGTGCACTGATTGCAGGTTTCTTTCGCCTTGCTGAGCTGCAAGAGGGCCTGTCCTGTGGAGCCGACCGGGAAGAACAATTCGGGGTCGGTGTCTCGACACACTGCCTGCTGGCGCCACGAATAGTCGGCGGCGCCGAGGGCGAGACTTGAAGCGAGAATTGTCACTTCATCTCCTGGGGGGTTCGGGGCGGCGGGCCGCCAAGTCGGTTTCTGACAGGTGACGTGGAGGCAAACGCCCAGGGGCCCTCCGCCACGGCGTCGCTGAAACTACGCGCTCGAGTGACCGATGACAAGGGCTACCGTGACATTTGTGGCCGACACCCCCGAAGGACCCCAGGCGCGCTCCCAAATTCCCGCCGGGCCGGGTTGGGGCTGCGCTGTGATGGCCCACCGCGGAGCCTCGCGCGACGAACGTGAGAACACTTTGGAGGCTTTTCGTCGGGCGGTCGACGTGGGCTCTGTCGCCGTCGAACTCGACGTACGGCGCACCCGCGACGGTGTGCTCGTGGTGCATCACGACCCGCACATCGGCGGTCGGGCCATCATCGAAACCACACGCGTGGAACTTCCCGGGTATGTCCCCAACCTGGCCGCAGCCCTCGACGCCTGTCAGGGGCTGTGGGTGAACGTCGAAATCAAGAACGACCCGTCCGAGCCCGACTTCGACCCGACCGATGAGATCGCCGCAGTCGTGGCGAGCGAACTCCTCTCGCGCAACGAGCCGCAGAGGTTCCTCGTTTCATCGTTCCGTCGCGAGACGATCGATTGCTTCCGGCAGTTCGCACCCGGCATCGCGACTGCATGGCTCACTCCGGGTGTCGCCCCCGACGACGCGCACAATGTTCTTGGCTCGCTCAGCGATGCGGGCCATTCGGCAATCCACCCGTGGTTCGGGTTGGTGAATGCTGATCTCGTCCGTGCGGCGCACGAGCACGGTCTCATGGTGAACGTGTGGACGTGTGACGACCCGGAGAAGATGCGTGAGCTGGCCGAATTCGGCGTGGACGGAATCTGCACCAACGTTCCCGACGTCGCGATAGCGGCGCTCGAGTCGCCCGGTGGTTCGCGTTGAGAACTAGCGCGCGGGCATCACGAGACGTACCGCATTCGGTACGTGCGTGAAACGAAGTTCGGTGGTCTCACCGAGGTAGTCACCATCGAGTTGGTACGGGAACGGCCGGTCGAAGTCGACCGACAGCGCGGGGACGTTCTCGCGCACGACGAGATGCTTGTTCTCGTGCACGCCTCCGCGAACCAGCGCCCGCCCGAGTGAGCCGAGCAGTCCGACGGCGGAGAGCGAGGTGAATGTGACGACGGAAAGGCCCGTATCGAGATTGGCCGAAGGGGAGATGTTCAAGGGCTTGTTGCCGAGGAACGTGTACGGGTTCGTATTCATCACGATGGTGAAGTAGCCCTCGATGGGGCTCGTCTCGCCGATGCGCACGTTGAAGTGCGGGTTCCTTCGTCCGTAGCCGAATGCCCAGGTTTGCAGAGCTGCGCCGACGAACAACGGGTGGCCGAGGTAGCGCTTCAGCGATGCACGTCGTTCGACGAGTCGCACGACCGCAGCGTCGTATCCGATGCCCGTGTGGAAGCAGAAGTAACGCCCGTTGCAGTTGCCGAGCCCGATCGGAGCGATGTCCTCGTTGTCGAGCGCGGTGCACAGTTGCTTGACGGCAGCGGCCGGATCGTTCGGCATCCCGAGGGTGCGGGCAAACACGTTGGTTGAACCGCCGGGGAGAACGGCCAGGGCGGTTTCCGAGCCGGCTACGCCCGTGGCTACTTCGTTCAAGGTTCCGTCGCCGCCGAAGGCAACGACGGCATCGAGTCCCCGGCGGGCAGCATCCTGGGCGAATCTGGTGGCGTGCCCACGGCGGTTGGTCTCGACGACCTGGACGTCGTGACGGCGGGCCAGCTGCTGGTGGACGACCACGGTGTTCCGTGCTGTGACGGATGACGCAAACGAGTTGACGACCAGAAGCAGTCTCACGGCTTTCACACGCTACCAGTGGGCCTTCTCGGTTGGGCGTCAGCCCAACCGAGCGGTAACAATGGGAGCCTTATGAACGTGATCGTCTGTGTGAAGCAGATTCCGGATCCCGCCACGCCAGGTGCCCTCGACGGCGCCACGAACACTTTGAAGCGTGACGGCAAACTCATCCTCGACGACTCCGACGCCTACGGCGTCGAGATGGCATTGCAACTCGTTGCAGCAGCCGGAGGCGGGGAAGTGAACCTCGTGTCGATGGCACCCAACGGTGAAACGGCCGGTATGCGTACGGCACTTGCGATGGGTGCAGCAAAGGGCGTTCTCGTTTCGGATCCCGCCCTGCAGGGCAGTGATGCGTTGACAACCGCAAAGGTTCTTGCTGCGGCCGTGAACAAACTCGGTGGTGCAGACCTCATCATTGCGGCAACCGAATCGTCCGATGGTTACACCGGTACCGTGCCCGAGCAGATGGCCGAAGTTCTCGGTCTTCCGTCGGTCACCTTTGCAAAGAAGGTTGCCGTCGAAGGCGGAACGCTGAAGGTCGATCGCCAGACCGAAGAGGGCTACGACGAAGTCGAGTGCCCGCTGCCCGCGTTGATCAGCGTCACCGCCGGTGTCGTCGAGCCGCGTTACCCCAGCTTCAAGGGCATCATGGCCGCCAAGAGCAAGCCGGTCGACACGGTCACCGCAGCCGACCTTGGCGTGTCCCCTGCCGGTTGGGCCGGTGCGGGCCAGAAGATCTCCAACGTCGCGCAGGCCGAGGCCCGCCAGGCCGGAGAAATCATCGAAGACGACGGAGAGTCGTTCGGCAAGATCGTCGCATTCCTCGAAAACCTGAAAGTGATCTGAGGTCAACACCATGTCTTTGAACAACGTCTGGGTATTCGCGCAGGTCTCGAACGGTGCGCCCACTTCGGCCACCCTTGAACTGCTCACGAAGGCGCGCTCGCTTTCGTCCAACGTCGCCGCATTCATCGGTGATGACGGTGCCTCGGTTGCCGCCGCACTCGGAGAGTTCGGCGCCACCAAGGTGTACGCAACGGGAAATCTCGGCGGGAAGTTGCCGGGCGTCGCAGTCTCCGCTGCGATGAAGGCAGTCATCGACGGTGGCAATGCTCCCGATCTCATCTTGTTCCCACAGAACTACGAAGGCCGCGACGTGTTGTCGCGTCTGTCGGTGAAACTGAACAAGACAGTTCTCACCAACAGCATCGACGTCGCGGTCGACGGTGGCGCGGTCAGCGCCACCACGCCGATCTTCGGTGGCAACACCCTCGTGACCACCACCTTCACCGGTGAGGGCCCGTATCTGGTTGCATTCCGCCCGAAGAGCTTTGCAGCCGAATCGGCCGGTGCCGGCGCGGCCGAGGTTGTTGCGGCACCGGTGCCCGATCTGGGTGCAACCGGCGGCGCCAAGGTGACCGCAGTTCACGTCGAAGAAACGACGGGACCCAAGCTCGACGAGGCCAACATCGTGGTGTCGGGTGGTCGTGGTCTTGGCGAGTCCGACAAGTTCGAACTGGTCGAAGAACTGGCCAAGTTGCTGAAGGGCGCACCGGGCGCATCGCGCGCAATCGTCGATGCCGGTTGGGTGCCCTACTCGTACCAGGTCGGCCAGACCGGCAAGGTCGTCAAGCCCAGCGTCTACATCGCAGCCGGTATCTCGGGCGCGACGCAGCACATGGTGGGTATGAAGGGCTCGAAGAACATCATCGCCGTCAACAAGGACAAGGAAGCCCCGATCTTCGGGATCGCCGACCTTGGCATCGTTGGTGACGTGCACAAGGTTCTGCCGAAGCTCATCGAAGCACTGAAGTCCCGCTGACGCTTTCGTTCACGACATGTCGCGGGCGCTGAATGCCCACGCCATGTCGTTGAATGGATCCCAGATCGCCAGTTGAAGTTGCCAGCCCAGTGCCGGCTCGTCGGTGGCCCACGCGAACCACTGCAGTTCTTCCATCTCTGCTCGCAGCGTCCCCTGTGGAAGGGGCCATTCGTCGAGTGCATCCGCCATTGCCGTGGCAAACCACCACGCCCCAAATCGGCCCTGTGCACCGCCGCGCCGACGTCCGTGTGCACCGCCTGAAGCGCCGGCCCACGCCACAAGAGACATCACCTGCGACGGCTCGAGCGGGCAGACACGCGCCCGGGTCAAGCCAAGGGCGCCGAGCGCCGAATCGACGCCGCCGGAGACCGCTGCGAACGACACGCGACCATTCGACTGGGCGGTCCAGGCCTCGAAGACGGCACGAATGGCCGCCTCGATGTCGGGGTCTTCGTCGCTTTGTGCCGGTGAGCAGCGCAGCTCGGACCAGCTGTTCAGGTTCAACTGCGGTGTGGGTACGTTGACGCCGTTGTCGTCGTACGTCGGCACCTCGTATGCGGGTTCCCACGGTGCGGGGGCGATGGGAATGTCGAGCACCGAACGCAACACGGGATCGTTGTCGATGCTGTCGCCACGCAGCGCACGTTCGTAGGCGACAAATCCGCGCAGTGGCGCATCGTCGATGTGCGCAGCCAATTCATCCCACGAGTGATTCTGGGCGATGACTTCGGTCAGCGGGCCGATGCTGAACGTGCTCGTCGCGTGCTGCAGCGACTCGGCGGCCAACGCGGCAGGTGCATGGAGCGCGAGTCGGTAGTTCGCAAGCGTCGCGCAAGGCCACGTCTGGCGACCGGTGCGCACCGCTGCGGCGGCCTTGTCGCGCAGCGATGCGAGATCTTTCCAGTCGCGCGATGCGCACATCGCATCGATGCGGCGGGTGATTTCGTCGAGGTCGGCGCGATCGACGAGGGCATCGAGTTCGCTGTCCATGGACGAAGGTTAGGTGGCCTCAGACGAGTGGCCAGGGAACCCTGCGGCCCGACGGGTCGTAAGGCAGGACTCCTGCATCGAGCAGCCATTGGGCACGCTCACTGATTGCCGCGACTTCCTCGTCGTTCAGCAATGCAGCGATGCGAAGGGGAACCTGCGCGGCGATCGATTCGAGTGCGCTGCGGTGCAGCGGTGTCAGGTTCTCGGTGGCGAAATCCCAGATCACCGTGCGCAACTTGAAATCGGCCGAGAAACAAACGCCATGGTCGATACCCCAGACGCGATCGTTGGCATCAACCAAGACATGGCCACCCTTGCGATCGGTGTTGTTCGCCACGATGTCGAAGACAGCCATGGTTTTCAACTGTTCGTGCAAATCATCACGCGACTCGAACATGGTGAAGTAGTGGACGTTCGGGTCCGCATCGATGAACCACTGCAGTGAACCTTCGCCCATCGGCCCGTCACGCAGCACCGTCGGCGGAACGAGATCGAAGCCCATCGCTTCGGAGAGTTCGAAGGCTGCGACCTCGCGACGGTGGAGGCCCGGTTCGAAATCCCACAACGGTCGTTCGCCGCGCAGAGGCTTGTAGATCGCCTGGGTCGTGCCCGATGCATCGGTGACCTTGACGAGGAATGTCGCGTTGCTGCTCCAGGGCATGCGCCCGACGACCTCGATTCCACCGTCGGCGAGCAGTGCCGTCGGGTTGTCGTGGCCGACTAGTTCATTCGCGGACACGGGTGTCCGTCCGGGTCGATGGGGAATCCGCACCAACGACAGTTCGGCCGGCCCGCGGCAACCACGTCGTCGGCATGGTCGCAGAACGCAAGCGCCTGGCCGCGTGTGATGAGGCCACGGACGCGTCCCGCGACGACGTCGGGATCGGGTTCACCGTTTTCGTCGAGGGGAACCATCTCGTCGAGTTGGATGACCACCCGGTCGAGTTCGCGGTCGTATGCGACACCGATCGGTCCGACGACGAAATCGAACGAATCGGAGCCGTTGTTGCGGGGTGGAATGATGTCAAGGGCATCGGGAAGGGGTACGTCGCCGTCGGGTAGATCGGCCAAGAGTTCCCGCACGAAGTGCGCAATTGCGGCAACCTGCTGCTTTTCACACTTCAGCGTGACCACGGCTCCATCGCCGCGGACTTGAATGAGGAAAATCCGTTGTCCCGGTCGTCCGAGTGCGGCCGTGGTGAACGAGTCGGGTGTGTCGAAGTCGCGGTACGTCGTCATGTTGGCCGGGTCACGAGGGACGCAGGTCGGCCAGCGAGCCGCCCGTTGAGTTGACGGTGAGAACGATGGGTGAACCCGTGCCGTAGGCGAGTGCGCTCACCGAACACGTGCTGACGACGATGCGCTGGAACAAGTCGAGGTGGGTGCCCATCGCGTGTGCAAGCGCTGCCTTGATCGGATCGGCGTGTGAGAAACACACGACTACGCCACCGGGATGGCGCAGCCGGATGTCATCGAGCGCGGTGGTGATACGCACCTGCATTTCGGTGAAGGATTCGCCGTTGGGAAAGCGAAACGTGCTGGGCGCACGTTGAACGGTTGACCATTCGGGTTTCTTCATCAGGTCGACGAGCTTGGCCCCGGTCCAGTCTCCGAAATCGCACTCGATCAGACCCTTGTGGATCACGACGCGTTGCCCGATCTTCTTCGCCAATGGCGTCGCGGTTTCCCGTGTGCGCTCGAGTGGAGACGCGTAGACAGCATCGATTTTCGGGAATGCCGCCAGGCGCTCGGCCACGTCACGCGCCTGCTGGAGTCCGACCTCGCTGAGGTGGAGCCCCTTTGCGCGGCCGGGGAGGGATTGACCGGTCGTGGGCGTTTGGCCGTGCCGAACGAGGAGCACTGTCGTGGACGAGGGTCGTTTTGGTTTTGTCACGCGGGCCATCGGTTCCGAAAATACTTGCCGGACGCCTACTGTGTGCACGTGGGCGCGCGGAAAGTTGATTCCTTGTCGCGACTCGCGACGGATGTGCACAAATGCAGGGAATGTCCGCGTCTTGTCGAATGGCGTGAACAGGTGGCGCGCGAAAAGCGTGCAGCATTCCGTGACGACGACTACTGGGGTCGGGGCGTGTCGGGTTTCGGTGACGAATCGGCTCGTCTCCTGGTTCTGGGTTTGGCGCCGGCTGCCCACGGGGCAAACCGAACAGGCAGGGTGTTCACCGGTGATCGCAGCGGCGATTGGCTGTACCGCGCAATGCACAAAGCCGGCTTTGCGAGTCAACCGACCTCGACGCATCGCGGCGATGGCCTGCAACTTCGGGATGCGTGGGTGACGGCCGCTGTGAAGTGTGCGCCCCCCGGAAATGCACCGCTACCCGACGAACGCCTGGCATGCCGCTCCTTCCTCGAAAGGGAACTCGCCCTGCTGTCGAGGATTCGTGTCGTCGTGTGTCTGGGAAATTTCGCGTACCAAGCTGCGGCCGAACATTTCGGGCTGCGTCCGCGTCCCAAGTTCGGTCACGGTGTCGAAGCGGAAGTCGGTGGACTGACGTTGATCTGTTCGTTTCACCCGAGCCAGCAGAACACATTCACGGGAAAACTGACCGAGCCGATGATCGATGCCGTGTTTGCCAGGGCTAGAGAATTGGCGGGTTGAACGCCGCGCGCAACAAGCTGGCCGACATCGACAACGCGGCCTTGCCGTCGTCGACGAAATCGGCGAGGGAAACAAAGCCGTGGAACTGTCCCGAGAAACGGATGTGGGACACCGGCACGCCCAGTCGGGCAAGCTTTGCGGCGTAGGCATCACCCTCATCGCGCAGCGGGTCGAATTCTGCGGTGATGACGCATGCGGGCGGGGCCGCGGCAAGGTTCGTATCTGATTCGAACAATGGAGACAGGCGCGGATCATCGAGAGAGGTGTTCGTTCCCGAGACGTAGTGGTGAACGAACCACTTCATTCCTGCGTGCGTGAGGAAGGGTCCGTCCTTGTTCTCCTGATGACTCGGGTGTCCGAGATTGCAGTCGGTGACGGGGTAGATCAACAACTGGTACACGGCAGGGATGGCCTGCATGTTGGCGATTGCCGCGGCGATGTTTCCCCCGGCCGAGTCGCCACCAACGGCGATGCGGTTGGGGTCGCAGCCGATTGATGCAGCGTTGTCGCGTGCCCATCTGGTTGCGGTGAGGCAGTCGACGAGTGGTGCCGGAAACGGCGCTTCGGGGGCAAGGCGGTAGTCAACGGACAAAACAGCACACGGCGTCTGCATGCAAAGTGCGCGGCAAACGCTGTCGTGCGATTCGACGCTGCCGAGCACCCATCCACCGCCGTGGTAGTAGACGAGCAACGGAAGGTCGGCCTCATCATTCGGTGTGTAGAGACGGGCGGGAACACCGCCCGCATCGATGTCCCGCATCTTGTGGATGGGGACGGTGGACGGAGCCTGCATCGCCGCACGCGACTCGCGGGCATTCTGAGGAGTGTCGTCCTCGAACGGCTTTTGGCCGAGACCGGCGACGAAGTCGGTGATGAACTTGGCCTGCGGATGAAGTGGCATGTGGCGCAACTTAGTGCGCGCGGGGAACCCCTCAGTGCGCCGCGGGAGCGGCGTCGGCCTTCTTCTTCGGCGGTGGTACGCCGACCGACGGCGCCTTGTCGGCCCATTCGGGCCAACGGCGACGGCTGACGATCGAAAGTGTGCGCAGCAACTTCATCGCAACCTCGTCCTCTTGGGCCGGGCGGGCTTCGATGACGCCGTCCTTGATCAT
>CAZKVD010000011.1:28971-29187 GCA_964556145.1 uncultured Bifidobacterium sp. | reverse complement strand
GAGCGCAAGCAGGCCGAAGCACTCATCGCCGCAGGCGTTGACGTCCTCGGTATGAAGGGCATCGACTCGCCGGCCACCGGTGATGCAGCCAAGGCCGCGGGCATTCCGTGGGCGGGCTACAACCGCGACAACAGCGCCAACTACGGCGAAGTGTGGCTGACCGGCACCCAGTACCACTGGGACGTCTATCAGATCCCACGTCTGCAGCAGGTTCTC
>CAZKVD010000011.1:0-28915 GCA_964556145.1 uncultured Bifidobacterium sp. | reverse complement strand
AGGCAAAGAGCAGCTCGCCGACGGCGTGACGCACACCTCCGAAGAATTGATGGGCATGCAGTACCTCGTCGAGGGCGTCGACGGAGAAATTCCGGCCGGCTGATCCCCGACGGATCACACGACACAATCGTGAGAGGGGCGGGCCTTTGGGCCCGCCCCTCAGTGTTTCTACTAGCGTCTGAATTGAGTTGGATTTCGTCGGTGAGGGGCTTGTGAAATGACGAACAGCGCGGTGCGCATGACCGGGGTCGTGAAGCGATTCCCCGGAGTCGTTGCCAACGACGGCGTGAATTTCGAGGTGCGCAAGGGTGAAGTCCACGCGCTGCTCGGTGAAAACGGCGCCGGCAAGTCGACACTCTCGAACATCCTCACGGGCCTCTACCGTCCCGACGAGGGAACCATCGAACTCGACGGCGCTGAAGTCTCCTTTGGTTCACCGCGGGCCGCACTCGACGCAGGCATCGGCATGGTGCATCAACACTTTCGTCTCGTCGAACCATTCACCGTTGCCGAGAACGTGATCCTCGGCAATCCCGAGACACCATTTCTCATCGATGCAGGATCGACCGTCGGACGCGTGACCGAACTTGCCGGGCGCTACGACATGGCAGTCGACCCGAATGCCAAGATCTGGCAATTGAGCGTCGGCGAGCAACAGCGCGTCGAAATTCTCAAAGTGTTGTACCGCGGTGCACAGGTGCTGATCCTCGACGAGCCCACGGCGGTGTTGACCCCCATCGAAGCCGATGCACTGTTCAAGACCTTGCGTGCGATGACGGCCGAAGGCCGCACCGTCATCTTCATCTCGCACAAACTCGACGAGGTGATGAACGTCTCCGATCGCATCACGGTTCTGCGGGGTGGCCGCACGGTCGGCACCGTGGAAACCAAGGACACATCGACGCGCGAACTTGCCAGCATGATGGTTGGTCGCAGCGTCGAATTCTCGCGAGTTGTACGCCGCAACCTCGCCAGCCCTGCCGATGTCGTCTTGTCACTCACCGATGTCAGTTGTGATGATGATCGCGGACGTCAGTCGTTGCACGATGTCAGTGTCACGGTTGGCCGGGGCGAAATCGTCGGAGTTGCCGGAGTCGCGGGCAACGGCCAACGCGAACTCGCCGAAGTGATCGCCGGAATGCGCAGTTCAAGTGCGGGCCGAATCACGGTTGGTGGCAGCGACGTACCGAACGGTCGTGCTCGTGCTGCCATCGCCGGCGGTGTGGCGCACGTTCCCGAAGATCGCCTGCACACCGGTCTTGCCGCGGGCCATTCGGTCGAAGACAACATGGCGTTGAAGAACTACCGCACCCCCTTGTTGTCGCGGTTCGGCTTGCTCAAGCGCAACGTGATCGCATCACAAGCCAGCGATCTGGTGTCGAAGTACGACGTGAAGACCCCCGACACGGCAACACCCGTGCGGTTGCTGTCGGGAGGCAACGTTCAGAAGGTTCTGCTTGCGCGTGAGTTCTCCACCAACCCGAAAGTTCTCATTGCGGCATCACCAACACGGGGCCTCGACGTCGGTGCAATCGAAACCGTCCGCGAACGTTTGGTCGAAGCAGCCGACAGTGGCGTCGGGATTCTGCTCATCAGCGAAGACCTGGAAGAAATCATGTCGCTCGCCGATCGCATCGTGGTGATGTACGAAGGTCGACTCGTCGCCGATATGCCGGCCGTCGGGGCAACACGCGAGCAACTCGGCTTGCTGATGGGTGGCGCAAAGATGGAGGCATCACGGTGAAGTCCCCGATTCGACTCGAACGACGCCTCGAACAACCGCGTTGGCTGAACTGGGCCATCCCGGTGATCTCGTTGCTCGGTGCACTCATCGTCGGCGCCATCGTGTTGTTGGCCACCGGGAAGAACCCGATCGATGTGTACTGGCGAATCCTGGACCGCGGATTCCTGTCGCAACGCGCGATCACGGGCACACTGCGCACTGCCACCCCGCTCGCCTTTACCGGCCTGTGCGCTGCTGCGGCGTTTCGACTCGGCGTCATCAACATCGGCGGCGAAGGGCAGCTGTATGTCGGTGCCGTTGGCGCCTCGCTCGTCGGCTTGTGGATGGGTGGTTCGGCCCCCGTCGGGATCACCATCATCGTCATGGTCCTTGCCGGAATGTTGTTCGGCGCGATGTACGCATCAATCGTCGGTGTTCTTCGCTCGCAGTTCAACACCAACGAAATCATCACCTCTTTGATGATGAACTACATCGCTGGAATCATTCTCAACTACCTCATCTTCAACTCGCGTTCGTACTGGCGCGATCCACGCTCGATGGGCTTCCCATCCGGCAAGCCGCTGGACAAGCGAACCTTCTGGCCCACGTACGAATTCTTCGGCACCTCGGTTTCCTTCGGCTTTCTGCTGGCCATCGTCGCTGCAGTCGTCTTGTGGGTGGTCTACAAGCGCAGCCGCCTCGGCTTTGAAATCGGCATCATTGCCGACTCCCCCCGCGCGGCCCGCTACGTGGGAATTCGCACCAAGTGGACGATTGTCGCGGTGACCGCCATGTCCGGTGCTCTGGCCGGCATCGGTGGAGCCAGCCAAGTGGGCGACTTTGCTCATTACCTCGATGCAAAGGGTCTGCAGTTGAACAACTTCGGCTACACCGGCATCGTCGTAGCCGCGCTCGCACGACTCAATCCGCTCGGCGCGATTCTCGTCGCCGTCCTTCTGGGTGGACTCACCAACGCCGGGTACTCGCTGCAGGGTCCCGACTTCCCCAGCGGACTTGTCGGCACGCTTCAGGGTCTCATTCTCTTCACGGCGGTGGCAGGTGAAATCCTCACCAAGTACCGGTTGAGAGCAAATCGCACTTCCGGAAAGGCGGTTGCAGCATGAACAGCAACCTTCTCGTGGTCATTGCCTGGTCCGCACTCTTCTACGGCACTCCCCTGTTCTTTGCTGCTCTGGGTGGTGTCTTCACCGAACGCAGTGGCGTTTTGAACCTGGGCGTCGAAGGCATGATGTTGATCGGTGGTGTCACGGGCGCGTGGGCGTCACTGCACGTCGGTGGATCTGCGTGGTTCACGGTCACCGCAGCGCTGTGTATTGCCATGGCCGCCGGAGCAACGCTTGCCGCGCTGCACGCATTTCTGTGCGTCACATTGAAGGCAAACCAAACCGTTGCAGGTTTGTCGATCACGATCTTCGCGGGAACCGTGGGTCTGTCGAGCTATTTCGCCAACATCTGGAAGGTCGCCGAAGATCCCGTGACCCGACAGATTCGTCGTCTCGATGTCTTCGGCCTTGCCGACGCGCCCGTCGTCGGTCCGATTCTCTTCAACCAAACCATCCTCACCTATGTCTCGTGGGTGATGTGTGCAGTCGCTTCGTGGTATCTCTTCCGCACGAAGATCGGTCTTCAACTGCGGGCCGTCGGCGAATCACCCCAGACCGCCGATGCGATGGGAATCAGCGTGGTCAAATATCGCTACATCCACACGATGCTCGGCGGTGCACTCGCCGGACTCGGCGGTGCGTTCTACAGCCTTGCAATTGTGCCCACCTGGGTCGATGGCATGACAAAGGGTGCAGGTTGGATCGCGATCGCACTCGTCATCTTCGGATTCTGGCGACCCGGTCTGACGTTGCTCGGCGCTTACCTCTTCGGTGCACTCCAGTCACTTGGCACCGTGTTGAAGTCGCGCAACTACGACATTCCCGGCGACGTTCTCGATGCACTGCCGTTCGTCATGACGATTGTCGTTCTCGTTCTGGTCTCGACTCAGTTTGCCCACAAGCGGATCGGTGCACCGGCGGCACTCGGCGTGCCATACGAGCGTGAAGAACGGTGACGGCACCCATCAGCCTCACGAACACCTCGTCCGGCCTGCGCCGTGGGTGGTTGCCAATCGGTCGACCCGACGAATTCCCGATCGACGTGCCCGTGCGCGCCGTGTTGTTGGGTGACGGCGTCGTTGTTGTTCGCCGACAGTCCGGACTCACGGCATTTGCAGATCGTTGCAGCCACCGCAATGCGCGGTTGAGCGACGGTCGCGTCGTCGACGGTTGTCTCGAGTGCCCCTACCACGGGTGGCGTTTTGATTCGGCTGGCCGTTGTGCGCACATTCCGGCTCTCGGCACAGGAGCAACGGTGCCACCAACCGCACACCTTGCGGGCTACCGCCTGCAAGAGCGTTACGGCCTTGTGTGGGTTGCGATCGACGAGCCTGTGTGCGATCTGCCCGAGATCGCCGAGTGGTCGGATTCGACACTTCGCCAGATCTGGCTTCCCCCGGTTGTGATCAATGCATCGGCTGGTCAGTTCGTCGACAACTTTCTCGACTTCGGCCACTTTCCATTCGTCCATGCGGGCACGTTCGGGGCGGGGGAAGACGAACACATAGGCGATTACGAGGTCCAGCGTCGCAGTGATGGCTGGGGTTTCGTTGTCGACTATCCCCACACAATCCACAACAACGAAGATCCGTTGGTTGCCACCGGGGAACATCCCCTCGTTCAGCCGCGAAAGATGACCTACACGTACGGTGCGCCATTTGCCATCGTCCTGCGGCTCGAACTGCCGCTGACGGGGATGATCAACGTTCTCTTCACCGCCCTTCAACCGATCACCGATTCGTCGACGCGCGTATTCACTGCGATGCTGCGCAACGACTGCGATACCGAAGAAAAAGCACAGCGTGCGATCGACTACGAGCTCGACATCATGGCCGAGGATCTCAAGGTCATCGAGCACCTGTGGGACAAGGCCATTCCGTTCGATGTCGGCCAGGCCCACACCCGCGCCGACAGAAACACCGTCGAATTCCGACGAATCATGCAGCGCCTCCTGTCGGCATGACTCCCGTCGCCTAAATTCATCCCATGCCATCGGTCTGGGACTCCGTCATCGGACAAGACCACGCTGTTGGGCTGTTGCAACAGTTCATCGACAGTCCCGTTCACGGCTACTTGTTCATCGGTCCCGAAGGGTGCGGAAAAGAAGAAGCGGCACGGGCGTTCGCCGCGCGTCTGATCACCGGCTCCGATGATGCATCAACGAACGAGGCCCGTTTGATCATGGCGGGGGAATACGTCGACGTTCACGAAATTCGCCGCGAAGGTGCGGCCATCGATGCAAAGCAAGCCGAAGCTGTGGTCGCACTGTCGTCACGTTCGCCGGTCGAGTCGCACTTTGTCGTCATCATTCTTCACGACATTCACTTCATGGCCGAGGCAGCCGTGGTGCGATTGTTGAAGACATTCGAGGAACCGCCACAGAACGTGCGATTCATTCTCCTCACCGACTCAGTCATTCCGCTGCTCGTCACGGTTGCATCACGTTGCGTCAACGTAAATTTCGGCGAGACGCCTGCCGATGTCATTGAGAACACACTCGTGAGCGAGGGATTCCCCGCCGATCTTGCGCGGTCCGTCGCACCAGGGGCCCGCGGCAGCCTGCAGCGCGCGAGGCTTCTCGCACAGGATCCGGGCTACGCGGCACGACGCGAGGCATTTGCAGAGGTGCCTCACCAACTCGATGGTTCGGGCCATCGCGCAACGACCCTTGTGGCCGACCTCACTGCACGCATCGATGCAGCCGCGGCCCCCCTCGAGGAAATCTTCGAAAAAGAACTCGACGACCTGAAGGCGCGCATCAAGATTTCGGGAGAGCGCGGATCGGGAAAGAAAGAACTCGAGGACTCACAAAAGCGCCGTCGTCGCAAGCACGTCACCGACGAACTGCGTTCGGGTCTTGCCGTGGTGGCAGGCGTGTATCGCGACGCCATGTCACATGCACACAATGCGCACAGGATCGGAGAATTCGCGGCTGCGGTCGACGACATTCATTCGACGATGGGACGTCTCGGCTTGAATGTGAACGAAGAGCTGCTCCTGCAGGCGCTCTTCCTGCGTCTACCGGTGGTTCGCGACGCTGATTTCGTCGGCTGACGAACCATACGGCACGAACCTGAATAGAGTTTCAGACGTGAATTCAAAGCGCCTGTCCCTCGTGCTCGCCGCACTCCTCCTCGTCGCCGCTGCCTGCGGAGGATCCTCTGATGAACGCAGTCGAAACGTGGAAGCCCCGATCCCGACCATGACTTCGTTCGCAACAACAACGCCCGAAGGCTCGGCGCCGAACACATCGGTTGCTTCACTCACGCCGACCACGTCCGCGGCGGCGAGCGGGGCATCAACGACCATCGCCTCGTCGAACAGTCTCTCGGCGCCCGTCATGATTTCGACAACGGCAGCTTTGAATCCGACGTCGCCGAACACCAACCCGGACGGGTCTTTCATTTCGACACCAACCACAGTGACATCGTCCACTTCGCCGTCCACAGGTTCGTCGGTCCCGCCCACATCCACCTCCAACATCAACACTCAGTCGGTGAGCGGTGTCACCCGCGAGTCTTTTTCGTTGCTGTGGGTATCGAACAATCCTGCGACAAAGCGGGACACCCTGCGTTTGCAATACACCGAGTCACCCATATCGCCCGCAAAGGGCATCGTCAGTGTGAGCGCCACAGGATCCTCCGATGGCGGGGCTTCGATTGAGCTGAAGGGCGGCAGCTTCGACAAAGAGATCGCCATCGATCAGATCACGACTGCCAACACGCTCGAAGTCGTCGTTGTCAACCCGGCAAATGGTTCAACCGTGACATTCGGTGGATTCAAGACACTGTGCGCACCCGGTACGTTCAGCGCAACCGGACGTGGACCGTGTAACCCTGCTGAACCTGGCAAGTTCGTCGCGGCGATCGCCGCGACGGTTCAGACCCCTTGCTATCTCGGGACGTACCAACCACAAGCAGGCGCCACGTCGTGCCGTGAATCTGATCCCGGCAATTTCGTTGCTCAGAGCGCAGCAACAGCGCAAACACCGTGTCAGGTCGGTACCTACCAACCTGATTCGGGACAGACGACGTGCCTCCAGTCTGGCCCGGGCTACTTCGTTGCCCGCGAAGCCGCAACACAGCGGGTCGAGTGCGATGCCGGTCGATATCAGGGCGAAACGATGAGCACCGGTTGCATCGAGTCCGCGGCCGGTCAATTCGTGAGTGCTTCGAATCGCGTGAAGCAAACTAAGTGCCCCCCGGGCAAGTATCAGCCTCGTGCGGGTCAGTCGGTGTGCATCAATGCCTCACCCGGTTCGTTCGTCGCGGCGGACGGCGCGACCGACGAAGAGGACTGCCCCGCAGGTACTTATCAACCATTGGCTGGCCAGAAGTCATGCCTCGATTCTCCGGCAGGAACGATGGCGCCGGATCCCGGCACCGTCAAACCAATTCTGTGCGACGAGGGATTCTTCGCGGCGAAAACGAAGTCAAAGAACTGCACGGCCGCGCCCGCAGGCCAGTTCGTCGCCGAAAAAGGTGCCGCCGCTGCCGAGCCGTGTCCTCTCGGTACCTACCAACCTTTGGGCGGGCAATCAGAGTGTCTGAAGGCAAAAGCCGGTTGGTTTGTTTCCAAGACCGGAGCAACCGTGCAGACGAAATGCCCCCAAGGCAAGTTCCAACCACGGGTCGGTCAGGTCGAATGTCGCGCGTCGGACAAGGGCCACTATGTCGCAGACGAAGGTCAAGCAAACCAGGCTCCGTGCGCAACCGGGTCCTATGCCGACGAGACCGTGATGACCGCCTGCATTCCGGCTGCCATTGGCAAGTTTGTGCCGGACGCGAAAGCGACTGCAGATCTGCCGTGCCCTGTCGGTCGCTATCAACCCGAAATCGGTCAGGGCACTTGTCTCGACGCACCGGCCGGCTACTACGTCAACAGCACCGCCGTCACCGCGCCGACGAAGTGCGAACTCGGCAAGTATCAGCCAACAACCGGAAACACTGCTTGCATCCCGTCCGCTACCGGTCACTTTGTTGCAGACGAGGGAAGCGCCAGCCAGTCACCATGTCGTGCAGGTACCTATTCCAACAAGACGCTGATGACTGCATGCGTCCCGGCACGGGCCGGCTACTACGTGCCCGACACAAAGGCAACAAACGAGTTGCCCTGCGAACAAGGCTTCTACCAGTCCAACCAAGGTCAGGCGGCGTGCCTCAGAGCCCCCGCGGGCTACTTTGTCGCGAACACGGCGGTGACCGCGCCGACAAAGTGCGGGGCGGCGCAATATCAACCGACGACCGGGAACACTGCGTGCATCGACGTCGAGCCCGGTTACTTTGCGAACGAAGAAGGTCAAGCCAGCCAGACGCCGTGTGGCGTCGGCACGTATCGCGACGCGAAGGTAACGATTGCAACGGCTTGTATCAAGGCGGCCGCGGGACACTACGTGAAAACGACGGCTGCAACCGTTCAGGTCAAATGCCCGGAAGGTACGTTCCAGCCCGACGAAGGCAAGACCGGATGTATAGAGGCACCGACGGGGCACTTCGTCGCAGCCGAGGGTGCCAAGTCGCCGACACCGTGCAAGGTCGGCACCTACCAACCCGATGAAGGCCAGACCAGTTGCATCGACGCGAGGATCGGACACTTCGTTGCCAAAGAAGGTCAGTCAACCGACACGCCATGCCCCAAGGGCACATCTGCCGCTTACACCAAGAGCACTTCGTGCACCCCGGCGAAGAAGGGAACGTACGTGTCCAAGACCGGAGAAAAAGATCCGATCTACTGCAAACCCGGAACATGGCAACCGAACATCGGCCAAGCATCGTGTTTGGTTGCACAACCCGGCACGTACACCGTCGACGAAGAAGGCAGTGGCCCGACCAAGATCGAAACATGCAGCGCCGGCACGTACCAACCCAAGGCGGCCCAGTCCGAGTGTCTTCAAGCTGAACCCGGTTACTACGTCGATGAGGCAATGGCGACGGAGCAAAGCCCGTGCGATCCCGGCACGTACTCGAGCGAAAATGGCGCGATCAAATGCAAGCCCGCACCAAAGGGTAGTTACGTCGACGAAAGCGCATCGAGCAAACCGACAAAATGCGGGGTCGGCACCTACCAATCGTTGGAAGGTCAACGCGCCTGTCGACTCGCACCTGCAGGATCAATCGTTACCGAAGAAGGCAGGACGGCGCCGACAAAGTGTCCCCTTGGAAGCGTTCAACCGAAGACCGGCGAAACGGCGTGCGACCCCGTAGAACCCGGCCAGTACGCAGATGTCCAGGGACTCGCGGCTGCAAAGATTTGTCCTCGCGGTTCATTCAGTGATGAGTCCGCTGCCGTGAAATGCACCCTCGCCTCGCCCGGTTGGCACGTTCCCTCCGCCGGCGCCACCAAGGAGGAGAAGTGCCCGGGTGGCACTTACCAACCTGCAAAAGGCCAGGCCAATTGCATCGAAGCCGACCCTGGACATTTCGCAACGTGGAACGACAAGGGAGAACCGGCGATTGCTCAGGAACCTTGTGGTCCAGGAACATTCCAGCCGAAGGCGGGCGTGTCGCTGTGCATCGAGTCGGAACCTGGTTACTACGTGCAGAATTTCGGCTCGACAAGCCAGACGCCATGCCAAATGGGTGCGTTCTATGACAAGACCGTCACCACGGGCTGTATCCCATCCGAGCCCGGCAACTACGTCGATGTCGCCGATGCAACGGTTCAGGTGAAGTGCCCCGAGGGCACGTACCAGTCGAACAGGGGCCAGACAAGCTGCACCAAGGCACCGATTGGTCACTTTGTTGCCACGCAAGGTGCTGCCGTGGCCCTCAAATGTCCGGCGGGAACGTACCAACCACTCGTCGGTCAGATGAAGTGCCTCAAGGCAAGCGTCAACTTCTACGTCCCGGCGATTGGCGAATCACGTCAGACACCTTGCCCAGCAAATTCGGAACAGCCCTTGACGGGCCAAACTTCGTGCAACATCCTCGACGAACAGCGTGACACGTCGTCGATCGGAACCGAATCGACGAAGACACCAAGCGCGCCGGCAAGCACTGCTCCCCGCCCGGCGGTCTCGAGCACGACGTCAACGACGACAGCATCGGTGGCCGTACCTGCAACGACATTGCCGCTCGACAAGCCCGCACTTCCGGTCGTGGCCAAGTCGGTGAAGGTCGGCAAATCGGTGACGATCAGTGCACCCGGCGGGAAAACCTCGCAAGGTCTCGTCGTTGTTGCCACAACGAGCACGGCGAACTGCACCGTCAGGGAAACGGCCGCAGGATTCGTCGTCACGGGCGTCAAGACAGGTACATGCCGTTTGAAGGTCACCGCAATCGGCAATACCCGCTATCTGACCCTGACAACGGAATTCAAGGTCACCGTGACGAAGTAGGCACGCCAGACCTCGGTCGGTAGGATTCGGGGTCTTCGCCCAGATAGCTCAGTCGGCAGAGCATCTCACTCGTAATGAGAAGGTCGCGGGTTCGATTCCCGCTCTGGGCTCAGATCGTTTTGATCAAGCCGCGCACTCGAGCGATGTCATCGTTCAGTTCTTCGACGAGGCGTCGCTCGGCCTCTGCATGACGTTTGAAAAACTGCTCGTGCTTCGCTGTCAATCGCCGAGACACCTTGCGTGTCATCCAGCGTCGCAGAGGACGAATGTCGTCGATGCGTCTCACGGTCGCGTACCGATGAAGCATCCGGTTGACCAGCAATTCGTAGTTGATGGGCCCGAGCAATGTCTCGTTCAATCTCGGGCCGTCGCAATTCACGAAGCCCTCCATCCCCTCGATCGCAAACACGGCGCCGAATCGACGCCAGAAGTCGACCGGGCTCGTGGTGTAGTCCTCGGTGAATCCAACGGCGAGATTCGCGACGCTGAACAATTGGGCGTAACGCTCGACAAGTGCCGCGATCGCAAACGTGCCCCGAGATTCCAACCGATCACAACGGACGCGATCGAGAAACTGCGGGTAGGTCTGGACACGCCCTTCGCGTACGTGATGTAGCCAGGTTGATCGAAGTTGTCGTCGCGGATCGCGAAGCGTGAAGAAAATGTGCTTGTCACCGTGAGCTCGGGCAAGACGGTCCGCAACTTCAAATGGACCGACGAGGTTCTCGAACCATTCTCGCTGCGGCATCGCGATCAAAACCTCGTCCGACAGCAGAACCGGCAGTGCTACGTCACGCCGCGCTGCGTCGATCAGAGAATCAAGATCCCTCGGTGACCAGTCCCGTGATCGAACAATCCTGTCGATTGTTGGTACGGCACGAGTGGTCTCACCATGGCCAAATGGCTTCCCCGCGAGATTTGGATAGCCGACCAACTCCGCCTGCATCGAAGTCGTCGCCGTCTTTGGCCATCCCACGTGGAAAATCACGCGTGAGTCACTCACGACAAGAACCTAGTGGATGCGTCGCTTAGTGTGGCGTCCGTGGTACTCGGCGCATTCGTCTTGTTGGCAGGAGTCATGCACTTCGCCAATCCCGACTTCTTCAACGAAATTGTCCCACCGTGGTTGCCGCCGAACGAAGTGTTCTGGACTTACATCAGTGGCATTGCAGAAGTCGTCATTGGAATGATGTTGCTTCGCCCGTCGACGCGTCGACGCGGGGCGCTGGCTGCGATTTGGCTGTTTGTCCTCGTCTACCCCGCAAACATCTACATGACCTGGGATTGGCGGGATCGAGCGGCATCCGAACAGTTGGTGAGCTGGCTGCGCCTCCCCTTGCAGTTCGTCATGATCTGGTGGGCTTGGCGTATCGCCGAAAGGAACCGCGAGGAGGCGCCATGGCCCGGCTCGACCTCTCGAATGACCGAACTCGGCTGACTTTCGACGCCGAATCCGGCGGCCGAGTCGTCCAGGTGTGGTTCGACGGCACTCCGCTACTCGTCGAGCACTCGGATGATGTCCATCCGCTTTTCGGTTGGGGCTCTTACCCGATGGTGCCGTGGGCGGGTCGGCTCGCGGCGGGCCGTTTTCAGTTCCGGCGCGACGTCGTGGAGATGCCGATCAACTTCGGGCCACATGCAATGCACGGCCTCGGGCTGTTGAACCCGTGGGAGGTCATCGCTGTCGGTACCTCGTCACTTGTCTCGCGACTCGACCTGACTTCGGTTGGCTGGCCCTTTCGTGCCTGGTGCGAACAGCGGATTTCTCTCGGTCCGTCAACACTGCACATGGAGCTGTCGGTTCACTCAGAGGAACGTGAATTTCCGGCGCAGGTCGGATGGCATCCCTGGTTCCTGCCACCCGAGTCACTCGATGTCGAATTCTCCGAGATGTATGTCCGTGACGCCACCGGCCTGACCACGACGACAACCCGCATGCCGCCCGAACCACCATGGGACGATTGCTTTGCGGGAGCAATCAAGAATCCAATCATCGTCGTCAACGGTGTGTCCGTGAAACTCTCGAGTTCCTGCAAGTTCTGGGTTGTTTACACACAGGATCCGCGCGGTGTCTGCGTCGAACCGCAGTCGGGGATTCCGAATGCGTTCAATTCATTTCGTGAGTCAGGCCTCGACATTGTTGGTCCGGCGCGGGTTCTTCAGCACAACTTCACATGGGACTTGTCTCGCTGATCTTCGGTCAAGGAATCACGTCGAGTGAAAAGATCGTGATCGGAACTTCACGGAACACGCGTTGCTCGACTTCGGTCCACCCGATCCGGCGGTACCAGTCACCCATGTCGTGGGTCCACAGGTAAACGCGGCTGTAGTACAGGTCGCGACAGCGGCCGAGGGCCGCCAACAAGAGTTCTGTGCCTATACCCGCGCCCCGGCGCGCGGGATCGACGATCATCGCCGCAATCCAGGGCGTGTAGTGATCGACATCATCGAGATCATCGCGCTCGACAATCGCGACCGTTCCGACACACTCCTCTGCATCGAAAGCTCCGAGCACGACAGGAAGCGGACCGTTCTGCCCGCGCATATGAGGACCGTAAAAGTCGAGCCAATCTTCGTGGTCGAACGACGGGAACGAAGGGCGGTAATGATCGACCTGCCATTCGATGATGCGCTCAACGAGAAGGCGGTCGGCTGGCAGGTATCGCACCTCTACGTTCCCCGTCGGGACACCCATACCGAAACATTAGGGTTTGCCCGTAGGAGGTTCTCGTGAAGGTTCCCTTGTCAGTGGTTGATTTTCTGCGGCGCGCAGAGCAGGTGTACGGCAATCGAGTCGCACTGGTCGACGAACCCGATCAGCCCGCATCTCCCTGGCCGACACTGACCTACTCCCAGGTTGCCGAACGCGCACGTGCGCAGGCCGCCGGCCTCGACGCACTCGGCATTCCACAGGGAGCCCGTGTTGCCATGGTGAGTCACAACGCGGCACGGCTCTACACGGCTTTCTTTGGGGTCAGTGGCTCGGGGCGCGTTCTCGTCCCCGTCAATTTCCGCCTCGTTGCAGAGGAAGTGAAGTACATCGTCGAACACAGTGGCGCCGATGTTCTGCTGGTCGACCCCGAGCTCGACGAGTCGTTGTCGAGCGTGGGTGCCCGACATCGCTTTGTCATCGGCGCCGAATCCGACGAGGTCCTTTACAAGTACGGAACGGAACCACGTCCGTGGAGTCCCGACGAGGATGCAACTGCCACCATCAATTACACCAGTGGAACGACGGCCCGCCCCAAGGGCGTGCAACTGACACACCGCAATCTTTGGATCAATGCGGCAACGTTCGGTTGGCAAATGGGTGTCAACGACCGCGACGTCTACCTGCACACACTCCCCCAGTTCCATTGCAATGGATGGGGAATGGTGTACGCGGTCACCGGTATGGGCGGCCGCCACGTCATTCTTCGCAAAGTCGACGGTGCGGAAATTCTGCGGCGAATCGACCAACACGGCGTGACGATGCTCTGCGGTGCGCCAGCCGTCGTCAACATGATTCTCGATGCAGCGGCAACATGGAATGGGCCGATTCCGGGTCGTGATCGGGTACGCATCGTGGTCGCCGGTGCACCACCCCCAACCCGCACCATCGAGCGCGTCGAAACCGAACTCGGTTGGGAGTTCGCCCAGATCTACGGCCTCACCGAAACGGCACCGTTGCTGACCATGAACCGACGCCGGGAAGAGTTCGATTCCCTCTCGCCTGCCGAACGTGCGGGTCGCCTCGGCGCTGCCGGCGCGCCGGCGATCGGTGTCGAAATTCGCGTCGACGAATCGGGTGAGGTTTTGGCCCGCAGCAACGTCGTCATGGACGGGTACTGGAACCAGCCCGAGGAAACCGCGAAGGCCATCGTCGATGGCTGGTTCCACACCGGTGACGGCGGAGGAATCGGACCCGACAACTACCTGTCGATTTCCGATCGCAAGAAGGACGTCATCATTTCGGGTGGCGAGAACGTCAGTTCCATCGAGGTCGAAGACGCCGTGTTCTCGCACAGCGATGTCGCCGAGGTTGCCGTCATTGGCATACCCGACGAGAAATGGGGTGAACTCGTCTTCGCACTCGTCGTGAAGACGCCGGGGTCAACTTTGACCGAAGAGGATCTGATTGCCTACACCAAGACGAAGCTCGCCGGATACAAGTGCCCGAAGCGCATCGAGTTTCGCGAGTCGCTTGCACGAACCGCGACCGGCAAGTTGCAGAAGTTCAAGTTGCGTGAAGAATTCTGGGCGGGCCACGAACGAAAGGTGAACTGACCATGACGTACCGAGTCATTCAATGGGGAACGGGAAATGTGGGAATCGCCTCACTGAAGACACTCCTGCGGCATCCCGATTACGAGCTGGTCGGGTGTTATGTCGCCACACCATCGAAGGCCGGCCGCGACGCGGGCGACATCGCCGGACTCGGCCCGTGTGGTGTCATCGCCACGAACAGCATCGATGAGATCCTTGCCCTCAATGCCGACATCGTGATGCACATGCCCCTGTCAGCCGCGCAGGTGAACGAAGACCCCGACAAGGACACCAAAGACATCTGCGCTCTGCTTCGCAGCGGCAAGAACGTCGTCACGACGGTGGGATACGTCTATCCAAAGGCCTACGGACCCGACGTCGTCGCACAACTCGAATCGGCATGCCGCGAGGGGGACGTCTCTGTGCACGGCACCGGCGTCAATCCGGGCTTCATGGCCGAGCTCGTGCCGCTGATTTTCTCGTCACACTGTTCGCGGATCGACTCGCTGCTCGTGCGTGAGCATTCTGATTTTTCGTTCTACCCATCCCCACAGATCATCTTCGATGTGATGGGCTTCTCCTTCGACCCCGAGCGATACGAGTCGCACACCGCTCGCTACCGCAAGTGGTTGAGCGGACTCTTCGAAGAAAGCGTCCTCATGATCGCCGATGGTCTGGGCCTCGAACTCGATGAATTGACGGCTGAATCCGAAGTCGAATTGGCCACCGAGGATCTGACAATTGCGGCAGGACCGGTACCGACAGGCACCGTCGCTGCCCAGCGGTGGGAGTGGTGCGGTGTCGCCCACGGCCGCGACGTTGTCAGGCTCGAAGCCATCTACAAGGCCCACAAATCGGTCGCTCCGCAATGGCAGAGTCCTGCATGGGTCTGCACGATCGAAGGTGAGCCGCGACTGCACTTCGAGGCAAACAAGTGGACGACGAACGGTCTCGTCGGTACGGCGCTGCGCGCGGTCCACGCGATTCCCGCCGTTTGTGCGGCACCCAGCGGCATTCGCACGTTCCTCGACCTTCCTCTGGTGGCGGGTCGAGGTGTTGTTGCGCCGTGACGTCGTTGTGGCCGCACTCGTTGTGGGCCGAGCGACGCGAGACATGGGGCTTTGATGTCACAGATGTGGCTCCCCGCCCGGACGTTCTGATCGTCGGGGCGGGCTACACAGGGCTGTGGACTGCCATTCACCTGAAGAGTGCACAACCCGACATCGATGTTCTGATCGTCGATGCGATGGGTCCGGGTTTCGGAGCAAGTGGGCGCAATGGCGGTTGGTGCAGTGGTCTCTTTCCGGTCGAGTTGGACGTACTCGAACGTCTTCACGGTCGAGAGGCCGCGATTGCAATGCAACGCGCAGCGATCAGCGCCGTCGACGATGTCGGGTCATTTGTGTCGCGACATTCGATCGATTGCGATTGGGCAAAATCGGGGACACTCACCGTGGCCACCAATACCGTGCAGCGCAGACGTCTGCACGAATCGATCGATACCCAACGTGGATACGGCCTCGACGAGACGGATGTGCGCTGGATCGACTCCGAAGAACTTCGTCCACGTGTGTCGGTGGACCGTGCACTCGGAGCAATGTTCTCGCCGCATTGCGCGGCTCTTCATCCGATGAAACTCGTCAATGGTCTCGTCCACCATGCAACAAACATCGGGGTTCGCATTGCCACCGGATACGACGTCGCGGCCATCGACGAAAACGGGGTCGTCGTTCGGAACAACGGTTCTTCGATGCGGATCGATGCCGACTGGGTCGTGCGCGCCACCGAGGGCTATACCCCACACCTCCGCGGAGAACGTCGCGCGGTGATTCCTCTGTATTCGTACATGGTGGCAACCGAGCCTCTGCCCGCCGCGGTGTGGAATGAAATCGGTTGGGTGGAACGCGAGACCCTCGCCGAAGGACGTCTGATGGTGACCTACGCCCAACGCAGCGCGGATGGCCGCATCGTCTTTGGTGGTCGTGGCGCGGGATACCACTTCGCAAGTCGTGTCGTTCCGCGGTACGACACCGACCTGCGGGTTCGCAAGCGCATCGAGTCGGCACTGAAGGCTCTTTTCCCCGAGGCGGCGGGGGCCGCAATCACCCACCACTGGGGAGGGCCCCTTGCGGTGCCCCGCGACTGGCATCCGTCGGTAACGATCGATGCCTCCGCGAGGCGAATCACCGCCGGGGGCTACGTCGGTGACGGCGTCGCGCTGTCCCATTTGGCCGGGCGAACAGTGGCCGCCGCAATCCTCGGCCTCGACTCTCCCGACCTCCGTCTCCCGCTGGCCCGACATGTGAGTAAACGCTGGGAACCCGAGCCCGTCCGTTGGCTCGGCGTGAATGCCGGGCTGCGTCTGCCCACCCTCATCGATTCGATCGAAACCCGGTCGGAACGCCCCGCGCGACGTCTCACATCGGTGATGAACCGCCTGCTCGGATGACTCGTCGAGGGGTGTCCTTGCGCAGCAGCGGCCACTAGTTTTGCGCCATGCATGACATCGTGATTTCAGGGGGAACCATCGTCGACGGCACGGGAGCAGCAGCTTTCACGGGCGACGTCGCGGTGACGAACGGTGTCATCACCCACGTCGGGGGCAAGGTATCGGGTGAGGCAAGACAACGCATCGATGCCGATGGCATGTTGGTCACCCCGGGCTGGGTCGATGTACATACCCACTACGACGGTCAAGTCACATGGGACGAAGACCTCGAACCGTCGGCAACCAATGGTGTGACGACGCTCGTCATGGGCAACTGTGGTGTCGGTTTTGCACCGGTTCGTCCCGGCCAGGAAGCTCCATTGATCGAATTGATGGAAGGCGTCGAGGACATCCCCGGAAGTGCGCTCGCCGAGGGCATCCCGTGGGGAGCGTGGGAGACGTTCCCCGAGTACCTGGATCATCTTGCGAGCCGCCGCTACTCGATCGACATCGGTGCACAGGTTGCCCACGGTGCATTGCGCTTCTATGCAATGGGACAGCGCGGTGTCGACAATCTGGATGCAACCCCTGATGAGATCGCATTGATGGCACGCCTCGTCGGCGAGGCAATGGATGCAGGAGCCCTCGGGTTTACCACGTCGCGCACCATCGGCCATCGTTCCCTTGCGGGCACTCCGGTTCCGGGAACGTTTGCCGCCGACGACGAGTTGATGGCCATCGCCAAGGCAATGCGGCGCGGTGTCTTCGAGGCGATTCCGGCAGGCACCGTGGGTGCGCTCGAAGCGCTCGGCGGTGAGCGAGCAAAGCCCGTCGACGAGGTGTTGATGTTTGCCGAGGTGTCACGTGAAAGCGGGCGCCCCGTCACTTTCACCACAATCCAGATCGCCGAAGACATCGACCACTGGCGCGACGTTCTCGAGACCGTGAACATCGAGAACTCCCGTGGCGCACAACTGCGCCCCCAAGTTGCGCCGCGGGCGGTCACCGTGATGACGAGTCTCGGCACGTATCACATGTTCATGCGCAAGGCGACCTACCTGCGCGACCTTGCCCACCTGCCCCTTGCCGACCGAGTTCGCGAAATGCGCAAGCCCGAAGTCAAGGCTGCAGTTCTTGCCGACCGCAGCGTTCCCTCCGAAAATGCCGGATCAATGCAAGCGGTTGTCGGCCTGTACGCACGCGCACTCAATGCAACGTTCCCGTTGACCTACCCGATCAACTACGAACCGTTCCGCGAAGAGTCGGTCGTTGGTCGTGCGCGCACACTCGGTGTCAGCGCCGAATCATTGATGTACGACCTTCTTCTCGAAGACGAAGGGCAAGCCTTCTATGCAATCTTCGGATCGAACTTCGCCGAGGCAAATCTCGATGCGAGTCACGAGATGTTGTTGAATCAGCATTCCGTCACCGGCCTGTCCGATGCTGGTGCGCACGTGAATTTCATTTGTGACTGCACGATGCCCACGTTCCATCTCACCCACTGGGTGCGTGATCGCTCCCGCGGGCCGCGCTTGGGGCTGGAATTCGCCGTCAACAAGCTCTCGAAGAACAACGCCGATCTCTACGGCCTGACCGACCGCGGATCGATCGAAGTCGGCAAGCGCGCCGATCTCAACGTCATCGATTTCGACAACTTGACGATCCACGCACCATTCGTTCGCCACGATCTTCCCGCCGGCGGTTCACGGGTACTGCAGCCCTCGACGGGATACCTCGCCACCATCGTGAACGGTGTCGCAACACGCATCAACGACACCGACACGGGCGAACGCCCGGGCCGCCTCGTGCGCAGTTGCTGAATTCCGACTACGAAACCAACGTCAGGCCACCGTCGACGACGAAGATCTGACCGGTGGCGTAACGCGACCGAAGCAGCGCCAGCGTTGCATCGGCGCAGTCATCGGGCGTGCCCGATCGCTTGAGCGGTGCCATCACCTTCACCGCTTCGTGTTGTGGGCCCCAATCCGAGGTCCACGGCGTTGCGATGAGACCGGGAGCAACGGCGTTCACTCGCACCGGCCAACAGCTCTTCGCCATCAGTTTCGTCATCTGGTTGAGTGCAGCCTTGGTCATCGAATACGCCATCGAACTACCCACCTGTCGCACACCCGCAATCGATGTCACGTTGATGATGTTTCCATCCTCAGCCTTCTTCAGATGCGGTACGGCCATCTTGCTCAACCACCATGTGCCATAGACATTGACCTCGAAGGTCTTCATGAAGATCTCATCGGTCAGAGAGTCGAGATCGTGGTGCGGAACCGGCGTAGTCCAGCCCGCGTTGTTGACCAGAATGTCGAGACGACCAAAGCGTTCGATGGTGCCGTCGATGAGCCGGGCGCAGTCGTCCTTCTTTGCGATGTCAGCCTGAACGTAAATCGCACCATCGCCGATCGACGCCGCGACCTTCGTACCCGCCTCGACCGATGACGCCGAGTTCACCACCACGGTGGCCCCGAGTTCCGCGAGTCGACGCGCGATGGATTCGCCGATCCCACTCGAGGATCCGGTGACGATTGCAACTTTTCCGGTCAATTCAGCCATGCGGAGACGTTACCGTTCCTCCCATGACGGTTGGTCACGTCTCGCTCACCCTCACGGACGACATGCGGAACGGGCGTCAGTTGGCGACCGAGGTCTGGTATCCGGCACAAGAAAGTAGCGACGTCCGTACGCGCTACGAACTTCTTCCGGGAATTGCTTTCGACTCTCCCGTTGCAACCGAAGGGGCACAGGCCACAACCGGCTCTTGTCCTGTCGTGGTGTGGTCGCATGGCCGCACTGGCTTGCGGCACAACTACACGATTCTCTGCGAAGCACTGAGTCGACGTGGTTATGTCGTCGTCTCTGCCGACCATGCCGGTGACACACTTTTCGATTGGCTCACCGGCGCCAACGTCGACGACGAAACGAACGAACGACAGCGCCTTGGTGATGTCTCTTTTCTCATTGATTCGGTACTCGACGGCATCGATCAGTCATTACCGGTGGTTGATGCAAACGCGGTGTTCGTCGGTGGCCACAGTTACGGCGGACTCACCGCGGTCGTCAGTGCAACCGGAATTCACGGAATTCCAGCCGACAGTCGTGTACGGGCAATCGCCGGCGCCCAGGCCTATACGCGAACGCTTTCCGACGAAGTGATCAGTCACCTCCGCGTGCCCGGTCTGTTCCTCGTCGGACTCGGTGATCTCACCACTCCACCCACCACCGATGCCGACCCGATTTGGCAGCGGCTGCGCGACGCCGACCCGCGGCACCACCGCATCGACCTGATCCATGGTGGGCATCAGGCCTGCAGTGATTTTGCCTATTACATGGAGATGTTGCCGTTGATTCCCGATGTCCCCCAGCTCGTCGTCGACTATCTCGAGTCGATTGCCGCCGAGTCACCGACAGGCTTTCGGGACACCTGGCGCGACACGCTCTCCATGCAGGCCGACGCAATCGCGGACTTTTTCGACCTCCACCGTTGACCACCGGGGTGCCTGTTCATCCGCCGCCAAAAATCTTCTAAAGTTCGAACATGACACGCCTTCGCAAACTGTCCGTCGAAGAACTTCCTGAAGACATCCGCAAGATGTCCCGAGCCGACGACAAGACGCCGCTCGAGTTGGGACTCACGCGCATCTTTGCTCATGCACCCGAGATGACCAAGGGTATGTCGGCATTTGCGGCGTCTCTGAAAATCCACCGTACTCTGCCGCCACGTCTCGTCGAGTTGGTGCGACTTCGTGTCGCTTTCCACAACCAGTGCCGCAGTTGCATGGCCATCCGGTACACGGATGCTCTCGCCGATGGACTCAACGAAGATCTTGTTTGTTCACTTGAAAAGCCGATGGAGGCCGACGGCCTCACCGAGCGCGAACGAGTGGCCGTGCGTTTCGGTGAACTCTTCGCAACGAATCATCTTGCAATCGATGACGCCTTTTACGACTTGCTGAAACAGCACTTCACCGAGGCTGAAATTGTCGAACTTGGGTTCAACGTGGCGCTTTTCGTCGGAATTGGTCGGTTCGCCGCAACTCTCAACATGATCGAAGAACTGCCCGATCGGTTCCAGGAACCGGGCGAAGTCGTCCCGTGGGGACCCGACGCCGTCATCATGCGCTGATTCGGATGACTGTCAGCCCAGCGTCACAGTTTGTGTGGCGCGAACAGTTCCGCAGGCAGCAACGAACGTAAGAGGTGTTCCCGTCTTCGCGTTCAGCCCCTTGCGGACGGCGTCATACTGCTTTTTTGACACTGTTTGTGTCGGCATCACGCCGGACGTGGAGGACTTGATTGTCGAGACCGTCACCGTCTTTTTTCCACGTGCTACGGCATAGGTGCACTTTGCCGAGCGCGGACCAACGGCTGCCATCAAAGTCCCCGTACCGAACGTCGACGAGCCGTTTCCGGCGACAGCCGGATGAACGATGTCGGTGCGTGTGGTTCCGGGAGCAAATGCGATTCGCATCGCACCTTCGTTCGAATTCGCGGACAAGGCCGTGCGGAATGCACGGACCGACGATTTGCCGATGGCCGACTGCAACTGACTGAGATTCGCATTCAGCGCGGGAAGCGTGAATGACGGTTTGAGATCGTAGGTTCCGCTTCCGGTGTAACCGGCCAACTTGCCGGTCGTCGACGTCACGGTCACCTTGGCGGAGATTGACAGTGGCATGCACGACACCTGCGTATCGCCCGTGCACGAATCTGATTTGAGGTTCCCAACGTCTGCAACGCCGTCAACCGAGCCTGCCACCGATGTGCCGTCAGTGAACGTTGCAGCCATCGAACAGGTGACCGGAATCGTCTTGTCAGCCGAACGCACCGCAACGGCCGCACCACGCGCCAAAGCGAGGCCCATCGACAGATCCGCTTCGACGCGCAAGTCCTGCTTGAAAGTGCACTTCAGAACGAATGATCCGGTGAGGCCCAGAGAAGAGTTGGTGATCGTTCCGGTGATCGCCTTTTCCTGGCCGGCAATCGTCATCGAGGCCACGCATGACAACGCCACGAGAGAATCACTCTTGCCCTTCAACCCATTGGCAACCGCAAGCGCCTTGATCAAGTCGCTGGCGGGAAGTGTCAATGCATCGCCCACGCCAAGTTCCGAGATGTTGCTTGATCCAACCTTGCACGAAGTCGATGGGACGTTCGACAAGTCGGCAAGAGCTGCACCAAGGTCGATCGTCGGCACGAAATCACCGACACCGGGCGGCAACGGCGAACTTGCGGAAACAGTTGTCACCCCAGATGCCACGACACCCGCCGCCACCAAGCCAAAACCGAAGAGAACCCGACGAACGATCATGTGCACCCCTTTCCTTACCCGAAACTTACCAACGAAGATGCACCTAATCGGGCGCACCGATGCGAGTTGCGGTTGAAGAATGGCTAGCGTTCAAGTCATGAACAGCACCCCTCACCCAAGCAACCAAGTGGTTTCGGTGCCAGTCGAGACACCGATTCCCGACATCAATGTTCTCGCAGGAATTGCATACGCATGGCGCGAATTGCGCCGTGGTGCCGTTGCCGATCAGCTCCGCGACAAGTTGTTCGGTGAAGGTGACTCGGCCCTT
Organism: uncultured Bifidobacterium sp.; assembly: GCA_964556145.1. Taxonomy (GTDB): domain Bacteria; phylum Actinomycetota; class Acidimicrobiia; order Acidimicrobiales; family Ilumatobacteraceae; genus F1-20-MAGs119. Next base: position 6,471 of record CAZKVD010000011.1, on the reverse strand, counting down.
GACCCGGGTCAGGTGGACACACTCGACCTGTTGGTCGAGCGCGACAGTTGGCGCATGGGTGACCTCGCCGAAGCTCTCCGCGTCGATCCGTCGACAGCAACCCGCGCGATCCAGCGTCTTGAAAAGCTCGACCTTGCGCATCGCAGCGCGTTGCCGAGCGACGGCCGCGTGGTCACCGTCAGCGTCACCCCTGCAGGCCGTGAGCGTCATGCGATCATCGGAGAGCGTCGCCTGAAGGCCATGAGCCAAATTCTCAGTCGCTTCTCTCCGGCCGAATTGGTCGCTCTCGAAGAACTGCTCGGACGGTTCGTCAAGGCGATCGACGAAGTCTCGGTCACTTTCGAGCCCTGATTCCCCCGGACGCGGTACCCGCGCGGGCCAATCGCTAGAGTGAGACCATGATTGCGGCTAACCCCTGGCACTGGTGGATCGGTGTCGTTCTTGCCATCGCATCCGGCGGAGCCCTCCTCAGCGTCATCTTGGGCTACGTCCAGAAGGTCAGCGGTTCTCGCTACCCGGGACGACGCAAGCGCTAGATGACGGTTGGTGCCCGAGAGTCAGATCTCGTTCGCGCCCTTCTCGAGCGATCCAACTTCCCCGCATCCGAACCCGCACTTGGCGTCGACTGTGCCGTCTCGGGCGGGGCAGATTCGATGGCGCTGTTGTTTCTTGCGGTGAACGCAGGGCTCGACGTCACGGCACACCACGTCGACCACGGGCTTCGCTCGGCGTCCGCAGCCGAGGCAGACCTCGTTGCAGACCTCTGCGACCGACTCGGCGCACGCTTCGTTGCACATCGGATTGACATCGACGATGGCCCGAATCTCGAGGCGAGAGCCCGTGCTGCTCGTCGCGCAACATTGCCGACACCGGTGATGACCGGTCATACGGCCGATGATCAAGCCGAGACGGTGCTTTTGAACCTCATGCGTGGGGCAGGGGTCGACGGGCTCGCAGGTATGCGTCGCTCAGCGAGCAAGCCGCTCCTCGCAGTCCGGCGCAGCGAAACACACGAACTCTGTCGAGTCGCGAACATCCCCATTGCCACCGATGAATCGAATTTCGACCCTCGATTCCGCCGAAATCGTGTCCGAAACGAACTCCTTCCCCTCATCAACGACATCGCGCACCGTGATGTCGCGGCGTTGATCGCGCGAGAATCCCACCTCATCGCAGACGATGACCAGCTTCTCGATGAACTGGCGTGTGCAATCAACGTTCTCGATGCACTTGAACTCGCCGCAGCCCCTCTTCCGCTCGCACGACGGGCCATTCGTGGATGGCTCGCCGACCCGTACCCACCAGATTCCGCAACGGTGGAACGGGTACTCGACGTGGCCCGAGGGCTCCACCCTTCTTGCGATATCGGGCGCGGGCGACGGGTCGTTCGCAGTCGCCAACGTCTAGAATTGCGGTGATGCCGCCAAAACTACGAGGCAAGTGGGCCCTCGGAATCCAGCCACGAAACTTGACGTGGATCATCAAGGACCGACTCGCCATCTCCGAGCGTCCGGGTGGCTACGGCGTCAACCACCGGCGCGTACGCCGTCAAGAAGAGATCATCTGGCTGCGGGAGAACAACTTCGCGAAGGTCGTCTCGATCATCGGAGCACCGCACAACCTCCACAATTACGACGAGCTCAATCTCCCGTACATTCATCGCCCCCTGACCGGCGCCGACGACATCGATGCCTGGCTGCGGTCGTTCTACGTTGAACTGCGCCAGTTGCTGACGGGTGACGCGAAGATTCTCGTGCATGCCGAGGAAGTCGGCGATCGCATCATCGGCATCATGGGGGGCTACATCCGCTGGAGCGGCCTCATCGACGATCCGTCGGGTGCCATCACGATCACCGAGCGCATTGCGGGGAGGCAACTCGACCCGTTCGCGCGAGAGTTGATTCTTCGCGTTCACGAATTGCGGTGACTTCGTGGCCCAACAGCGAGTTCTTGTCACCGGTTGTGGTGGTGAACTCGGCTCGCTCGCGACATCGATGCTCGAGGACGAGCCTTGGGTTGGCTCGCTACTGGGGGTCGATGCCGACCCCCCTCGCCGGCGTCTGAAGCACACGACCTTCCGTCGCGTCGCACTCAACCGAACCGACGCAGTGTCGCAGATCATCCTTGATTACGACCCGCACGTGATCGTTCATCTTGGTGTCTGGGAACCAAACGCCCGCTTGTCCCCGGACGAAGCCGAGCGAACCACATCCGATGTCGGACGGGCCGTCTTCGATGCAGCCCATCAATCACCGTCTCTCGAGTCCGTCGTTCTTCGCTCGGGTCTCGAGGTGTACGGCACGCGCAGCCACGCACCGCTTCAGCCCAATGACTTCACCTCGCCCGCACCGGCATCTCGGTACGGGCGAATGCTGCATTTCCTCGAGCGGCAAGCTGCCGACCTTCGTGCAGCCCGTGGCATTGCCGTGGCAAATCTGCGGCTTGCATCGGTCCTCGGAGCACACGTTCCCAGCCCGCTCGGAAGACTCCTTCGCTTGCCCGCCGTTCCATTTCTTCTTCCCGGCGATCCCGCCTTCACCGTCATCGAAGACCACGATGCCGCGTTGGCGTTCCGTCTTGCTGCCAACCACCGTTTCGATGGAAGCATCAACGTCGTTGCCGACGGCACGACCACCGCACGACGGGCGGCACTCCAAGGACGTCGGATTCCCGTTCCCGTCGTGGGCCCGGGCTGGTGGGTGACACGCCAACTCGCAAACATCGTCGGCGCGCCCGTTCCGGATCATGTCGTCGAGATGCTGCGCCACGGCCGCTTGGCGCACGCAAGCGACAACGCGCACCGCATTCGATTTGCTCCACGTCACTCGACCCACGAGGTGATCGAACGTCTGTATGAATGGCCAAGCGTCGTGCGAGTGCCGGCCGCAAGGCAGGTGGCGTAATGCCGCACGCAACAATGAGGGACGGGGTTCGTATCCACTACCAGGCGACCGGTCGTCCCGGGGCGCCCCCCGTTCTCATGATCCAGGGCCTCGGAGCCGATTTGCACGGCTGGGACATGCAGCGACTGGCCTTGGCGCCCCTGTACAAAATTGTGACTCCCGACAACCGAGGGGTCGGTCGTTCCGATCGACCGAACGTGCCCTTCTCGTTAGAAGACATGGCCGACGATGCAATCCAAGTGCTTGACGCCGAGGGGATCGACACGGCTCATGTGGTTGGTGCATCGATGGGTGGCGCAATCGCTCAGATCATTGCCGTGAAATACCCGCATCGCACGCGCTCACTGACTCTCGCTTGCACCTCGGGTACGAACCCGGAATGGCGGCGCGAACTGTTGAACAAGTGGTCGCACCTTGCAACGACCAAGGGCATGGGTGCCCTTGGTCGCGAGGCGGCTCGCTGGGTCATTGGTCCCCGGTCACTGCGCCGTCTGTGGCCGGCATTCGGCTGGCTCGGGCCGTTCGCTCTCGGGCGGCCCGGAACCGACTTTCAAGCGCAGGTCAACGCAATCCTGTCGAGCAGTGAACAACTCGACACCTTGGCCGAAGCAGTGTCCGACATTCGCGTTCCGACGCTCATCATGGTCGGCAATCAAGACATCCTCACCCCACGCGGGGACAGCGAACTGTTGGCGGAAAGAATTTCGACTGCCGAGCTCGTGGTCATCTCCGGGGCAGCGCACGGCTTCATGGTCGAACACGCATCAACGTTCAACAAGGAGCTCATCGGTTTTCTCCGCCGCGCCGAGCGCGCTTACCGACGTAGTTTCGCAGGATCATGAACGTCACCATCGTTGGCGCCGGTCTTTCAGGCCTTCTTGCCGCACGTGAACTCACACTGCACGGACACAAGGTCCTCGTTCTCGACAAGGGCAAGGGTGTCGGTGGTCGCCTTGCGACACGACGAATTGGCGAAGCGGTTTTCGATCACGGCGCCCAGTTCTTCACCGTTCGCGATCCTCAGTTCCAAGAAATCGTCGATGGCTGGCTTGCAGCCGGAGCAGTACGTGTGTGGTGCCACGGCTTCGGTGCCGAGCAGGATGGTTTTCCCCGCTACGTCGGCGGTACCGGAATGACCTCAATCGCCAAACACCTGGCGACGGGCCTCGACGTCCGGACATCGTCTCTCGTGTTTTCAGTTCTCCCGTCCGACAACGGCGGCTGGACAACGACGCTTGACACGGGCGAGTCATTCGACAGCGATGCCGTCGTCCTGACCGCGCCGATCCCACAGAGCTTCGGATTCGCCTTCACTGCGGGTGTCGAATTTCCCGAGGAACTGCGCACCATCGATTACGACCGCACGCTCGGACTGCTCGTGGCCCTCGACGGTCCGCCGGCAATTCCGGCACCGGGAGCGCTCCAGAATCCCGACGACGTTTTTTCGTTCGTGGGCGACAACCACGCCAAGGGAATTTCTCCCGTGCATGCAGTCACTTTTCATGCGAACCCAACGTGGAGCAGTGAACACTGGGACACGCCCCCCGCCGAAGCCGAAGAACTCTTGAGAGCCGCTGCACGTCCTCATCTCGGGGCCGCAACGATCACTGCATCGAACTTCAAACGGTGGCGCTTCGCCACGCCGCAGCGGAACTGGCCCGAGCGAACATGGTCGAATGAATCACGCACGATGATCGTTGCCGGCGATGCGTTTGCAGGTCCGCGAGTCGAAGGCGCGGCGCTGAGCGGCCTCGATGCCGCCAGGCTGTTGTTGTCAGCGAACGACTGAGGACAACAACGAGTCTGCGGCACTTCGGAGCGCCGCGGTTGCAGGAGTCTGCGGAAGAGAGTCGCAAGCCGATTCAGCCCGCGCGACGAATTCGCGCGCAGTGGTAATGGCACGCTGAACACCGTCCCCCGCGCGAACGATTTCAAGAGCACGACGCTGCTTGCGACGCCCCAACGGCCGACCAAGCAATCGACGCAGTTCGTCCGCGCCGGCGCCACCGCCGGCAAGCGTGTGCATGACCGGCAAGGTGTACACCCCTTCGACCATGTCGTGGCCGGCTGGTTTGCCCAACTCGGCATCGGTTGACGTGATGTCGAGAATGTCATCGACGATCTGGAACACCATTCCGTACGCAGTTCCGTATCGGGTGAGATCGTCAACCATCGCGCGGTCAAGGCCCGCTACGAGGCCACCGATTCGTGCCGCGGTGCTGTAAAGCGAAGCTGTCTTGCCTTCGATGCTTGCAAGATACGAATCGAGCGGGCGTTCCGGCTTGTAAGTGAACCGCAGCTCTTCGATCTGGCCCTCGCACAACTGTCCGATTGTGCGCGCCAACAAACCTGCGACTTCGGTGCCAAGCGACGCCGCGATCTCCGATGCACGTGCGAGAAGAAAGTCACCGGCGAGAATTGCCTGAAGATTTCCCCACTTGGCGTTCACGGTTTCGACGCCACGGCGGGTCGTCGATTCATCCATGACGTCGTCGTGGTACAGCGACCCGAGATGGACCAGTTCACAGGCGATTCCACCCTGGATGACCTCGGGTGAAGCCGCTCCGGGAGCACCGTCATTCACGAGACTCGAGACGATCGTCATCACAGGCCGTAGACGCTTGCCCCCTGCAGAAATGAGATGTGACGCAATTTCGGTCAAGTAATCGTCGGGCGTTCGCACCGCATCGAGCATCGCCTGTTCGACCCGCGCGCGGTCGGCCCCCATCATGGGCAGGTCGAGAAGCGGGGAGCCAACTGACACGTCAGCAGGTTACGACCTGCAGTGCGACGTCCCCCAACGCTGCCGATACACTCTTTTTCAGTTGTTCCAATGCCGGCAACGGCAGCGGCGAAGGGCGGTCAAATTGTTCGAACGCTTTACCGACAGGGCGCGGAGAGTGGTGGTGTTGGCGCAGGAAGAAGCGCGCCTGCTCAATCACTCCTACATCGGCACCGAGCACATCCTTCTCGGTCTCATCCACGAGGGCGAAGGTGTCGCCGCCAAGGCCTTGGAGTCCCTCAGCATCTCCCTCGAGGCTGTTCGCGCACAGGTCGAGGACATCATTGGTCAGGGCGGGTCCTCCCCCTCGGGTCACATTCCTTTCACGCCGCGCGCCAAGAAGGTGCTCGAGCTTTCGTTGCGTGAGGCCCTCCAGTTGGGACACAACTACATCGGAACCGAGCACATCCTCCTCGGCCTCATCCGCGAAGGCGAAGGCGTCGCCGCGCAGGTCCTCGTCAAGTTGGGCGCCGACCTCGGCCGTGTTCGTCAGCAGGTCATCCAGTTGCTCAGCGGCTACCAAGGTCCCGCCGGTGGCAAGGCCGAGGGCCAGCAGGCCGGTGGCTCGTCGTCGTCGACCAAGGAAGAGCAGGGCGACAAAGGTGGCAGCCAGATCCTCGATCAGTTCGGCCGCAACCTCACTCAGGCCGCAAAGGACAAGAAGCTCGATCCCGTCATCGGTCGTCAGCGTGAACTCGAGCGCGTCATGCAGATTCTTTCGCGCCGCACGAAGAACAACCCGGTGCTGATCGGTGAGCCCGGCGTCGGCAAGACGGCGATCGTCGA
>CAZKVD010000010.1:0-29451 GCA_964556145.1 uncultured Bifidobacterium sp. | reverse complement strand
CAACGACGACGAGTTCGTCAACCACGACGACAGCGTCGTCGACAACGGTTGCCGCAACGACATCGTCGACGATCGTGGATTCACCGCCGCCTGCGGTGACGCCGTCGATGGTGGAGACGTTCAAGCCGAAGCCACTGGTGAAGGATGAGCAGGTTGCGGCAGGCGAGACCGTGACAGTCCGAATCTCGGGATTCCAACCGTTCGAGCTGGTGTCGATCGGCTTCGACGATGGGGGTGGAGTGACCAGTCAGGCGGTGGGTGACACGGTCCGCGCCTTTGCTGGTCGCAAAGTGCTGACGACGGTGCGCGCCGATGCAACCGGCACGATTTCGGTGCAGACGAAGTTGCCCACGTCGGTATCGGGGGCGGTGACGCTGTGGGCATACGGCCGCGAGAGCAAGGTGGGGTTCCGCCAGAAGTTCACCGTCGCAGAATTGCCCGCAACCGGTTCGGAAGATCCGGGAGTGAACGTGATGCTGGCCGGATCGCTCGTCGCGTCGGGCGTCGTGTTGTTCGGTCTGCGACGACGTCTGCGGGGGTAGATTTCACTCGGCGTGCCGGGAAGACGGGTCGGCGATTCATATCTCTTTGGAAGGATCGTGGACCCGATGGACATCGTGTTGCTCTTGGCTGGAATCGCTTTGGCTGCCGTTGGCGGAGAGTTTTTCGTACGCGGATCGGTTGGTCTGGCGGCATGGCTTCGGATACCACCGGGGATCGTCGGAGCGACCGTGGCCGCATTTGCGACGTCGAGCCCCGAGACATCCGTTGCGATATTGGCGTCGCTCGATGGAAACTCGGAACTTGCGCTGGGTGACGCAGCCGGGTCGAACCTCGTCAACCTCGGCGTCGTACTGGGTCTGACCGTCGTCGTGACGCCCCTGATGGTGAGAATGAACGACGTCCGGCGTGAGTTGCCGGTCGGCATCGCAGCCATCGGCCTGATGTGGGTCTTTGCCGGTGATGGGGCCTTCACGCGAATCGAATCCGCTGCCTTCCTGTCGATGTTTTCCGCATGGATGATTTGGGTGGTGCGTGACGCCCGACGTGAACGTGCCGCAGTCGAGGCACTTCAGAATGCCCCGCGGCGCAGGGTCTTCATTGAATTGGCGGCAGGGCTCTTGTTGTTGGTCGTTGCCGGGCGTCTCGTGGTTGTTGCCGCGAAGGGTTTCGGTGATTGGATGGGTTGGAGTGAGTTCGTCGTCGGATCGCTGTTGGTCGCGGCGGGAACGTCGACGCCCGAGTTTGTGACGGCAATGGTGGCGGCACGACGCGGCCACGCCGAAGTGGGCGTTGGCGCAGTCTTGGGATCGAACGTCTTCAACACCCTCTTTGTCGTGGGTATCGCGGGGCTCATTCATCCGATCGCGGGGGAGGTTCAGGGGCTTTCATTGGCCGTCGTGTTGGGAATCGTCGGGACGTTGTTGGTTGTTCCGGGACGGGACGGGCGGCTCGGTCGGCTTCGTGGCGTGCTGTTGGTCGCCGTGTATGTCGCCTACGTTGCGGGAGTTCTGTCGATGTAGTGCGTCTCGTTGCAGGTTGCAGCGATCGGCAATGATGGACTGATGCAAGTTCGGGCGGTGGGGGCCGCCGAGATTCCAGCCATCCCTCGACGGGCGTGGTACGCGCTGCTGCTGACGTCGTTCGGGCAGTTCTTCGTGATCTTCGATTCGACAGTGTTGAACGTTGGTTTCGCGTCGATCGAAAAGGACTTCTCGAATGTCGCTCGCACCACGTTGGCGTGGGCGCTGACCAGTTACTCGATCGGCACGGCGTCGTTGTTGTTGCTTGCAGGTCGCGTCGCAGACCTGTTCGGCCGCAAACGGGTGTTCCTTGTCGGCATTTCAATTTTTGCGCTGGGAAGCCTCGGAGCGGGTTTGGCGCCGAACGTCGGCATTCTTATTGCGACACGGGCGGTGCAGTCGGTGGGCGGTGCCTTGATGGTGCCGACGTCGATCGCCCTGGCACTTCCGGAGTTTCCGGCCGAGCGGCGGAGTTTGGCGGTTGGCGTGTGGGGTTCGATCGCTGCACTGGCCGGCGGTTTGGGCCCGCCTCTCGGGGCAGCGGTGATCGAGCTCGGCGGATGGCGTTGGATCTTCTTCATCAACATCCCGGTTGTGTTGATCGTGGTTGTCCTTGGTCGCAAGGTGCTGCGCGAATCAAAGGGTTCATCGACGGGTGAACGGCTGGACATGGTTTCCGTGCCGCTCGGAACGGTCGCACTTGCACTGCTGACACTGGGTGTATTGCAGGGTGAGAAGTGGGGTTGGACGAGTCCGGGGATCCTTGCATCGTTCTGTGGCGTGATCGTCTTCGGGGTCATTGTTGTTCGACGTTCGATGTCGCACCCCGAGCCCTTGCTCGACATGTCGATCTTTCACCACCGTCGCTTCACAACTGCGTCGGTGGCGACGTTCACGCTGAACCTTCCGGTCGCCGGTTTCTGGTTCAGTGCACCACTGTTCTTCCAGACGGTGTGGGACTGGTCGGTGTTGAAGAGCGGATTTGCCATCATGCCGACGCCCGTCATCATTTTCTTGACCGCCACCATTGCGGGTCGCTTCTCTGATGGGGCATTGATCAAGCCGATCATTGCCACCGGTGCCGTGTGCTGTGCGACAGGCATCATCGGGTTGGCGATCTTTCTCGATGCCGAAGCCAACTACTGGCTCCACTATCTGCCGTTTGCGGCCATTTATGGCATCGGTCTTGGTTTGTCGTGGTCGAACCTGACGGCCGCCGCATTGGTGGGAATCGACCACGAAAAATTCGGGGTCGCCAACGGAACCAACCTGACGTTCCGTCAGGTTGGTGGCGCCATGGGTGTGGCGTTGTCGATTGCGGTTGCCGGTGAAGCCGGGGTTCTCGGCTCGGCGGATGCGTTTCACCGCGTGTGGCTGGTGTTGTCGTTCTGGATGATCGCAACCGTTGTGTTCTTTGGTCTGGCGTACCCGCGAATTTCCTCGACCATCGAAAGAGCCCGGAACTAGGGTGTCGCGGTGCCCGAGACCTCGAATCTGATCGCTTTCATCGGCGCCACGGTCGTTCTCTTGTTGATCCCGGGGCCGGCGATCATTCTCAATCTGAACCGCACGCTTGCCGATGGCCGTTCGCACGGACTGGCAACGGTTGCGGGTTTGGAGATCGGCGACACAATTCAGGCATCGCTGGCGGCGTTGGGGCTCAGCGCGGTGCTCGCCACGTCGGTGAGCTTGTTCAACGCCATCAAGTGGGGCGGCGTGGCGTACCTCGTCTACACAGGAGTGAAGACTCTGCTCACACGCCCGGAAGCGTTGAGTACCGATACAACCCACACGACCCTCGCGCAGTCATTTCGTCAGGGCATCATCGTAAATGCACTGAATCCGAAGACGTCTCTCTTTTTCCTGTCGATCTTTCCGCAGTTCGTCGATGCGAAAGCACCGAATGCGAAGATCCAGTCGCTGGTTCTCGGACTCGTTTTCGTGGTGTTGGCCTCGATATTCAACGGCTCGTACACATTGATGGCGAGTGGTCTTCGTGATTGGTTGCTGAAAGGTCGGGCCGTCTACGTGATGCGCCGTTATGTTTCAGGATTCGCCTTCATCGGTCTCGGACTTCTTGCGATGACAGCAGGACATCCGTCCAGCGTCGACTGAGTTCGTACCGTGTTTGCTGTCGTCCATGATCGGACGGCGGCCTGCTCTTGGTCCAACAGTGGACGAAGAGCGCGCGACAACGCTCGAGGCGGTTAGGAAACGTCTGGAACACCGTCTGCCGTGGTTGGGAATCGGACTCGTTGGGGCAATGCTCTCGGCGTGGTTGGTTGCGTCGGCGGAGGAGGAGTTGTCGCGCACGGTTGCCGTGGCCTTTTTTCTTCCAGCGATCGTCTACATGGCTGACGCAGTTGGTACGCAGACCGAGGTACTCGCAGTACGTGGGTTGGCTGTCGGTGTTCCAATTCGTGACATTGTGCTCAAGGAACTCCTTGCGGGCCTACTGATCGGTCTGTGCATATCGACCATCTTCTTCCCTTTCTGTCTGGTGTTGTACGGCGATGCATCGTTGGCGATTGCCGTCTCGGTGTCATTGCTCATCAGTTCAACCGTTGCAAGTGTGATGGCCTTGGCTTTGCCCTGGATACTGACTTCGCTGGGGAAGGATCCGGCGTTCGGCTCGGGACCGATCTCGACGGTCATCCAGGATTTGCTGTCGATTGCGATCTATCTCGGGCTCGCAACCCTGATCGTTTGAGGTGCAGTTAGTCTCGCTGCATGTCGTTCGCTGTGCACTTTGCGTCGCCCCGCGGCTTCAAGCAGGCGTTCCACCTCGAGCGGTCGCAGAGCGGTGCTGGCATTGCGATGGTGTGTGTCCATGGGTGGCCCGAGACAAAGCGTCTTTACCACCGTGTGGTCACTCCACTTCGCGACGCGGGATTCGACGTTGTCGTTCCCGATCTGCGCGCGTTCGGCGACTCTGCAGTTGGCCCCGATGGCTTCAACGACGTGGTGTCGCACGCACTCGATGTCCGGGCGTTGGTCCACGACCATCTTGGATATGAACGGGTGATCCTGGTTGGCGGTGACCTGGGTGGGTCGGTGATCCAAGAGATTGCTCTGCGCTGGCCCGAATGGGTCGACAGGATGGTGTTGTTCAATTCGCCCTTGCCCTACTTGAAGACCGAGATGGCGGGCCTGGCGACCCGCGCCGATGCGTCAACCCGTGACTACTTCGAGCGACAGGGAACCGATGCCGACAGCCTGATCGCCGAACTCTCGACGGCCGAGAAGTGCCGTGCCTATGTCGAACAGTTCTACGGGCCACGTCTGTGGGCACACCCCGGAAACTTCTCGGCTTCGGATGCGGCATTCCACGCCGAACCGTTCGGCGACCCGTTGCGGCTGCGCGAGACGTTCGGCAACTACGAGTCGGCGTACTCGCCCGACAAGCGAGTCGAACGACCACGTTTCGGGCCGAACGCAACGACCTCGACGCTCATCATCTTCGGAACAAGTGATCATGTGATCTACCCCGACTTCGACAAGATGGCCGAAGTCGTCTTCGCCCGGCGATCAGGCCCCGTGCGCATCGACAACTGCGGGCATTTCGTGCCCTGGGAAGCACCCAACCGATTCGTCGAGCTAACCGTCGAGTTCTGCAGCCACAGTTAGCCTGCAGGCATGCCCGAGGAACTCGACCGCGCCCGTTACGTGTCGTTCACGTCATACAAGCGAAATGGTGAAGCCGTGTCGTTGCCGGTGTGGGTCATTCCTTTCGAGGGTGGTTATGCATTCACCACCGATCCCGACGCCTTCAAGGTGAAACGGGTGCGCAACAACTCGAAAGTTGCCCTGCGCGTCTGCTCGGTGCGCGGCAAGGTTGCACAGGGTGCCGCAGAATTTCGGGGAACGGCCGAGTACGTCGATGCTGCGACCGCGGATCGTGTCAACCGGGCGATTCGGCGCAAGTACTGGTTGGCATACCGCGTGCTGATCGCACCGTCGAATCTGTGGTCGCGGTTGCGTGGTGGATCCGCTGCAGCGGCGCACGCGGCCATCAAGGTCACCCTCGACTCGTGAGCATCTTGCTTCGCCCATGACCACCACCTACGAATCAGCCACCGCGGACCTGATCGGTGCGATCGAGAAGGTCGTCGAGCGTTGGTTGCTTCGGGTTGCCGTCGACTTGTACAGAGCCCACCGCGGGGACGTCAGTCCGGAGTTTCTCGAAAGTGCAACGACGGCAGCGCGTGAGGGTGGCCGATGGACGGTTGAACGGCTTCGGTCGACCCTCGAGGTCGATGTCGATGCACAACGTGTGAACCCGTTGCAGACGCTTCGCGAGGCGGTTCGTTTTCCATCGGAGGCGTTGCGCGCAGCCGGTGTGCCGGCGATCGTGCGCGACGAGTATGACGAACGCATCAACCCCGACGACATCTATGGAATCGCGCCGGCGCACTGGAACGAGATCGACGAGTCGTTGACCGAGCCGGGGATCATCTGGGGTGCAGCCAAGGCGAGCACGGTGTTGCAGCGTCGTCGCGCCGAGGGGAAACTTGACTCCTGATGACCGACACAGCGACTTTTCCGGCACAACGCAGTGACCTTCTTGCCGCGTGGGGAGTCTCTGCTCCTGCGTCGGGCACCGAGTTTTGTGGCGCGCTGTCGAGGCTGACCGACGAACTGCTCGTCTCGTTGTTCAACGACGCCTGCGCAAAGGTGGGAATCAAGGGAGACGCGGCGCTGGTTGCCGTCGGTGGTTACGGGCGGGGCGAGATGGCTCCGTTCAGCGATCTCGACGTGTTGTTGCTGCACCGCAACGTGAAGAAAATCGACGATCTGGCCAGTGCGCTTTGGTATCCGCTGTGGGACTTGAAGTTCAAGGTCGGTCACGCCGTTCGTACGCCGAAGGAAACGAAGAATCTCGGCGAGAGTGATCTCGACACGGCAACCGCACTCGTGACGGCGCGACCCGTTGCGGGTGATGCAGACCTGGCGGCCGAGGTCATCGATCAGGCACGTGAACGTTGGCGCAAGCGCGGGCGTGATTCCCTGCGCGACGTCCACAAGCGAGTCATCGAGCGTCACGCCAGTGCCGGAGAAGTGGCATTCCTGCTCGAGCCGAATCTGAAAGAGGGACTCGGGGGCCTGCGTGACATCCATGCGCTGTGGTGGGCAATCGAGGCAGGTCTCGTTCTCAACGGTGCCGATCGACAGCAACTGAAACGAGCGAACGAGGTGTTGTTGACTGCCCGCGTTGCCCTGCACATCGGCACGCAACGAGCCGGCGACGTGCTGCGCCTCGAGGATCAGGACGCCGTTGCCCGATTGATCGGTTTCGGTGATGCCGACAAGCTGATGGCCGAAATTGCTGCCGCTGGACGCAGCGTGGCGTGGACCGCCGACGAGGCTTGGGCACGCCTCGACCCGCCTGCGAACGCAAACGAGCCGTCGCGACGCCTCGCACCCGGTGTCGAACTTGTGCGAGGTGAGGTTCATCTCGACGACACCGCCAACCCCGCATCCGATCCGACGCTCGTGCTGCGCGTCGCAACGGCTGCCGCGCGACTGAACGCACGGATTGATCGTGAGTCGTTGAACCGCCTGGGCGAAGAGACGCCCGTGTGGCCAGACCCGTGGCCGGCCGGTGCGAGTGACGACTTTGTCGCATTGATGCTCGAGGGGGAGCGGGCAATTCCGGTTCTGGAATCGCTCGACCAACGCGACCTCATCACGAAAGTTCTACCCGAATGGGCGCCGAATCGCAGTCGCCCGCAGCGCAACGCCTATCACCGCTACACCGTCGACAGGCACTTGTGGCAAACCGTTGCAAATGCTGCGGCCCTTGCCGACACGGTGTCGCGTCCCGATTTGCTGTTGTTCGGTGCGTGGTTCCACGACATCGGCAAGGGATACCCCGGAGACCACACCGACGTAGGTGTGCAGATGTTTGCCACGATCGGACCCCGCATGGGTCTGTCGGCCGACGATGTGGCAACAGTGCAGGCGTTGATTCAGCACCATCTGCTCCTCGCCGATACCGCAACTCGCCGCGATCTGTCCGACGATGCGACGATCACGGGCGTCGCCAACGTTCTCGGATCGGCGACAACGCTCGAACTGTTGCGCGCTCTCACCGAAAGCGATTCGAAGGCAACTGGTGTGTCGGCATGGAGCGACTGGAAGGCGGGTCTTGTTGCCGAACTGACCGAGCGAGTTCACCACGTTCTCGGGGGTGGCGACGTTCACGACGTGACCTGGAAGTTGTTCCCGGACGCCGAGGTTTTGGCAATGATGGCCGAAGGTCGTTTCACAGCCTGCACCACCGAGAACTCGATCACGGTCGTCAGCCCCGACCGACCTGGCGTGTTTGCAAAAGTTGCGGGAGTGATGGCCTTGCACGGACTCGACGTCTTGGGGGCCGAGGCGCACTCCGACGAACAGGGAATGGCGGCCTCCGAGTTCCGCGTTCAACCTCCGGCAACTCATGCGATCGAGTGGAGCCGAGTGCTCGAGAGCATCGACCGTGCGCTGCGCAACGAACTTGCACTCGAAGCGCGTCTGGCGGAACGTGCTCAGACCTACGGAACGCCGCGGTCGAAGACGGCAATCCCCCCTGCACCGCCCAGCGTTCGTTTCGATGACACGGCATCCTCCAATAGCACGCTGCTCGAGGTGCGTGCCCCCGACAAGGTTGGTCTTCTGCACAACATCGCCAAGACGATTGCCGATATCGGCCTCGACATCCGTCATGCCCGAGTGCAGACATTGGGAAACGAAGTCGTTGACACGTTCTACGTGCGTACGTCCTCCGGCCTCAAGCTCGCCGATCCGGTGCACCGCGCCGAAGTTGAGCGGGCGTTGCTGTTTGCCGTGTCGAAGTAACGATCGGCCGCACTAATCTCGGAACGTGAGCGACGCCGGACCCCAAGACTTCACTCGTGATCTTCTTCGGTGGAGTGAGGCGCTTGCGGGTATCGCGCGTACCGGCATGGGATTCACTCAGAACCTGTACGAGCGCGAGCGGTACGAAGAGGTTCTGCACGTTGCCGCAGACATCAAGGCTGCAGCGGACGAAGCGCTTGATGTGCGGCGCGAACAAGACCACTTCGTTCAGGAATGGATGGAGAGCATCGGTGAAGGCGTGCCCGGCTATGTGACGCCCAAGGTCGCCATCGGAGCCATCGTCGGCAATGAGGCGAACGAAATCCTGCTGGTGCAGCGTCGCGACAGTGGTGTGTGGCTGTATCCCACCGGGTGGGCCGATGTTGGCTACTCGCCGGCGGAAGTCGCTCTGAAGGAAGTGCACGAAGAGACCGGAATCGAGTGCGAGGCAGTGCAACTGCTGGGCGTGGTTGATGGCATGCGCATGGGTTTCTCGCGATTCGGCATGTACATGTTGTTGTTTCACTGCCGTGCAACCGGCGGAGAATTGCGTGGGCACCCGCTTGAAACGTCGGGTGTGGGTTGGTTCTCCCGCGATCAACTTCCGAATCCGACGGCCGGTGCGCAATGGTGGGGTCCAATGGCATTCAACGCGATCGATGGTGGGTCGCATGCTGCGACTTTCGACGAACCCCGGGCGCCGATCTGGCGCGGGGACGGAGATTCGGTTTAGCGACCGTCCTGATCGCGGAGGAATTGTTCGACTTCTTCCATCAAACTTTCGGCATCCTCGAAATCGTCGATGTCGGTTGCATCGTCGCCCGTGTCGATTGCGAAGTCGAACTGAAGCTGTGAGTCGTCGTCTTCCTCGATGTCGAAGTCGTCATCGTCATCGATGGAAATACCGGAGTCGGACATTGTCTCTAGTCGACCGACGTAGGACTGAAGGTCGTCATCGTCTTCGAGCATCGAGTCGAGTTGTGCTTCGTATGCCTCGACCGAATCCATCATGTGGCCAACGGGCGCCGGTGTGCCGACAATGTCGCACGCACGCTGCATCAGCGCAACCGCTGCCTTGGGCGATGTGATTTGCCCCGCGTAGGCCGGGACCGCGGCCCACAGCGACGCCGACGGCATGGCGGCTTTGCCGCACGCGTCGTGGAGAACCCCGACGATTCCGGTTGGTCCTTCGTAGCGCGAGCGCTGGAGGCTGTAGCGGTTGACGAGCGAATCATCGGTGGCGGTTCCGATGAGTTGAACCGGGCGCGAGTGGGGCACGTCGGCAAGCAACGCGCCGAGGGTGAGGAACATCTTCGCGTCGTACTTCTCGAACACGCCGAGCAACTGATCGGTGAAGAGGCGCCAGCGAAGGCTGGGTTCGGGGCCGAGGACAAGAATGACGTCGGTGCCGGCCGAGCGTGCGTGCCAGAGCCCGATGGTGGGCCACACGATGCGTCGGATGCGGCTGTCACTCAGCTTGACGTGGGGGCGAATCGTGGCGAAGTCGGTGAACAATTCGGGGTCGACTTCGGCGAGCGCGGTTGCACCCCAACCCTGAACGAGATTCTGCAGTGCGGACGATGCCGCGTCGGCAGCATCGTTCCAGCCGGTGAACGCAGCGATGACGGTGGGCTTGACGAGGTTGGGTTCTGAGATCCAACGGATGTGCTCGGTGCCGCCCATGACGTTCTAACGCTATCCACCCATTTCGGCTATTTCGGGGGCTCCAAATTGGCGCGAACGTAATAGTTGCTGCCCCCGCCGGCAGCCAGAACGTCATCGAGCCAGTTGCCCGCATAAACGTCGTTCGGGCCTTGCATGAGGTCGTTTTCAGTGGCGCCCTCGGGGGTGGTAACCAGAGTCCACGCCTGGCGCTTGTAGGTCCAGTTGTCGGGGTCGAGCGCATGCGCACGACGCCAATACGGAACGGCGGCATCGTGGCCGACGGTTCGGTTGAGGTGTTCACCCATCGCAAAACAGGCACCGGCAAGCGACGAGTCGTGCGACATCGGCCGTGATGCCTCGACAACTTCCTCGGGTGTCATCGCGTACGGACTTGCCGAACCGTTGCGCACCCAATCGAGCAGCGCAGCACGGTAGGCAGCCGAGTCGTCGGGGATGCTCTTCACTTCGGTCATCATCTGCTTCAGACGATCGGGAATTCCTTCGGGAATCTGCATGTCGCGCGCAGGACTGCGCTCGATCGAGGCCTGCTCGGCCGGACGCACGAGCACGCCGTTTTCGTCGATCCACACGGCCATCGGAACGTTGATGAAGCCGAAAAGGTCGTTCGTGCAGTGCGTCGTGTCGATGAGCGATGGATGCGTTGGTGACGCAGCATCGATCCAGGGTTTTGCGTGTGCGGGATCGATGTCGAGCGCAACGGTCACGACCGTGCCGCCGAGCGGTTCGATTTCAGTGTGCAGTGCCTGCCACCCGGGCAGGGCCGTTCTGCAGCCTCACCAACTGGCCCAGGCGATCATGATGATGCGTCGCCCGCGAAGTGACGCAAAGTCGAAACCGCGACCCATCGCATCGATGAGCGAAGAGGGAAACTGCGCAACTGCGGTTGCCAGCGTGCGGCCCGTTGCCGTAGCGGCGCCAAGCGACCACACGCCGTGATCGCCATCGTGGACCATCGGCATGCCGAGGCGCTCGGAGGCAGCTTCGACGTTGACGACGCCGTTGTCGAGCGCGCCGGGGGCGGGTACGCACACCTCGCCGCGGCACATACCCTGCGGTTTGGCTTCCCATCCGGTGGTTGCTGCGAACTCGCTCGCCGGTACGCGGAGGCTGGAGAAGATCATGGCCCGACTCTATGCCAAGACCCACACCACGACGGACGGAGTGGCAAGAATGGGTCCATGAGCGCATCGATCGAAATCGCACGCGAGGCAACCGACGAACTCGTGGCAGCGATGGCCATGCTCATCCCGCAACTTTCGAAGTCGAACCCGCCGCCCACCAAGGCCGAACTTGCCGATCTTGTGGGATCCGAGGCGAGCACGATGTTCATCGCCCGTGTCGAGGGCAGGATCGTCGGATCGCTGACGCTCGCCATGTTCCGGATTCCGACCGGAGTGCGGGCGTGGATCGAAGACGTGGTTGTCGACGACTCGGCGCGCGGCCATGGAGTGGGTGAGGGCTTGAACCGTGCAGCCCTGGATTACGCAAAGGCTCATGGCGCGATCACCGTTGATCTGACGTCGCGACCCTCACGCGAGGCTGCCAATCGCCTGTACCAGCGCATCGGTTTCGTCGCCCGCGAGACAAACATTTACCGCTACACGCTCTGAGTGATTTCGCCCGACCGCTCGTCTTCTGGCGGGCTGCGTCAGTGACTGATACGGGATTTCAGCCAGTCTGCGAGAAACTGTTCATCGACCTCTCCTGCGGCGAGCGCCAACATGATCGACACTGCATCATCTTCGGGAACGTGGAGGTCGACCCCATTCAGGTCAAGAAAGATGACGAGGCACACCCACGCGAGTCGCTTGTTGCCATCAGGCAAGGGATGATTCTTGGCGATTCGATGACACAGCACTGCGGCTTTGACGAGCAAATCCGGGTAGAAATCGGTGTCGCCGAAGCCGGCCTGTGGTGCGTGAAGGGCGGAGTCAAGAAGGTCGCTTCTCGAGGCAGACACGAGAATTTTTGCGTCGATTCCCGTGACCTCCTCGGCGATCACCAAAGCCTCGCCAAGTGTGAGGTACCTCACTCCGCGAGTCGGTCGAGAATCTTCTGATCTCTCTCGACGAGCTTCTTGACACGTGATCGAAAGTCGGCGTCATTTTTTACGCGATCAATTTCGAGGTGGAGTGCGCCAATGATCAGCTGATTGACACTGATGCCCTGCGCACGCGCCACCGCCTCGGCCTCGTCGGCTAGTTCGGGGGGAAGGCGCACCGTGGTTTGCTTCGTCATGATGTCATGATATCGCGACATCGAGATATCATGCGCGCCATTTCATTTGTGGATGGGAGGCCAGGGCATGCCCGAAGGCGGGTCTTCGCCGGCGACTCCATCGACGGCTTCCCGCAGAAGATCGGCGTGGCCTGTGTGTCGGCCGTATTCCTCGACCAGGTCGAAGAGCAGTCGTCGGAGGCTTGCCATCTCGCCGTTCCAACCGATCGAACTGGGTTGCTCGAGCCCACCCGATGCGAGTGCAGCACTCACCGTTGCACGCGAACGAGCAGTGGCTTCGTTCCACAATGCGTAGAGGGCGTCGGGTGAATCGTTGCGGGCAGAATTGAAATCCCAGTCGGGGTCAGAGTCCCACGGCGCCGAGGCCCACGGCTCAGGAAGGGGCTTGCCCTGCAGGCGACCGAAGAAGATGTCGTCTTCGACGTGTGCGAGATGTTTGAGGAGACCGCCGAGCGTCAGCGACGACGACTGAAACGCAAAAGAAAGTCCGGTTGCGTCGAGGCCGCGTGACTTCCAGTGGAACGTCGCACGCAGTCGGTCGAGCGATGCAAGGAGATGTTCGATTTCGGTTCCCGCAAGGGGTGGTTCCCACGGGTCTGGTTCGTGTGTCATCACGGCCGAGCCTATGGGTCTGCATAGCCTGAGAATGTGCTCGAAGATCCCCGACCGAACGACGCGCCGTGGCACGACGCGCGTTGGGTTCCCATCGAATCGGTTGCACTTCAGCACGGCGAGGTCGTCTTGCGTTCGGTGGTTGATTCGGACGTACCCGAGCTGTTCGCCGCGCTCGACAACGACGAATGTTGGCTTCACGTCGCCGGCCGGCCGGCCGATGCCGATGCGCTTCGGGCGACGATCCACGGCGCCACGTCGCTGGGTCGACACATGTGGGTGGTAGAGCGTCGGGGTGTGATCGTGGGAACGACGTCGTTTCTCGATGTTTCGGTGAACGACGCCCGGCTCGAGATCGGCAGCACGATGTATTCGCCGTCCGAGTGGGGTGGCGACCTGAATCCCACGTGCAAGTACCTGTTGATGTCGTACGCATTCGTCGAGCTGGGAATGGGTCGTGTTCAACTGAAGACCGATATCCGCAATGTACGGAGTCGCAATGCAATCGAACGACTGGGCGCCCGGTTCGAAGGTGTGTTGCGTAGGTATCAACGACGTGCCGACGGCACCGTGCGCGACACCGTGATGTACTCGGTGATTGCCGAGGATTGGCCGGCCGTACGCGACGGGCTGACGGCGCGAATCCCCCGAGTCGACTGAATCAGCCGATGCTGCGCTGCTTCAGCGCATGAGCAGATTCGTGGAAGCGGTGACGGATGCGTTCCTCGTCGACACCGGCCACCATGCGGTTCTCCATCAACAGCCGCCCGTTCACGATGCTGTGAGTCACGTCATCTGCGCGGGACGAATAAACGAGAGCAGCGCGCGGGTCATACACGGGCTGGGCATGGGCCGTATCGAGATTGACGACGATCACGTCAGCCTTTGCCCCAACCTCGAGTCGGCCTGTGTCGGGGCGGTGCATCGCAAGCGCGCCCTGTGCCGTGCTCATCTCGAGAATCTCGTTGATTTTCAGGAACTCGACGTCTTCGGTGATCGTCTTGTGAATCAATCCGGCGAACTTCATCTCCTCGAACATGTCGCTCGAGTTGTGGCTCGCCGGTCCATCGGTGGCGAGTCCGACCGTTATGCCCGCGGCCATGACCGCACGAAGTGGCATGGTGCCCGAACCCAACTTGGCGTTGCTGATCGGACAGTGGGCAACCTTGGTGCCCGTGCGGGCCAGGATCTCGATGTCGCGTGAATCGAGGCTCGAGCAGTGTGCCGCCGTCACGTCGGGCCCGAGGAAGCCGAGACTGTCGAGCCACTGCACCGGGCGCATGCCGTAGTTTTCGGTGGTGTAGGCAACTTCTTGCTTGCCTTCGGACAGGTGAGTGTGAATCGAAACGCCGAGTTCATCGGCTAGTCGACGCACTTCGCGCCACATCTCGGCGCCGCAGGAATACACCGCGTGGGGCGACAGAGCGATGTGCAGCAAACCGTCACGAGTGTCGTGGTGTTCGGCGACAATCTCACCGAAACGAGCCATCGTGCGGTGCGAGTACTCGGTACGCGGCGCATACAGCCCGCGGTCGGCGAAGCCGTAGCCCAACGTTGCACGCAACGGAATTTCGCGGAGCGCGTCGATCTGGGGCTCGACGTCGTAGGCGTCGAAGTGCTCGTTGAACGAGGTGATGCCCGCCTTCAACATCTCGAGGTCGCCGCACAAACTGGCCCAGTAGAGGGTGTCGTGGTCGAAGTTCTGCTTCAGATTCCACATCGTCTGCAGCCACTCGAAGAGAAGAACATCTTCGAGAAGGCCACGAAGCAGGAGGTTCGAGGCGACATGAGTGTGGCTGTTGGCAAAGCCCGGCATGACAACGGCGCCCCGGGCATCGATGATCTTTGTTGCACCCGAAACATCGGTCTCGGGACCACCCACTGCAGAAATTGAATTTCCGGTGATCGTGACGACTCCGTTGGGGATATCGGAGAGCCCCGCCATCGGCATCACCGTGCCGTTGATGATTGCGATGTCGCAACCCATTGCGGTCAGCCCCATGCCCCGGGCTGGGTCGATGAGTTCCACGTTTCGGTGATCTTGCCGTCGACGACCCTGAAAATTTCGATGCCGCTGACCGTCTGCTGGGAGTCACCGTTGCCGAACGTGATGTCGTAGGCGCTGGCGACGTGAAGGCCGTCGTCAACCAAGACGACGTTGTCGAACTTCATGGTCGTTGCATGTGCCAGAAAGTCCTGGACGCGCGCAATGTTCTCCTCGATCGACATCGAGACAAGGTGTCCGTGCTCGTGGCGCAGGCACGGGTCGGCGATGTAGTTGCGGGCAGCCTCGGGATTGCGCGCCATGTAGACGTCATCGGTGTAGCGCTGGAGAAAATCAGTGAGGCTCATGCGAAGGACAATAGTGCGGTTGCAAGTTCCTTGGGCTTGGTGAACTGTGGCCAATGGCCCGTCGGAAGGTCGATGTACGTGACGTCGCTGAGCCGTCGCAGCTCTGCAAATCGTTCGGGTTCGGCTTCGATCCAACGGCCGAGCTGCTGCGACGTGAACTCACAACAGATGACCGTGGTGGGAATCGAGAACCGACGTTCGTCCATCGTGGGAAATGGATCGCGTGCGACCGTGGCGGGTTGGGGCCGAGACGCCGCGTGAAGACGTTGCCGCATCGCATCGTTCATGTCGACGAGATCCTCGGCTTCGAATTCGGACCAGTCGGGAAGAGCGATGACATCGAGTCCGTCGGCCATGGCGGCATTCACGGCAAGGCCCGGGCCCAGCGGCCACGTGTCGACGTGCACAATTCGCCGAACCCTGTCGACCGCGCGCGCGGCGGCTGCGTGACAAATGGGACCCGCTGCCGAGTGACCCACAAGAGTCACTTCCGTGCCTGCGGCGTGAATCGCTGCGTGAACTGCCTCGATGTGATCGGTCAACCGCACGGAAGCCGCACCGGAGGCATTTCGTTCGAGGCCTGGAAGAGTGAGTGCTGTGTACTCGATGCCTACCGCATCGAGATGTGGTGTGACCTCGCCCCACGATTCCGCACCTAGCCAAAATCCGGGGACGAGAACGAGCGCCATGGGAAAACCCTAGTGTTGGCGAGGTGACGCCAGAATCGAATGAAACAACGACGCTCAACATCTCGCGTTGGGTGAGTGCAACACCGGAACAAGTGTGGAATGCGTACACGACACCGGAACTCTTCGCGCAGTTCTTCGCGCCCGATGGTTTGTCTATTCCGTTGGAATCGGTGTGCCTCGAGCCGAAGCCCGGAGGGCGATGGGAATGCACGATGGTCTTCGACGAGACGGGCGACGAGCACCCGAACATCGGAGTGTTCACCGAAGTTGATCCACCGCACGGGTTCACCGCCCTCGAGCCGAGCGTAGGCCTCACGTCGATTCAAAAGTTCACGTCCGACCAAAAGGGGACGTTGATCGAAATCGAACAACGGGACGTTCCGGTGGCATTCGCAGTGCCCGAAGTGCCTTTCCACTTCAACACGTGCTTCGACAAGCTCGAGGCCGTCTTTGCCGAGCCCGATCGCAAGGTTGTGGTGTCGGTGCCGATCGCAGCACCAGCGGCACGGGTGTGGGAGTTGGTCAGTGATGTCAACCTTCCGTCCCGTTTCTCGGCCGAATTGGTGCGGGCCGAATGGGAGGGCACGCCCGGCGTTGGTTCGACGATCCGCGGTTTCATGAGCTTGAACGGCCGCGAGTGGGACACCGAGTCGGTTGTCATCGACTGGCGGCCGAACGAAGGATTCATGTGGTCGGTGTACGGCCCCGATGAACCGGTGGCCGAATGGGGTTTTCGCATCACGCCGCTTGGCAACGGTGTTTTGTTGGTCATGCATGCACAACTCGGGCCGGCGCGCAGCGGATTGACCGCAGCGATCGAAGGTCAGCCCGACAAGCGGGATGAGATCATCGCGCATCGCATGGCGACGTGGCGATCGAACATGATCGCGACAATCAATGGTGTGAAGGCCCTCGCCGAGGGCGCCTGACTACTTGGCGAGTTCGGCGTCGATCGCCGCGACAACGGCCGGGTCGTCGGGTGCCATGGTCGGGGCGAATCGGGCGACAACATCGCCGTTCTTGCCGACGAGGAACTTCTCGAAGTTCCACAGCACGTCGGGATCCTGGTTCGGAGTCATGCCGAAACCCTTCAAACGATCACGGAACGCATCCGGGTCGCCCTGCGCGCGGGGTGCTGCACCGGTCAGTTCCTTGTAAAGCGGGTGCTGGTCGTCGCCGACGACGCTGATCTTTTCGAACATCGGGAACTTGACCGAGTACGTGAGCGAACAGAATTCCGCGATCTCTTCGTTGCTGCCCGGCTCTTGGGCGCCGAAGTTGTTGGCAGGGAAGCCGAGCACCGCGAAACCTTGGTCACGCTTGTCTTCGTAGATCTTCTCGAGTGCTTCGTACTGCGGGGTGAGGCCACACTTCGATGCAACGTTGACGACGAGCAACACGTTGCCGGCGAAATCCTTGAGCGAGGAGGGCTTTCCGTCGATCGTCTTGACGGGGATGTTCTGGATGCTGGACATGACTGAAACCTACACTCGTTCTCATGAGCGGGATCAACAGGGGTCGAATGTCCGCGGCAGCGGGTGCGGACGGCAAAGTTCTCTTCCTCATCGGAATGCGGATCAACTCGCTGTGGCGGGTCTGGAAGTGGCTTCCTGTATTCACGGCGATGCCCAGAATGCTGATCGAGTTGCAAAAGAACCGCGATCTCGGGCTGATCGGCAAGCCCCGGACAATGCTGTCGGGCCGCGTCATCACGGTGTGGCAGTACTGGGACTCGTTCGACAAGTTGCAGGCCTATTCGCGCTCGACCAACCTCGCCCATTTGCCCGCGTGGCGGGCGTTCAACCGCAAGGTTCGCGACAACGGAACGGTCGGTATTTTCCACGAGACGATCGTGTTGTCCGACGCGCACGTCGAGACTGTGTACGGCAACATGCCGAATTTTGGTCTTGCAGCGGCGATCGGAGCGGTTCCGGCCGCATCGCGCGGTCAAACCGCGGCGGTGCGTCTGAACCACGACGACCCATCGGGGCCACCGGTCGATCCGTACTGAGTCGAGTGGACAGACCGCGACACGCGCCAGTCGACGACGGTGCCGCCTTCGATCGGTGTCATGAACATGCACGTGCCGCCGTTCATGTCGGCTCGTGAACGCAGATTCGCCAGACCGTTGCCGAGTCGGGCCGCATCTGACAAGCCGCGTCCGTTGTCGGCAACCCTCAGCCGAACCTCGTGTGGCGGAGTCAACACACTCACGTTGACCTGAGTCGCTCCCGCGTGCCGTGCAATGTTCGAAAGACACTCACGAAGCGACAGCGCCAAGTCTCGGATGAGCCGGTCATCGTCTACTTCGTCGATGCGTGGGTCGATGAAACAATGAGGAGCGAATCCGAGCCCAATCGATGCGTCGTCGACCGTCGATTTCAGCGCATCGTGTGGTGACTTCGACATGCCGACACCCCTTGGGTCCCGACAGATGTCGCGCATGTTCCCGATGATTCTCCCTTGAAGCGCGGACAGCATTCGCAATTCGTCGGCGATTTCGGGAGGAACGCGATGTGCAATCGTGTCCAGTCGAATCATCGTCGCGAACACGTCTTGAAGTGGTCCATCGTGGAGATCACGCTGCATTTGTGCCACGTCGTCGATCTCGCTGGGCCCCACGAACAATCACCGTAGGTAGTTGCATTGTTTCGTTCAACGAACAATTGTCGTCAAACAGACGTACCGCCAAGTTGTGATGTCACAGTCTTTTCGTGTGCAGGTACGCGCGTACCGATAAGTACGAGCACAGCTGCAACCGAAATGAAACCAAAAAACCAAGTTGCGAGCGGACGAATCGTTCCGTCGAACTGACCGCTTGCAAAGCCACCGAGCAGTGCACCACCTGCGGTGGTGATGGTGGCCATGACGCTCGACGCGGTGCCCGCGATGTGGGCGACCGGTGACATTGCCGCCGTGTTGCACAACGGCCCGAGGCCCTGAGCGATCGGCACGACGAGAACGATTGCCGCCATGTACAGCCAAAAAGCCGGTGAGCCGTCGGACAGCCAGGCGACGGCAAGAAAGAGCCCCGCACTGGCGACTGCAAGAGCCAGCAGTCGGCGGATGAGGGGGATGTTGCCGTGGGTGCGCACCAAACGGGCGTTGTTCAACGCATTCATCGAGAACACGAAGGCCACGCAACCGAAGATCACGGGAAACCAGGGTCCGTAGCCGTAGACGTCTTCGACGATGACCTCGGAGCCCGCGAGATAGGCCGTGAGCACCGAGAAGAGACACATCACGGCAAGGGTGAAGGTGACCGT
Source organism: uncultured Bifidobacterium sp. (assembly GCA_964556145.1). Lineage (GTDB taxonomy): Bacteria > Actinomycetota > Acidimicrobiia > Acidimicrobiales > Ilumatobacteraceae > F1-20-MAGs119. The sequence goes on along the minus strand of CAZKVD010000010.1, from coordinate 10,245 downwards.
CTGGCGATGCGTCACCACCTCGCGCGCGGCTTGTCCGACCGACGACCAAGTGAAGGGTCGACGTCGTTCCGGAGACAGGGTTTCGGGAAGTCGCCGTGACCAGATCAGCAGGAGTGTGGCAATGACGGCCGGAAGGACGAAGACCGATCGCCAAGGCAAGACACTGAGAAGAGCAGCACCGACCCCGGGGGCGAGAATCGGAACAAGCAGGAAGACGGCCATGATTGTCGACATCAGGCGGGCCATCTCGTCGCCTTCGTAGCGGTCGCGGATCATGGCGGTTGCGATGGCGCGCGGGGCGCCGGCTCCCAAGCCCCATACGAACCGCGAGAACTTCACCCATCCCCACGACGGTGCAAAGCAGGCGAGTAGCGCGCAGGCGATGTAGAGGATCGTGCCAACGGCGAGGGGTTTCTTGCGGCCGAAGCGGTCGGACGCCGGTCCGTAGAGCCACGGCCCGATCGCCACCCCGAGAAAGAACGCGGTCACAACCCAACCGACATCGGTCGAGTCGGGTGACATGCCGTACTCGCGGCGCATGTCGGGGAATGCCGGGATCATGATGTCGATCGCCAGGGCGCCCATGGCCATGAATGCGGTGACGATCGCGATGAACTCTTTGTTGCCCGCGGTCTTGCGACCCGACTTCGTCACTTCCCCCTGCGGCACCCGTTCAACCTAGGTGAGTTGGGGTTCGGTCAACGAGGCAGCCCGTCGATGTCGAGAAGCGCTCCGGTTGTGTACGAACTTGCATCGCTGGCGAAGTACAGAGCAGCGCCGACGACTTCGTGTGGTTCGCCGCCGCGGCCGAGTGCGTAGGCCGACTTCGCCTGCTCGTTGAAGGTCGTCATGTCCCACGCCTTCGAGATGTCGGTGAGAAACGGACCCGGAACGATGCAGTTCACGCGCACCGTTGGCGCGAATGCGGCCGCGAGGCTTTTCGTCAAGCTGTTGATGCCGGCTTTTGCCGCGGCGTACGGCGCCTCGGTGGGGCTCGGTTGGTGGCTGGCAACCGATGACACGTTGATGATGGATCCGCCTCCTGCGGCAACCATGCGGCTGCCGATGTTGGCCGAAAGTCGGAACGGGCCCTTGAGATTGACCCCGATGACCTTGTCGAACAGTTCCTCGGTGACCTCGGCGAGCGATGGATAAAGGGGAGACATGCCTGCGTTGTTGACAAGAACATCGACGCGACCGAATTCGCCGTAGGCGGCCTCTGTGAGTGCGTCGGCGTCTGACCAACTTGCTGCGTGGTATGCAAACGGCAACGCGCGACGGCCGAGGAGCTCGACCTCGGCAGCAACGGCGCGGCAGTTGTCGATCTTTCGGCTGGCAATGATGACATCGGCACCATGGGCTGCGAACGCGAGCACCATTTCGCGGCCGAGTCCGCGGCTGCCCCCGGTGACGAGGGCAACCTTGCCCGAGAGGTCGAACAGTTCTGACGCGGTGCGAGAGGCCATGGGCCAAAACTACCGACCCGGTAGGGCCACCTTGACCCGACGCGTGTGCGGGTCGAGTGTGAGTCGCCATCCGCCCTCGTGTACGCAGCGGTGATGTTCGTTGCAGAGCGGAACCAGGTTGTCGAGATCGGTTGGGCCGCCGTTGACCCAGTAGTTGATGTGATGAGGCTCACAGCGCGAGACCGGAACGGTGCACTGTGGAACCGCGCAAGTCGGGTGCATCGCGTCGAGAGCTTTGCGCTGCTGCGGTGTTGCGATACGGGTTGCACGGCCCATGTCGAGAACGACGCCCGTCGACGACATGACGACGGGAATGATGCGAGCATCGCATGCGAGTCGCCGAACGGTTTCGACGGGCAGTTCGATATCGGTACCCGTTGTGACGATCGACTTCTGGTGCAGGCCGTGGCGCAAGGTGTCGATGTCGACCACCACGCTGACGTCGGCCCGCGCAGCAGCCCCCGCGATGGGCACGACGTTCGCGTCGGCCGAATCGCAGACCAATGCAACAAGGGCAAGTGCGTTGAGGTGTGCCGGCTTGTCGGCCGAGTCCCCGGTTGGTGACTGAACGTGACCCGAGTTGAAGATGGTTTGTACGGCCCGCTGCAGACGGCCCACCAATCGAAGACCGGATTCGGGATCGAATTCGCCGTGGAGGCGGACCATGCCCGTGTCGTTGTCGACCCAGTGGCGCATCCACGTGCGCCGACGTTGCCGTTCCGATGTGTCGATGCCGCTTTGCTGCTCGGCGCGCAGGGCCGCCTGCTGGACTGCACGCGAGAAGCTGTCGGGTGACGCGTGACGAGCAATGCCAACGAGACGCGCTTCGTCGTCGACGAGAATGCTCTTTGCATCGTCGTCGAGGTGGCGCACTGCCCGCGTGACAACATCGAGATGGTTGGCCGATACGTCGCCCGCGAGAACGGCATCACGTAACCGTGGGAAGTCATCGAGCGTGCGCACGCGCTGCATGTCGCGTCGTGCATCGGGTCGCGACGCCGATGTTGCAGCGACGATGACCTGTTCGGGCATGACGGCGGGTGACGACTCGGACAGTGCGCGCAATCGGGAGTTGAGTCGAATGCGCACCGCATCGATGTGCCGCTGCACCGATGCAACGTGCTCGAGGCCACGGCGGACGCCGTCGAGGCCGAGGTCGGCGATCTTGGCGTCGGTCAGGTGCGCAAGAAGGGCAGTTGGGTGAGTTTCACCGAGAGGCGACGCAATGTCGCGAGAAGCAAGCGCCTGAGATGTGGCCACTCGTTCCTCCTTGCCGGACACGGTAGGAGGGGGGTGTCACACGGCGGAGAGTTCAGGGTCGCGAAACGAAGAACGAACCAAGTGCAACGCGCACGACGTGATCCCAGTCGGCGTTGGGAACCGGCTCGGTGTCGATTTCGAGGAGCACGCGTGCGAGGTTGTAGCCCTGGACGAACACAGCCAGTGCGCGCGCATTGACGTCGGTGCGGATCCAACCCTTCTGCTGTCCGTAGCGCACCGCCTCCGCGATGGTTTCAGTGTGTGAGTGTTGTTGTAGCGCGAGCGATTGACGCAGTTCGGGACGACCATAGGAACTTGCAATGACGGAGAGTCGGTTGTGGCGCGCGCGTGCACGCTCGATGCTGTCGCCCAGCTCGACGAGAGCCGATGTTGCAGCAATGAACTCTTCGAGGGTGTTCGTCTTCGTCAGCGTGTCGCGAATGTTTTTGGCATCCTCAGCGACAAAACGACTGAACTGGGTCACGCGTGCCGCGGCGATGAGGCCTTCGCGTCCACCGAAGTGGTGATACAGCGATCCCTTCGAAATGCCGGTTTCTTTCAGGATGTCGTCGATGCGAACACTTGCTTCGCCGCCGGCTTCGATGGCACGGATTGTCGCCTCGATCACCGTGGAAACGGTTGATTCCGCACGAGCCTGAACTGGTTGGGGTACTCCGACGGGAACTTCCACGGGACCCAACCTACCAAACTTCTCTTCTAGACCCTGCCAGATCCGCTGGCGGGGTCGTGTGTTGGCTCAGTCCTTTTCGATGTAGGGCTCGAGGAGCTGTTCGACCCGCATATGCGCAGGGATCCGGTCGATTCCAATCACACGGTCGACCATTTCGTGAAAGTTCCAGATGCGCCGCTCCTGGTAGTTCACGACAATGCCACCCATGGCCGGTGACTCAAGTGAGCGCTGCATTGGCGCCATGTTCCACTTGTCCTCGTCCATGATCATGTCGAACTCGTCCATTCGCTGCTGCCAGTGCGGGGGCAATTCGTCGCCCTCCCAGTCCTTGGGTGCGTAGTGCGACCACATCAGCCGGGTGTTTGCCTTGTCGATCGGCCAGAACATGATGAACGGGAACCCGTACGAGGCAACCGGTGAGATGAGGTTGGGGAACAACTGGAACGCGGTGCTGGTCGAGCGGATCATGTCATTGACCGACGGAATGTCGATGAAGCGCGGGTCCTTGAAGGTTTGAAAGTCGGTCCAGTCCTTCATTCCGCGGAGCTCGCAGGCCTTCTTCGAGAACGGTGTGACCATTCGACTACAACCGTTCGGCAAGAGTCCCATCGATGCGCCACGGTTGTCGAGTGCGCTCCACCCGCCACGGTCGTGGATGAAACGGAAGTGGTACACCTCGAGGAATGCCTCGGCGGTCACTTTCCAGTTGCACGGAATGTCCATGACGCGTGGGCCGACCGCGCGCAGTTCGCTACCGCACAGTTCCTCCATTTGCTGGAACGGAACACCGAACCAATCGTGCAGCGGTGCGGCATTGGGGTCTTGGTTGACCCAGATCCAACCCTGCCATGACTCACACTTGATTTCGGTCAGGTTCTTCTCTTCACGACACAATCCGATGAAGTCGCGCTCGTCGGGAACGCTCTTCAATTCACCCGAATCAATGCTGTACACCCAGCCGTGGTACTGGCAACGCAATTGGTTCGCGCAACCCTTTGCCTCGCGAACGACGGGTGCTCCGCGGTGCTGGCAGGTGTTGTAGAACGCGCGGATCTTGCCGTCGTTGCCGCGAACGACCACGATCGGTACACGTAGATGATCGAAGGTGAAGTAGTCGCCCGGATTGGCGATGTCCTCTTCGCGACCCGCCATGACCCACACCTTGGTCCACAAGTGTTTTTGTTCGAGATCCCAGAATTCGTCGGTGATGTACCGATCAATCGGAACGTCGTGGAATGCAGGAAAGCCCTCGGGATTGCCCTTCCGTTCGAACTGTGCGTGCATGTCGCGCAGGATGCGCTCGATCAACGATGCGTCCACGGGGTCCCTCCTTCGAAACGCGTACTCGGTTTCAGGCTACGACGCGTCGGTGGAGTCGCGTGAGTCGGACGATTCGCCCACCGCCAATAGGTCTTCTGCTGCCTGGCGTACCTGCCAGTCGCGGTCGGCCAGGGCGTTCGTGAGGGCGGCCGCGACATCGGGGCCGTCGAACGGGGCGAGCGAGACGATGGCCCGACGGCGCACGGCCGGCTTGTCGGAGCACGCGTGAAGAATTGCGGGCAGGCCCCGTACGTCACCCAAGGAGCCGAGTGCCGCGATGCATGACTCGCGAACGAGCGGGTGCGGATGTGACGTGGCCGAGACGATGAGGGCCTGCATCGCCGACTCATCCACTGTGTCGCGTTCGCCGAGTGCCCAGGCTGCGGTTTCGGCGATGGCGAAATCGGCATCGGAGAGCAGCAGCAACGGGTCGATGCGTTCGTCATGGGCTGCGAGTTGCGCGAGTCGATGCCGAACAATGCGTTCCGGATCGGTGATTGCCAGCGCGATGTGGCGGGGTGTCAATGCTGCGCACTTGTGAAGGCCGGACAGCGCGATTGATCGGACGTGCGGGTCGGTCGCATCGAGTGCGGCATTGAGGGATTCGGCATCGCCATGGTGTGCCGCGACGATCACATCGGCAAGTGTCAGCTGTTCTGCGCTCACGGTTGTCAGCGCAGGAGGTCGGTGACCGAGCCGATGAGCAGTGCAAGCACAAGCGAGACACCAACCGAAATCGCAATGCCACCCAGAACCGCGAGACCGGTCAGGCCTCCGGCGGCGGCAGCGCGGCGACGAAAATCCGGCTGACGATCGAGCTGCGATGGGCGTTGGTCGACCCTGACGTAGATGGGTGTCGGACGCTGTGTCCCGCGACGGAACTGGGACCAATCCACGCGCCCGCTGACGAGGACGAGGGCGAGAAAACCGAGGAGGGCAACGGCAATGGCGCGCACGGTGACATCGGCGCTCGACAGTGCGACAATCAATGCAGTCATGTCAGACGTTTCCCGTGATCACTCATCATCGAGCGTACTGCCGCCACCGGTGGTTCCCGCTACGGCCGCACCAACGCCGCCGCCCTCGTCACCCCGTCGTTTGTGGTGGGCCCTGCCGATGTTGACGTTGTCGTGGTTGGTGCTTGCAACGGTCATCGTTGCCGGAGTGATCACCATCGAGCGATGGGAAACCGCGCCGGGTTCGGTTGACGCCGTCGCACCCCGTTTGGGATTCGGTGGCGGTTCATCCGAAGTCACCCGGTACCCCAGCACGAACAGTGTGCGCTTCGTCACCGCGTTCGGTTCGCAATTGACTGCCCTCGAGGGCTTCATCGGGTGGGTCGATGACGACATTGCAGTCGAGACGCGGATCCAACGTTTCGGGGAACGCTCGCCGGTTGAACAGCGCAGGCTGGGATTCCAGGCAATGGTCGGTGCCAAGCAGATTGCCGAATACGTGGCACTCAAGCGACTTGGATACAAGGTCGACCTGAAATACGGCTCGGTTGTCGTCGAGCAGGTGATTTGTGACGACGACCCCGCAGCCGACTCGGCGTGCAAGGTGTTGAATCCGGGCGACGTGATCGAATCCGTCGATGGCACCGCAACGCCGGCTCTCGACGTTCTCATCGACGTGATGGAGGGTCGAAAAGTGGGTGAAACCATCGATCTCGTTGTCAACACGTTGAATTCGAACCCCAGTGAAACCCGCCGCAAGGTGACGGTGCGCCTGATCGCCAGCCCCGACGAAGCGACACGGGCAATCATCGGCATCGTGCCGGCCGACACGCGCACGGTCGAGGTTCCCTTCGAAGTCGACATTTCGACCGACACGATCGGTGGCCCCTCTGCGGGGCTCGCATTCACGCTTGCGCTGCTCGATGAACTGACCCCGGGCAACCTGATGGGCGATGAGATCGTTGCGGCAACGGGAACGATCTCCGAAGACGGCACCGTTGGGGCGATCGGCGCGCTTCGACAAAAAGCGGTTGCCGTTGAACGGGACGGCGCAAGGGTTTTCCTCGTGCCCAAATCGCAGACAGAGGAAGAAATCGCTTCGGCGCGAGCGGCAGTCGGAACGGCGGTCGAGATCGTGCCCGTCGGCACGCTCGATGAGGCACTTGACGCACTGAAAAAGTACGGCGGGGGAAAACTGGCGCGCGACTGACGGCGTCGACGCCACGCGACACCTGTGTAATGCCACGTTTGGATGGGGGCATCCGCGTACCATTTCACAAATGGCGATTTCCTTTTCACGACCCGATCCCTCGTCGCCCGCGGCCGTCAGCGCCGCATCGTTCACCGTCGGCCGCCGCGGTTACGACCAGACCGAAGTCCGCGATTTCCTGCGCATGGTGTCGGCCGAGCTTGCCCGCCTGCAAGAGCGCGAGCGGTTCCTTGAAAGCGAACTGAAGGCGATGCAGACCCGGGGGATGTCCGCCCCCGGCATGCTCGACGAAGAAGTGGTGACCGCGCTGCTGGGCGAGGAAGCCGCCCGGGTGCTTGGTGCCGCACGCGAGGCCAGTGCTCAGATCCGCCAGCGTGCCGAGGAAAACGCCACCCGTCTGGTGAAAGAGGCAGCGTCCGATGCCGTCCGTCTGCGCGAAGAAGCCGAACTCGAGGCCGTACGTCGCCGCGACGATGCCGCCGCCGACGCCGAAGCCGAGATCGAACTTGCCAAGCAGCAGGGTCGTGACATGGTCAACGAGGCCCGCGAGTACCGCGAAAAGGTGCTGTCAGAGCTTGCCCGTCGCCGCGAACTCGCACGTGCACAAATCGAACAACTGGTCGCCAATCGTGATCGTCTGTTGAACGCATTCGAGCGTGCACGCCTGGCAACCGATGACGTGATGACCGGCCTCGTGTCTGTCGACGACGATCTGCCCCGCGAATTCGTCAACCTCGCGCCAACCACCGGACCCGTGGAGCCGGTGGTGTTGAACGCGCCGGTCGTGCAGATGTTCGACCGCGAAAAGTTCGAGTCCGATGTCGACGTAGCCGCAAGCATCGTCGATGCCCCTGCCGTCGAGGTGTTCGTCGAGGCGCCCGCCGAGGCTGTGCAGGAACCGGTCGCATTCGTCGTCGAGGAATTTGTCACTGTCGACGAAGCTGTGACGATTGAAGAGACGCCACAGGTTGATCCGGTTGACGAAGGCGCGGTCGACGTTGTCGAAGAGGCTGCGTCCGTCGCCGTCGAAGAAGTTGTTGTCATAGACGAACCGGTCGCAGTCGAGTCCGTTGTCGTGGCTGAACCCGTGACGATTGAAGCAGTGGAAATTGCGCCGACTCCGGCTGAGCCAATGACGACCGAACTATCCAACGTTGTCTCGCTGTTCGGCAAGGATCGTCAGCGTCCGGAACCAACCAAGATCAATCCCGATCATCCGAGCGTGGATCGTTCGATGATCGACGAAGTTCAGCCGGAAGTCGAAGATGATCCGGCACCTGCGCGCGATCAGGTCGACGACATCTTTGCCCGCTTGCGTGCATCGTCGGTGTCGAAGCCCACCGAAGGAAGCGTCGTCGAGGTTCGCAAGAAGGCCGACGACACCACAACCGCCGTCCGTCCCCTTGCCCCCGCCGTGCAGGTGGTGCACGACGATTCGGCCTTCGATCGACGCAGCGAGGCGCTGGCGCCGCTCGTGACGAAAATGTCGCGCAAGATGAAGCGTGTCCTGGCAGACGAAGAGAACGAAGTGCTCGAGTATCTCCGCGCGAAGAAGCCGGTCATGAAGATTGAGTCGATGTGTGGTCGCATCGACGCGCACGTTGCGAAGTACGTCGAGGCAATCACCGACGAGGTGTTGGAAGCAGCCAAATCCGGTGCCTCCGGAGTCAGCGACGATGCCAAGAAGGTGCCCGCAAAGGGTGACGTGGTGCCGGCAATTGCAGACAGCGTGAAGACGCTCTTGGTTGCACCGTTGCGTGAACGGTTGTCCGCGGCTCTTGCGGCACATGCGACCGACAAGGAAGGCGCCGCCAAGGCGATTCGTGGTCTCTATCGTCAGTGGAAGTCGACGAACATCGACGAACACGTCGACGATGTCGCGTGCCTCGCCTACGGCAGAGGTATGTACGTCACGTTCGCGCCCGGTACCCAGGTGTGCTGGATGGTCGACCCGAATGGCCCCGCATGTGCCGATGCCGAGGACAATTCGCTCGCCGGTTGTGTTGTGCTCGGCAATGAATTCCCCACGGGTCATGCGGCACCGCTCGCGCATGCGGGCTGCCGTTGCCTCTTGGCGCCAATGCCGAACTAATCTGCGCTCGTGCGCAACCCCTCGGATTTGCCCGGCAATTCTCCGCGCGTTCCCCGCATCAAGATCCGCAAGCCCGGACGTGGTCGTATTGCGATCATCGCCGTTGTTGCGGTTCTCTTGGTGCTGGTGCTCTCGGCGCGGAGCCTTTCCACTTTCTATATCAACGTCTTGTGGCACCAATCGCTTGGTCGCACCGACGTCTACTGGGGTGTTCTCGGTACCAAGTGGATGCTGATCGCGGCATTCGGGTTGGTCTTTGCGTTGCTGCTGTGGATCAACATGGCAATCGCCGATCGTCTGGCGCCGATCTCTGTTCCCGATTCGCAGGAACAACGGGCACTCGAGCAATTGCGCGCGGCTCTTCGCAAGCGCCGCAAGTTGACGCGCACGGCGGTTGCCGTTGTTCTCGGCGTCATCATCAGCCTTCCGGCTGCAGCCCAGTGGCAGAGCTGGATGATGTTCCGCAACCACAAGTCATTCGGCGTGAAGGATCCGCTGTTCAAGAACGACGTCGGCTTCTACGTCTTTCGACTGCCGTTCGCCGAGTTCGTCGTCACGTGGTTCTTCGGTGCATTGGTTCTCATCGCGGTCATCACCGGTGTGGTGCACTACATCAACGGTTCAATTCGGGTGCAAGACCCCGAGCAGCGCGTCACCCCACAAGCCAAGGTTCACATTTCGGTGCTGTTGGCCGGTCTGGCCCTCGTTCGCGCTGCTGATTACTGGCTTCAGCGTTTCGACCTCACGCGCTCGACGCGTGGTGTTGTTCAGGGCGCCACGTACACCGACGTCAAGGCGCAGCTTCCCGCGCTCAACCTGATGATTCTCGTTTCGCTCGCCGTCGCGGTGCTGTTCCTGTGGAATGTGCGTCAGCGCGGATGGCGCCTGCCGGTGCTCGCGGTAGGTCTGTGGCTCGTCGTGGCGGTGGTGGCCGGTACTGCGTACCCGGCGATCATCCAGCGCTTCGTCGTCCAGCCCAACGTCAGTAGTCGTGAATTGCCGTACATCGATCGCAATCTCGATGCCACCAAGGCGGCGCTTGGTCTCGACACCGTGGAAAAGGTCGACTTCGCCGTCGATGACATCAACCTCGATGACGTCGAAACCAACGTGGCATCGTTGCGCGACGTTCGACAGCTCGAACCCACGCAGATGCGTGATCGTTTCTCGCTCGACCAGGGCCTGACCTCGTTCTACGCAATTCGCGACCTCGACGTCGATCGCTATTCGATCGACGGCCGCCTGCAGCA
>CAZKVD010000009.1:22610-32651 GCA_964556145.1 uncultured Bifidobacterium sp. | reverse complement strand
GCTGTCGCCGATCCTCCTGCGCCCGAAAGGCCAGGGGGATTTTTTGTTTCTCCGATCGAATTTCCAGAAGAAAGCCAAGCCAATGCCACCAGCAAACGTGACCCCGAAGAAAATGGCCTTCGACAAGTACAAGCCGTTCGTCCCCGTGGTGCTGACAGACCGCACGTGGCCGAACCACACCATCGCCAAGGCACCGCTGTGGTGTTCGGTCGACCTTCGCGACGGCAACCAGGCTCTCATCGATCCGATGGACCCCGAGCGCAAGCGCCGCATGTTCGTCGAACTGGTGAAGATGGGCTTCAAGGAGATCGAAGTTGGTTTCCCGTCGGCCAGCCAGCCCGACTTCGACTTCGTGCGGATGCTCATCGAAGAGGACATGATCCCCGACGACGTGACGATTCAGGTGCTGGTGCAAAGCCGGCCCGAGTTGATCGAGCGCACGTACGAGTGCATCGCCGGAGCACCGCGCGCGATCGTTCACTTCTACAACTCGACCAACCCGCTGCAGCGTCGCGTCGTGTTCGGCCTGGAAAAAGAGGGCATCGTCGACATTGCCGTGAACGCCGCCAAGTTGTGCAAGAAGCTGGAGGCGACCGTTCCCGGCACGAAGGTGCGCTACGAGTACTCACCCGAGTCGTTCACGCTGACCGAGCCCGAGTTCGCGATCGAAGTCTGCGAGGCCGTGATGGGTGTCATCGAGCCGACGCCCGAGAACCCGATCATCCTGAACCTGCCGGCGACCGTCGAGTGCTACTCGCCCAACGTGTACGGCGACGTCATCGAGTGGTTCGGGCGCACCATCAAGAATCGCTCTTCGGTCGTACTGTCGCTGCACCCGCACAACGACCGCGGCTGTGCTGTCGCCGCGGCCGAGTTCGGCGTGATGGCCGGCGCCGACCGCGTCGAGGGCACGTTGTTCGGCAACGGTGAACGCACGGGCAACGTCGACATCGTGAACCTGGCGATGAACCTGTTCATGAACGGTGTCGACCCCGAACTCGACATCACCGACATCGACGCACTGCGCCGCGTGGCCGAGTACTGCAACCGTCTGCCCGTGCACCCGCGTCACCCGTATGTGGGCGACTTGGTGTACACCGCATTTTCGGGCAGCCACCAGGACGCGATCAAGAAGGGTTTTGAAGCGCTGCCCGCCGACTACAGCGAATGGGGCGTTCCCTACCTGCCGATCGACCCCAAGCACGTCGGACGCTCGTACGAAGCGGTGATTCGTGTGAACAGCCAGTCGGGGAAGGGTGGTGTTGCGTACATCATGAAGACCGAGCACGGGTTCGATCTTCCGCGCCGCCTGCAGATCGAATTCTCGAAGACGATCCAACACATCACCGAGGACTCGGGCACCGAAATTTCGCCCGTCATCATGTGGGACGCATTCAAGAGCGAATACCTGCCCCAGTCACCGACGATGCACCTCGACAGCCACGAGCTGAAGAGCGACTCGTCGGGCGCCACCACCATCACGGCGCAGATCACCGTCAATGGTTCCCGTCAGACCGTCATCGGCCAGGGCAACGGCCCGATCGATGCATTCGTTCATGGTCTGCGGAATGGCTTGAAGATCGACATAGACGTTCTCGACTACACCGAGCACTCCCTCGGCGCAGGCGCCGATGCCACCGCGGTTGCCTACGTGGAAAGCACCACATCGTCGGGTTCGGTCAAGTGGGGCGTAGGCACCGACCCCAACATCATCACGGCCTCGCTGCGTGCGGTTCTTGCCGCAGCCGAGCGTCAGGGCAAGTAGTCTCGGCTCATGCGCGTAGTTGTTGACTTCGACGTGTGTGCCTCGACCGGCGCATGCACCCAGGTGGCCCCCGAGATCTTCGAGATCAGGTCTGACGGATTCCTCTACATCCTCGTGGAAGAGCCAACGGGCGATCTTCAGGCAAAGGCAGTCGAGGCATCCGAGCTGTGCCCGACGGCTGCGATCACCATCGAAGAGTGAGTTTTCTCACCAAGCTGCACAATCGGTGGAACGCCACCGATTCAATGCTGTGCGTCGGCCTCGACCCCGACGTATCCCGTTTTCCGGCAGGAATGAACGGTCGCGTGGATGCGATCGCTGACTTCTGCATCTCGATTGTCGATGCAACGGCACGATACGCGTGTGCGTTCAAGCCCCAGATCGCTTACTTCGCAGCGGTCGGAGCCGAATCACAACTTCAGCGTGTGTGTGACCACATTCGTTCGGAGCATCCCGACGTTCCACTGATTCTCGACGCCAAGCGCGGAGACATCGGTGACACGGCGAAGCTGTACGCCCGCGAAGCGTTCGAACGCTACGGCGCCGATGCAGTCACCGTGAATCCGTACCTCGGCACCGATTCGCTCGAGCCGTTTCTGTCGACGCCGGGTCGTGGCGTCATCGTTTTGTGCCGCACATCGAATGCCGGCAGCGGCACGTTCCAGTCGCAGTTGATCGATGGTCGGCCGCTGTACGAGCACGTTGCACAACGCGCCGTCGATGAATGGTCGAAGATGGGTGAAGTTGGCCTGGTTGTTGGTGCGACGTATCCCGACGAATTGGCCCGCGTGCGCTCAATCGTCGGCGACATTCCGCTGCTCGTTCCGGGCGTCGGCGCACAGGGTGGAGATGCGGCAACTGTTCTGCGGGTGGGCCGCGCGTCAAACGGTTTCGGGCTGATCATCAACTCGTCGCGTGCGATTCTTTACGCCTCGTCGGGCGATGATTTCGCCGCTGCAGCGGCCCACGCAGCCAGCACCACCCTCCCCCACTAGAGGATTCGCTGAAGGGTTCTCGGTGTGTAATTACCCGAAAAACGGGTAATTACACACCGAGAACCCTGGAGAGCGTTTAGGCGTGGAGGACGGCGACGTTCAAGATGCCGGGAGCGGCGCGGAGCTGCTCGACCACTTCGGCGGAAACCTCGGCCGTCGGGGCGATGACCATCAACGCGGTGCCGGGCGTGAGCGCCTTGCCCACGTCCATGTCGGCGATGTTCACGTTGTGGTTGCCGAGCAACGTGCCGACGACTCCGATGACGCCGGGGCGGTCGTCGTTCGACACGACGAGCATGTTGTCGGCCGGCGGAACGTCGGTGATGTGGTCGTCGACGAGCACGAGGCGTGCCTCGCGGCGCGGGCCGACGAGTGTTGCGGCGATGCTGTGGCCGTCGGCGCGCAGTGTCACCAAGTTCACGTAGTCGGCGTTGGTCGACGTCGATGAGTTGGCTTCCTTGATTTCGCAGCCGGCTGCGGCCGCAATCTGCGGGCCGTTCACGTAGGTGACGGGGTCGCTGGTCAGCGAGCCGAAAAAACCCTTGAGCGCACTGAGGGTCAGGATGCGCGTGTCGTAGCCGCCGATGTCACCGGTCGCGCTGATTTCCAACGACTTCGGAACAGAACCGACGAGCGTGGCGAACAAACGGCCGAGGCGTTCGGCCAGTGGCAGGAACGGCTTCAGGGTTTCATTGGCGTCGGCTGCGTTGACGTTGACCGCGTACGGAACGAAGTCACCGGCAAGTGCGAGTTGCACCATGTCGGCGATGGCATCGCCGGCCTTGTCTTGCGCCTCGCGAGTGGATGCACCGAGGTGCGGTGTGACGACGACGTTGGGCAGCGTGAACAGCGGTGACTCGGTGGTGGGTTCCTTTGCGAACACGTCGAGGGCGGCGCCGGCAATGAGGCCTTCCTTCAGCGCGTCGTACAGCGCGGCCTCGTCGATGATGCCGCCGCGTGCCACGTTGATGACACGCAGGTCGCGCTTGGCCTTGAGGAACATTTCTCGGCCGATCAGGCCGACGGTCTCCTTGGTCTTTGGCAGGTGCACCGTGAGGAAGTCGGACTCGGCCACCAATTGGTCGAGCGGCAACAGTTCGACGTTCATCTGGCGGGCACGCTCGGCAGAGATGTAGGGGTCGAATGCGACGATGCGCATGCCGAACGCCGCCGCGCGCTGGGCGACGAGTTTGCCGATACGACCGAGACCAACGACGCCGAGGGTCTTGTCGAGCAGTTCGACACCCTCCCACTTGCTGCGCTCCCACCGCCCCTGCACCAAGGCTGCATGCGCCTGGGGAACGTTGCGGGCGATCGCCAACAACAGTGCCATCGTTTGCTCGGCGGCCGAGGCGATGTTGGATTCGGGCGCGTTGCAGACCATGACACCGCGGGCCGTGGCCGTGTCGACATCGACATTGTCGAGCCCGACGCCCGCACGACCGACAACCACGAGGTCGGCGCCGGCGGCCAGCACTTCGGCATTGACATCGGTGGCCGAGCGCACAATGAGCGCATGGGCCCCCTTGATGGCGGACAACAGAGCCGCGTGGTCGAGACCGAGGCGAATGTCGACCTCGTGGCCGGCCTGACGCAGGCGATCAAGCCCGCCGTCGGCGATTTCTTCCGTCACGAGAATGCGCGCCATAGGGCGTCAAGTCTGCCTGCGGGGCCGCCAATCGCCACAATCCTTTGCGGAATGTAAAGGCGCCAACCGTCACGCCGTAGCGTGTTCGGCGTGAACCTGAGCGCCCTGCCGCCGGTCGAGATCGGCGACGTTGCGGGATCCATCCGCCTCCATCGGCGCGACCTCGACCTTGTGGCCCCGATCGTGGCCAGCCACGGTCGCCACGAGTCGCGTCGCGTGCTGCTGGTCGAGCTGCACACCAACGACCACGTGACCGGATGGGGTGAGTGTGGTGCGCCCGACGATGCCGGCTACACGGGTGAAACCGCCGACGCAGCCGCAACGTTTCTGGAACGCATCGTTCCTGCCGCCCTGGCCGGACGTCGCACCTTGACCGCGGGCATGGTGCGCACGTTGATTGCCGCGGCAGACGCCGATGCGCCGAGCCGTCATCCGATGGCCATCGCAACGCTGGAAACCGCGGTTCTCGACGCGCAACTTCGTTCCACTGGCACAGCATTCGAATCACTGTTCGGCACGCCGGCCAAGCGCGCAGTCCTCGCCGGGGCGACGCTTGCGAATGCGCCCGTGAGTGACGGAACCGACGCCGTTGAATTCGTCGTGGCCGGAGCCCTCACCGCCGTTTCGCAGGGATACTCGCGGCTGAAGTTGAAGATCGGCCCCGGCCTACGGGCGACCGACACGATCCGTGAACTGCGCGCGGTCCTTGATTCGGACATCATCCTGCTGGGTGACGCGAACGGTTCATACGCCACCGACGACGTGAACCACCTTGCATCGCTCGGCGAACTCGGCCTCGACATCATCGAACAACCATTCGCGCCGCACGACACCGCCGCGCACCAGCAGCTCGTGGCAACCGGCAGCATCCGCGTGGCACTCGACGAAGGGGTACGAAACGCGACCGATGCACTCGATGCGTTGGTGAACCACGAGTGCACCGACATCACACTGAAGCCAGCGCGCTTCGGATATCTCGACTGCGTCCTCGTGCTGAACAAGGTTGCCGAGCACGGAGCCGGAGCCTGGATCGGCGGCATGTTCGATACCGGCGTCGCGCGGTGGGCCAATGTTCGCTTGGCATCGCATCCCGCGGTGACGTTGCCCTCCGACATCGGCTCGTCGGATCGCTACTGGGCCCACGACCTCACCGAGCCGGTGATCGCCGATGCCGGCCTGGTGCAGGTTCCCGGAAACCGACACGCGGGCCTCTCCGGCGTTCCCGTCGGCGCCTGAGTCTGGGTAGGTTGAGGCCATGTCGCACCAGTTCCTCTCCGAAGCATGGATCGCAGCCGCGCGAGAGATCCGCGAGAAGTACAAGGACGAGGCGCCGATGATCACCATCAGCATCAAGATCAACCAGGTGATCACCGATGTCCCGTTCGGGGACGGAACTGTGAAGAGTTACATGGACACCAGCTCGGGCGAGATGGTGATGGAACTGGGCGAGCTGCCCGATGCTGACGCAACGGTGACAACCGACTACGCAACCGCCAAGGCGATCTTCGTCAACCAAGATCAGGCCGCGGGGATGCAAGCCTTCATGTCGGGCAAGATCAAGGTTGCCGGCGACATGATGAAGGTGATGGGAATGCAAACCGCAATTCCCCAAACCGACATCACGAAGATCGTTGCCGACGAGATCAAGGTCATCACCGCCGAATAGATGGTGATCACCGCCGACCGCTCACCGGTCGGCGACGTGGCTCATTGGCCCTCGGTCGACACTCCGCAATTCTTCACGAGGTACTTCGAGTACTTCGTGGTCATCTCGGGCAAGCCCTTTTGCGCGTACAACGCCTGCACTTCTTGACGAAGCCCCTCATCGGTGGTGATGGTCGCCTGGTCATACTTGCGCTGGGCGAAAGCCGCATTCATCGCATTCAGGATTGCGTCGTTGGTCAGCACCGCGTCGGCGATGTCGTCGGGAGCGACTTCAACAAGGGCCGCACTCTTCTTCAACACGACTTCGAACGACGCTTGGTCGGACCCGGCCTTGGACATGTCGTTCAACGCGATGTTGAGGTTGTCGTAGGCCGCACAGAACTCGGTGTACTTCGGGTCCATCGTGAAATTCTTGGCACCACCCGACAGCAGCAGGTCTTCACCGTCGTTGCTGCACGAAACCACACAAATCGGCGCAGCAATCGCAAGCGCAACGAACAGGAACTTTTTGCGAATCATCACGGCAAACGCTAGCGCCGCAGAGGCTTCACCCGAAGAGCAGCGAGAAGACCGAGGAACGCCGCAAAAGCGCCCACCCACAGCGCGTAGCCGTAGCTTTCGACAACGCCCCGCGACAGGGTCGATTCGTGCACCATCGTCATCACCGTGGTGCCGGTGACCGCCCCCAGCTGCGTCATCAACTGCTGGAATGCCGCCGCAGTTCCGATGTCCTCGGGATCGACTGCACTCGACAACAGTCCGGTCATCGCGGGCCCGGCAACACCCAAGCCGACACCCGTCAAGGCGAGACCGAGCACGATGACAAGGTCCGACGAACCGACGCCCACCGAGCTGAGCACGAACATGGAGACGATCGTTGCCGAAGCGCCGATGACACCACTCGAGCGTTCACCGATGCGCAGCGTGATGATGCTCGCCCCGGCGGCCACGATCGAGAACGTCAATGGCCGCGCGATGATCAGCCAGCCGATGTGCGACGTCGAATAGTTGAGACCCTTTTCGAGCAGTTGCGGTACGGCAAAGAATCCACCCATGTAGGCGAAGTTGATGAGTGCCTGACTGAGCGTGGGGAACACGACGTTTCGGGTGCGCAGCCACCGCATGGGAAGCAACGGGGCTTCGGCACCACGTTCAACTCGGAAGAACAACCACAGGCCCGACGCACCCACGACGAGAAGTGCCAACACCGGCGCACTGGTCCAACCCCACGAATGACCGCGGTTGATGGCGAGAAGCAACGACGTTGCGCCGAGACCGAGAACCGCCGAGCCCCGCAGGTCGAATTTGACGTTCGTCTGGCGGTCGGTTTCCGGCAACAGACGCCAAGCAACGAGGAGCGCGACTGCAAGCAACGGCGCCTGGACGACGAAAATCATGCGCCAACCGATCGATTCGACGATCGGCGCACCGAGGACAACACCGAGCACCGGCGCTCCCGCGGTTGTGAAGCTCCAGAACCCGAGCGGCCGCACGCGTTCTTCGGGCTCGAACATGCGATTGATGAACGCCATCGCAGCAGGCCCGGTCGCCGAGCCGGCCGTGGCCGACAACGTGCGGAACAGAATCATCGTCGTCGCGTTCCATGCCACGGCAGTGAGCGCGGCGAAGATCGTCGCACCCAACAGGCCGAGCAGAAAGAGACGCTTGTGGCCCCAGAGATCACCTGCCTTGCCGAACGCAGGACCGACGACTCCGAAAGCGAGCATCGGACCCGTGAGCGCCCAGTTGATGGTGGATGTTTCGGTGTTCAGGTCGGTGGCGATGGTGTCGAGCGAGACAACGAGCACCGTGATGGTGGCACTGACGGCGAATAGCCCCGTCAGGACGACGATCAACGTCGCCCACGCGCGGTTCAAACCGATTCGATGGGCAACCTTGCGAACGAATCGCTTGCCGCGGATGAGTTGCCATGGCACGACGCCGACTTCGTCGACACCGGGCCCTTGCTCATGCACGGCCGTGGCTCATGCGCCGTAGTACTCGAGATCGATGGTTGCACCCATCGAAGCCTCGTCACCGCTCTTCACTTCGACACCACCGATGAACATCTTCTTCAGGCGGTGTGTGGCCGCCTTGCCGGTGACGTTGCCGATCACGAAACCCGCGTCGGTGAGACGCTTTTCCACCGTCGCCTTGTACTCCATCTGCACGTACGGGATGGTGGTCAGTTCCTTGCCCTTCGACACCCAATAGCTGACGCTGCCACCGCGCGGCACGGTTTCGCCTGCAGCGGGAATCTGCCCGCCGACCTTGCCCGCTTCGGCGTCGCCGATGTCGTCGGCAAGCTTTGTGACGGTGAGACCGAGTTCGATGATTTTCGCCTCGGCCTCGGCCGGGTCGAGGCCGATGAGCACCGGCACGACGCGGGGGGCGGGGCCGTCGGAGACGGTCAGCGTGATGGTGGTTCCCTTGACGACCTGGTCGCCCACCGATGCCGCGGGCTGTTCGGCCACGGCCCACTTGAGAACCGTTCCCGCGGGGCTGTTTTCGTCGTTGATTCGCGCCGAAACCGCGACAAGACCGAGTTCCTCGATGCGCCGTGTCGCCTCTTCGACGGTCTTGGAACTGAAGTCCTCGAGCGTCGAGAACGTGGGGCCCTGCGACACGACAATCGTGAGCGTCTTGCCCTCTTGGAGCATGAGGCCATCAGACGGATTGGACGAAATGATCTGACCGGTCTCGACGACGTCGCTACGGCCTTCCTGAACGTCGAGCTTCCAATCGAAGTTGACGATGAGATTCTCGGCTTCTCCCTGGGTGAGGCCGATGAGTACCGGTACCTGATGGCTGTCCTTCTTCAGGACGAAGTAACCCGCCACGGCACCGATGACAACCACGAGCGCAGCGACGACGGCGACAATTTTGCGACCGCGCAGACGCGACACTCGCGCGGCTGCAATCTCACCGGTCGGGTCGTCAACGCCCGCACCACGCGATGCTGCGGCAAGATCCTTGTCGTTGTCGATCGCGGTATGAATCGGTCGTGACACTTCACCGGTGGGATCGCCCGCATCTCCGTGGTCGATAACACCGACGGTTGGCATGGGCACGAGAAGTTCGTCGATGCCGACGACGTCGATCGGGGTGGGACGCGGCACGCGCTTGGCGATGGCGACAAGCGCCTCGCCGAACTCGCGCGCCGTGAATCGGCTTGCGACATCGGGCCGTGCCGCGTGCTCGAGAAGACTTGCAAGCGGACCGAGGTCGGCGTTGACCGGAAGCAACTTGTCGACGCGGTTCGACAACGCAACCGTGACCGAGTCGGCATTGAACGGGACCTCACCGGTGACGGCCTCGACCAGGGTGAGGGCAAGGGAATAGATGTCGGACGCCGGAGAGGCAGCGCTCCCCTGGCCCACCTCGGGGGCGGCGTACCTGGCCCGCTCGATGTCGGCTTCCCCAATGTTTTCGGGGGTCAGGGTGTCGATACCCCCCAAACGAGCCCTGCGGTTGGCGTCGAAGACAATGGTTGCCGGCCGAATGTCGCCGTGAACCCACCCGGCGGCATGAACGGCGTGGAGTGCCCGGCAAATGTCGAGGCCGACGACCAACGCCTGGGACGGTGTCAATCGACGACCGCGGTCGAGCATTTCGCGCAGGCTGCCACCGGGCATCTGGCCGAGCACCGTGTAGATACAACGCACACCGTTGAGGTCGGTGTCACCCCAGTCGGAAATCGGTGCAAGCGCCGGATGGTTGGTCGACAACGCGAGTTGAAGGTGATGTTGGATCGCACGACGAGCGTCACCGACCGAGCGACGGTTTGCCGATCGCGGGTCGACGAGGTCGTTGAGCGGAGTCAGGCGAACGCGCACCGCGACGTTGGTGCGAACGTCGAGTGCGTCGAACATTCCTCGCGGCTCGTCGGTCGCGGCGTGGCTGAGCCGCGATGTGAGGCGGTAGCGACCGGCGAGGACGAAGCCGATCAAGTCGCGCTGCGTATCCAT
>CAZKVD010000009.1:20149-22600 GCA_964556145.1 uncultured Bifidobacterium sp. | reverse complement strand
GGGGCAGAAAGAAACTAGTCGCCGGAGGGGCATTTTCCGCCACAACGCGTCAGAATGAGAGCGTGAAAACACGGCGAAAACTCAACAAGTCGGCACTTTTCGCCAGCTTTGGGGTCTCCGTAGGCCTGATTTTCATCATCTTTGGTCTCAATGCCGCCACCACCGGACGCGATGCGCTGAACCTTCCCGACGAGATCGAGAACATGTCACCGGCGAACAACGAGAAAGTTCTTCGTCAATCCGAGATACGTATCGACTTCATCGACGGCTATCAAGGTGCGCTCATCGTCGACGGTGTCGAGATACCAACAACTCGCCTCGACGAGCTTCAAGCCGACGGCAAGCAACCGAAGCCCGGCGAACAAATCGATCTTCCGCCGACAGCCGTCTACGACCCCGGCAACTTCACGCTGTCGTTTCTTCCACAAGATGGTGCACCCGTCGAGGAACTCGGTCAGGGAAGGCACAGCGCGCGTGTGTTCTTCTGGAAGATCACCGAGACGCGCGACAAGGCAAAGTCGTACACCTGGGAATTCAGCGTCGACTGAGCCCGACTCAACGTCGGC
This sequence comes from uncultured Bifidobacterium sp., assembly GCA_964556145.1. Taxonomy (GTDB): domain Bacteria; phylum Actinomycetota; class Acidimicrobiia; order Acidimicrobiales; family Ilumatobacteraceae; genus F1-20-MAGs119. Next base: position 22,034 of record CAZKVD010000009.1, on the reverse strand, counting down.
TCACGCCGGACGCTCGCCGGTGTCAAGCAGCACCCTGAAACCCGCTTCATCCAGTACCGGGATTCCCAAAGCTTCGGCTTTTGTCAGCTTCGAAGCCCCCGGTTCGGCCCCGACCACCACGGCAAAAGTCTTTGCCGACACGCTTCCCGGGCTTTTGCCCCCGCGCTGCTTGATTGCCGCCTCGGCTTCCTCGCGAGAGAAGCCCTCGAGCGTGCCGGTGACCACCACGGCCTTGCCGGCGAGCACTTGTGGCAGCGTCGTGCGTTCGACGTTGCCGAACTCAACTCGGGCATCGCGCAACTTGTCGATGAGTCGAACGTTGGCCGGCTTGTCGAACCACGAGCGAATCGAATTCGCGATGACATCCCCGACTCCGTCGACGGATGCAAGGTCGTCGACCGATGCGGATGCGATCACATCGAGCGAACCGAATGCCGACGACAACGATTCGGATGCGGCCGGACCGAGATGTTTGACACCGAGTGCAGTCAACAACTTCGGCAACGGACGGTGACGTGACGCATCGATTCCGGCGAGAAGTTTCTGCGCACTGATTTTGCCGAAGCCTTCGATCTGCAACAACTGCTCTTCGGTGAGCGAATAGATGTCGCCGACGTCTTCGACAAAGCCCGCATCGGACAGCGCGAACACCGTGCGCTCACCGAGCCCTTCGATGTCCATGCCGCCGCGCGATGCGAAGTAGATGATGCGTTGGTCGCGCTGGAACGGACACGACGGTTCGACACAGCGCGTGTCGGCTTCACCTTCGACCTGCACCAGCTCGGTGTCGAGCGGGCACGGACACGATGCGGGAAACGTCCACGGCGCGCAGGTCTTCGGGCGCTTGGCCAGCACCGGTCCGACGACCTCGGGAATGACGTCGCCCGCCTTGCGCACGATCACGGTGTCGCCAGGACGAACGTCTTTTGCCGCCACCTGGGCACGGTTGTGAAGGGTGGCCATGCCGACCGTGGATCCCCCGACAAATACGGGCTCGAGGACCGCAAAAGGGGTGACTCGACCGGTGCGACCGACCGAAATCTGGATGTCGCGGAGGATGGTTGTGCGCTCTTCGGGCGGGAATTTGAAGGCAATTGCCCAGCGTGGGGCACGGCTGGTGAAACCCAGTTGCTCGCGCTGGGCAAGGGAATCGACCTTGACCACCGCACCGTCGATTTCGTAGCCGAGCGTGTCGCGTTTGTCGCGCCACTCGTGACAAAAGGCCACGACATCGGCGAACGAGTCGACGCGCTTGATGGCAGGGTTGACGGGGAATCCGAGACCCGCGAGATAGTCGAGCGTGTCCTTGTGCGAATCGAACGACGAAACACCGCTCGTGTCGCCAACTTGGTAGGCCCAGAACGACAACTCGCGTTGCGCGGTGACGGCGGGATTCTTCTGGCGCAAAGAACCGGCACCCGCATTGCGGGGATTGACCGGCACGGGTTCGGGTTTGCGGCCCGCGGCAATTCGTTCGGCATTCTCGGCTTCCTTGGCCGCACGCAACTTTTCGAATGCAGCGATCGGCATGTAAACCTCGCCGCGGACTTCGAGAACCGCGGGCACCTGACCGTTCTTCACGATCAACTTCTTCGGAACCGCGGCAATGGTTGCGATGTTTGCAGTGACGTCTTCACCGACACGTCCGTCACCACGCGTTGCGGCCTGAACAAGGTCTCCATTTTCGTATCGAATGCTGATTGCGAGGCCATCGATCTTCAGCTCGCACACGAAGCGCGCAGCGGCGCCATCGAGACCCTTGGCCACACGATCACCCCACGCACGAAGTTCGTCCTCGTCCATGGCGTTGTCGAGGCTGGTCATGGGGATCGCATGGGTGACCGGCGCAAATGTGGTGAAGACGGGCCCGCCAATGGTTTGTGTC
>CAZKVD010000009.1:0-20139 GCA_964556145.1 uncultured Bifidobacterium sp. | reverse complement strand
GTCGGCGACTCGGCACTGAAGAGGTTGGGATTGGTGGACTCGAGTTCGGCCAACTCGCGAACGAGCTCGTCGTATTCAGCGTCGCTGATTTCGGGCGCATCGTGGCCGTAATAGGCCTGGTTGTGGTGGGCGATGGTTTCGCGCAGTTCGGCGATGCGCAGCGCCACCCCCGCAGCCGAGGGGCGTGCGGACTTTGCCTTCTTCGACGCCACGGGTTTCACCGTACCAATCGGGTAGAACATTGTCGGAATGAAGACGGACACCAACTTGCGCCTGACATCGGTGTGGATCGTGCGTATCGCATGGGTAGCGCTCGCCATCGTTCCCGGGCCCCTCGGCGACGCGCTCGCCGAATCGGGACGCACCGCCCAAGGTGCGTTCACCGTGGCGGCTTGGGTCTTGTGGGCGATCGGCGTCGGCGCAGCGGCCTGGCTGTCACCAATCTCGCTGACGGCGATTCGTTGCGTTGCACCGATTGCGGTCATCGGTCTCGTGACGGCAACTCTTGCGAGACCGGGTCTTGCCGACGCTCCACTGGCGTGGCCACTCGTATCGGTCGCGCTGGCCGTCATTGCCACTTTTTCGGCATTCCTTCCCGACTACTCCGCCGCTCACGTGCAAGCCGCGGCGTACGGCGCCGAACGCCGCTTGCCACTGCGCGTTCCGGTGCCCCAGGTTGCCCCGATCACCCTCACGTGGCTCATCACCACCGCAGCGCTTGCCGGCTTTCTCTTTGCGCTCGGTGGCGAAGTGTGGTGGCTTGCCCCCATCACCGGACTTGTCGCCGCGGGCCTCTTGTGGATTGCAGCGCCACGTCTGCACCGTTTTTCGCGGCGCTGGTTGGTGGTGGTTCCTGCAGGGGTCGTCGTGCACGACCACGTCCTGTTGGCCGAGACCTTCATGGTGAAAGCCCACACGGTGACCTCGGTTCGGGTTGCCGATCTTCCCGGCGAGGCACTCGATCTGTCGGGGGTCGCTCGAGGATCGCTTGTCATCGTGTCATTGCGCGACGCCGAGAACCTTGCACTCAGCCCCTACCTGTCACGGATGCTGGGCACGCTCGACGCGGTGCACGTGCGTGGTTATGCGGTGGCGCCCACGCTGACGGGCCAGGCACTCGACGCACTCACCAAGCCACCCGCCACGACGTAGGAATCGGACTCGTCGAACAACACGGCGCTTTGCCCCGGAGCCACACGTCGATGGGGCTGATCAAGCGTGACTTGCACGCGATCGTCATCGAGAACCTGAACCGAGCACGGCATGGAGGCGCCGTGTGCACTGCACTGCACGCGATAGCGCCCGGGCTCGGCAACGCCACCTGCCCACACCATTGAGTGCAGCGCCAGACCGGTGCGTTGCAGATCCGATTCGGTGCCCACAACCACGGTGCGTGCCTGTGTGTCGACATCGACGACGAATCGCTTGGCCTCGGTCTTGTACAAACCGATGCCACGACGCTGTCCGATCGTCACCAGTTCGACCGCATCAACTTCGCCGACTTGCTCGCCCGACGTGTCGACCACACGGGCTTGATGGAACGGAATGCGGTGACCGAGAAACGTCTCGCGACCACCCGTGGTGGAGATGAAGCAAACGTCCTGGCTGTCGGGCTTGTTCGCGGTACGCAGACCCAGTTCCCCTGCGATGCGTCTCACTTCGGCCTTGGTCATGTGGCCCACCGGAAAGAGCGTGCGCTCGAGTTCGCGCCCGGCGAGCATGTGCACGACGTACGACTGATCCTTTGCCGAATCGCCACCCCGGTGCACACGCAGGTCTCCCCGGTCGTTGCGCGCGATCCGCGCATGATGGCCCGTGACCACCGCATCGAAGCCGAGAGCATCGGCGCGTTCGGTGAGGCGCGAGAATTTGAGGCTGCGGTTGCACTCGATGCACGGATTGGGCGTGATGCCGGCCGCATGCGCCCCGACGTAGGGATCGACGACCTTTTCCTGGAAGTCCTCGGTGAAGTTGAAAACAAGGTGGTCGATACCGAGCTGCTGCGCGACGCGGCGGGCATCGTCGACGTCGGAGACCGAGCAGCAACCCGTGTCGCTTTCGCCGCCCCACAGCCGCATCGTCACCCCAACGACCTGGTGGCCCTCGCGCTGCATCAGTGCGGCAGCAACCGACGAGTCAACACCACCCGACATCGCGACGAGAACCTTCATGGGGAAAGTCTAAGGACGCTTCGTCAACTGCGCTTGTGACTGCGCAGGCGCGCGACAGCCGTACCGACGATGCCGATTGCCGACACGACGTCGTTCCGCGTCGTTGTGTGGCCGAGGCTGAGCCGCAGCGCACCGCCCGCCAAGTCGCGGGAAACGCCCATCGCGGCCAGTACATGCGAGGGTTCCATGGCCCCGCTGGCACAGGCCGAGGCCGCAGATGCGCACAGGTTCGATTCATCGAGCAGATAGAGCAGCGCCTCGTTTTCGATGCCCTCGATGCACACGTGGGCGATTCCGGGGACGCTGCGATCGGCCGGAATCGTGGGCGTGACACCGCCGATCGCCACGAGACCGGCGACGAGTTCTTCACGCAGGGCCGCCACACGGGCGACTTCGCTTTCACGATCGGCGACCGTGGCCACCAGGGAAGCCGCGGTGGCGACGATGCCCGCGACGTTGTGCGTTCCGCTGCGCCGGTCACGTTCCTGGCCGCCGCCGAAGATCAACGGTTCGATGTCGACACCGTCGCGCTGGAACATGACGCCGGTGCCCTTGGGTCCACCGAACTTGTGCGACGACAGGGCGGCCATGTCGCAGTTGGCCATGATCGGCGCAAGGTCGAGCCAACAGGCAGCCTGCACCGCATCGGAATGCAGCACCGCATTCGGAGCGATCGATCGCACGAGTCGCGCAACGTCGGCAAGTGGGGTGATGCTGCCGACCTCGTTGTTCACTGCCATCACCGAGACAACGGGCACGACGTTGTCGGCAACGAGTCGACGAAGAACATCGCCGAGCGCGACCGGATCGATGCAACCATTTGCGTCGGTTCCGACAACCTCGCCGTGGGCGTGTTCGACGCAGTGCAGCACTGCGTGATGTTCGGCGGCACTGCAGACCGCGCGGGCGGAAGCACCACGCGCGGCGAACCTGCGCAACGCTCCGAAGATCGCCGCGTTGTCCCCCTCGGTTCCACCGCCGGTGAAAATGACCTCACCCGGCTTGCAACCGAGCGCAGCGGCCACCGCGTCGCGGGCCTCGTCGATGGCTCGGCGCGCCTCGCGCGCAAAGCGGTGCGACCCCGAGGGGTTTGCATAGATGCCATCGAGAAAAGGTTGCATCGCGGCCACTGCCTCGGGACGCATGGGCGTGGTTGCCGCATGATCGAGATAGATGCGGTCGGCCGACATGACGGCAATCTACCGTTGCCTTCGTGAACCCCGAGTCGACGTACGGCGATGCCTTTGCCGACGTGTACGACGAGTGGTACGCCGACGTGACGAACGTTGACGACACGGTCGAGACACTGGCGCGACTCGCCTCGGGCGGCAATCTGTTGGAACTGGGGGTTGGCACGGGCCGCATTGCGGTTCCCCTCGCCCATCGACTCGGCCCGCGGCAACGGGTCACCGGCATCGATGAGTCCGAAGCAATGCTCACGATTTGGCGGTCGAAGCTGGCGCACGATGCAACGGCTGCCGCGCGGAGCACCGTCGTGCGTGGCGACATGGCCGGTGATGTTCCCGGCGGTCCGTACTCGGTTGTCTTCTGCACGTTCAACACCTTTTTCAATCTGCCGACGCACGACACACAACGGATGTGCCTGCGCAACTCCGCCGCTGCGCTCGCTCCGGGTGGTGCCATCGTCCTGGAGTTCGCAGTGTTCCCTGACGATGATCGGGCGGCGAGCGGCCCGGTCACGGATGTTCACCGTCGCCCCGACGGCAGCACGGTGACGAGCGTCAGCACCATCGATCGAACCTCGCACACTGCCTCGGGAAGATTCACCGATGCCGGCGGCCTCGAGCGCCACTGGCAGATCCGGTACGCAACACCCCGAATGATCGATGAGATGGCACATGATGCGGGTCTTGTTGTCACCGACCGGTGGGAGGACTTTGGTCGTCGGCCGTTTCTTGTGGACAGTGCTCGGCAAGTATGCGTTCTGCGCCGTAGGCTCGGGGGCAGATGAGCCAGTTGCGTCTGAACCCTCTGACCGGACGGTGGGTGACCCTCGTTGCCGATCGCGCCAAGCGTCCCACCGACTTCGCCCCGCGCGTCGCCCAGGTCGAGGCAGATCCCAGTCGCCCGTGCCCGTTCTGCCCCGGCAACGAAGAGTCGACTCCGCCGGCCCTCGAGCAGATCGACAGTGAGGGCAAGTGGACGCTGCGCGTCGTGCCGAACCTGTTCCCCGCGTTCGAAGGTGACGGCAATCTGACGGTGCGCAATCTCGGCCCCGTACACACGATGGCCGACGCCAGTGGAATCCACGAGGTCTTCGTCATCACGCCCGACCACACCGCGGGCGTCGGAACTTTCACCGACAAGGTGATCCTCGACGTCATGACAGCCTTGCGTCGGCGTTTCGAGGAACACGCGCGTACGCCGAACGTTCGATACACGCAGGCATTCATCAACCACGGACGCGAAGCGGGCGCATCCCTGGCACACCCGCACGGCCAAATCCTCGGTTTGCCGTTTGTTCCGGGCGAAATCCTCGAAGAAGAACGCGCCTTCGAACGCTTCAAGGGCGGGTGCATCCTCTGTGCCACCATCGATGCCGAACGCGTCGACAACAAGCGCGTCGTTCTCGAATCGGAACATGCCGTCGTGGTTGCGCCCTACTGGAGCGGCAGCCCCTACGAACTGCTGATCATCCCCGAGTCGCACGATGCCCACCTCACCGACTCGACCGACGGCGTTCTCACTGCCATCGGCATCGCCATCCGCGATTCGATCCGCATGCTGAACAACACCCTCGGCGACGTGGCCTACAACCTCGTCTTCCACACCGCGCCGTCGCACCATTCGGGGAACTTCCACTGGCACGTCCACCTGTGGCCAAAGCTCACCACCGCGGCGGGCTTCGAAAAAGGAACGGGTGTGCTCATCAACATCGTGCCCCCGGAAGACGCCGCCTTCGAACTGATCAGCGCGAACAACCACTGATGTCGCGCATCACCGTTTCGATCGACCTGCCGGCATCGCCCGCACGGGTGTGGGAAGTCGTCGAACCCGTTGAACGTCACGTCGACTGGATGGCCGACGCAGTTGCGATTCGTTTCGAAACCGAACAAACGCGTGGCGTGGGAACGAAGTTCCTCTGTGACACCAAGGTCGGCCCGATCAAATTGGTCGACCACATGGAGATCACCGAATGGGAACCCGCCCGCGTGATGGGTGTGCGCCACACGGGTCTCGTCACGGGAACCGGTCGTTTCACCATCGAACCCCTTGGTGACGCCAATGCCAGTCGCTTCACCTGGAGCGAGGAACTGCGTTTCCCGTGGTGGCTGGGTGGCCGCCTCGGCGAGATCATCGGTGGCAATGTCGTGATGAAGGCGATCTGGCGCCGGAATCTCAAGAAATTGCGCGCGCTGTTCCCGTAGCCGCACAAGCCAGCACGATCACCAGCCACAGGGGCACCTTGCGCCACACGGCGACGCATGCAACGGCAACACCGATTGCGCGGGCATCGACCTGCAGGTCGTGGCCGTTCGTGAAGGTGTCTTTGACGATCAACGCCGACAGCACCGCTGCAGGAATCAGCGCTATCACGTTGCGCACGGGTGCGGGAAAGTCACGCACGCCAACCCCGACCAAGCCGGCAGCCTTCAGCGCGTAGGCGCCGACGGACACCACGATGATGAGCGTCCAGGTCATGCCGGCCCACCCGTCGAGATGATGGGTGCCGACTCCTTCGGCGACTTCAAGCCGACGAGGGCGACCAACGCAGCGACGATGATGCCGGCGCCGATCGGTACGAACGGTGTGGCTGCAAGACACACGACGGCACCGGCTGCAGAGACGCGACGCGCACGTGGCGAACGGATGAGCGGTGCCAACATGCCGACGAAAGCCGCGGCGAATGCGACATCGAGGCCGTACTTCTGCGTGTCGATACTGCTGCCGGCCAGGGCGCCGATCAGCGTTGCCGTGTTCCAGAAGAAGTAGATGCTCGCGGCAGTGACCCAGAAGGCGCGACGACGCCGTTCGGGTGTGTCCTGGGCCAACGTCATTCCGGTCGTTTCATCGATCGTGAATTGCGAGGCAAACAACCTGTACGGCAGCGAGCCGCGCAGCGACGGTGCAACCGCCACGCCGTACACGGCGTTGCGCGACGCAAGGATCAAGGCTCCCGCCACCGCGCTGACCGCGCTGCCGCCCGCGGCGATGACACTGACGGCCGAGAACTGCGAAGCGCCCGTGAAGACGAGAAGCGATGTCGCCATCGCCTTTGGCACGCTGCCGCCGGCGTCGATGCACATGACCCCGAACGACAAACCGAACGCAAAGACGGCGAATCCCAGACCGAGAGCCGGCCCGATGATTCCCGACCAGTCGTCAGTTGCCTTCGAAGGCGGCTTTGCCCGGCCCATTTTCGAGGAAGCTCTTCACGCCACGCTGGCTGTCGTTCGTCTTGAACACATCGACGAACAGATCCTTTTCGCCCGCAAGGCCGCCTGCAAGTGGCATGTTCAGGCCGGTGTCGACCGCCTGCTTCACAAGAGCCGCCGCAACGGTTGCACCCTTGGCAACCTCGGCGGCCAGCGCAAACGCACGCTCGTGCAACGCTTCGGGTTCGACGACTTCGTCGAGCAGACCGATACGAAGAGCTTCGTCGGCCTTCACCTGACGGCCCGTCACCATGATTTCCTTTGCGCGGCTTGCACCGACGAGGCGCGGCAGGCGTTGAGTGCCGCCGCCACCGGGAATGATGCCGAGAAGAATCTCGGGCTGGCCGAGAACGGCCTTGGTGCTGCCGATGCGGTAGTCACACGACAACGCGAGTTCACATCCGCCGCCGAGGGCGTAACCACTGATGGCGGCAATGACGAAGGCGGGAATCGCGGCAACTTTGTCGAAGGCACGGTGGATGGTGTCGGCGACACGCTTGGCCTCGACGGGTCCACCGAATTCCGAGATGTCGGCACCCGCGGCGAAGATTCGTTCGCCACCCGTGATGACAACCGCACCCGGACGCAGAGCGTGGAGCTCGTGTGCGATTTCCTGAAGGTCGTCGAGCACGCCCTTCGACAGTGCGTTGACCTTGGGGTTGTTCAGCGTGATGACGGCGACGCGATCGTCGCGGAGGTCGAGGTTGACGAGTCCGTTGCTCATGCGGGCGACGTTAGCCGTCGCGGTCAGGCACCGACGGGGCGCAGCATCTCGTCGGCGGCGCTCCACGGATCGGTGACGTGGCCGAGGACTTCGCCCTGCAGTTCGTCCCAGCGTTCACCGGTGCAGATTTCGCGCGCGCGCACCTCGAGGCGACGGGCGACGATCTCGCGCAGCTCTTCGCGGATACGGAATGCACGGCGCTCAGCCAGCTGTCCCGAGGACTCGGAGTGTTCGCGGTGTGCAAGAACCGCATCCCACAGTTCGGGCACGCCCTGGCCGGTGGAACCAACCGTGGCAACGATGGGTGGGCGCCACGCATCATGAGACAGATCGGAGAGGTCGAGCATCTGTTCGATGTCGCGACGGGTCTCTTCGACACCCTTGCGGTCGGCCTTGTTGATGACGAACACGTCTGCGATCTCCATGAGGCCGGCTTTGTTCGCCTGCACCGAGTCGCCCCAGCCCGGGTTCAAGACGACAACCGTGGTGTCGGCCTTGCCCGCAATTTCAACTTCGACCTGGCCGACGCCGACCGTTTCGACGAGAACCCAATGACGCCCGACGGCATCGAGCAAACGAATGGCCTCAGGAGTGGCCAACGACAAACCGCCGAGGTGGCCACGCGTTGCCATTGATCGAATGAAGACGCCCGGGTCGGTGGCGTGGTCTTGCATGCGCACACGGTCACCCAGAATGGCGCCGCCGGTGAACGGCGACGAGGGGTCGATGGCAACCACGGCGACTTCGAGGTCGAGGGAACGCAGGTGGCCGATGACGGCACTGGTGAGCGTGCTCTTTCCGGCACCGGGCGCCCCGGTGAGGCCGACGGTGTAGGCGCTGCCCGACTTGGGGTAGCTGAGGCGGCCGACAGCGCGCGCCTCGTCACCACCGCGTTCGATCAAGGACAACAACCGCGCGAGCGAAGCGCGGTCGCCCGCACAAGCGGCGACGAAGAGTTCCTGGGGATCGCGACTGCGTGCAGCCATCAGTCGACCGCCACCACTTCGGTGACGCCGTCGACCCGGTCACGCATGATGCGTTCGATTCCGGCCTTCAAGGTTTGGGACGAGGCCGGACACGTACCGCACGCACCAACGAGCGTGACCGACACGATGCCGGTCTCTTCGTTGACGTCGCGCAGAACGATGTCGCCTCCGTCGGCATGAAGGGCGGGACGGATGACCTCGATGGTCTCTTCGACCTGCTGACGCATACGGCCTGTCTGGGGGGCGCTCATGGTCTCCGACACGGGTGAAATTCAACCAGAAAGACGGCTGAATTGTTGCCTCGAGTGCCACGGTGACACAGTGAAGTTCACCATGACCGCAAATCTCGTCGCCGCCCGCGTTCTTGCGCACCAGGGCGGCTGGGACGAAACCCTGTGGGTACTGGTTCCGATCACCGTCATGGTGGGCCTGCTCGGCGTCGCGACGAGGCGCGTCCGCAAGAACCCGCCCAAGGGTGCGACGCCAGACGAATCAGATTCGCGCGATATCGGCGCCGAGTGACGCCAGGCGGCCGACAAGGTCGTCGTAGCCGCGGTCGATGTGGTGCACGTCGCTGATGACGGTTTCGCCCTCGGCGACAAGACCTGCGACCACCAAGGCTGCACCGGCACGGATGTCGGGAGATCGAACGGGAGCTCCCGACAGCCGCGGCACGCCACGCACGATCGCATGGTGGCCATCGGTACGGATGTTCGCCCCGAGTCGTCGCAGTTCATCGACGTAACGGAAACGCCCCGGATAGAGATTCTCGGTGACGATCCCCACGCCGTCGGCAACCGACAGCAGCGCAACGACGAGGGGTTTGTAGTCGGTTGCCACTCCCGGAAACGGCAGCGTCACGACGTCGATCGACTTCAGCTTGTCGGGGCCGACGACGAGGATCCCGTTGTGCTGCGGCTCGACCGTGATGCCCATGTCGTCGAATCGGCGCAGCAGCATTTCCATGTGCTCGGGGACCGCGTGACGAACGAGCACTTCTCCCCCGGTGATTGCGGCCGCAGCTATGTACGTGGCCGCCTGCACCCGGTCGGGCACGACGGCATGCGAGGTGGGGCGTAGCGCATTGCGCTCGACACCGTGAACCGTGACGGTGGTCGAACCGATTCCTTCGATCGACGCACCCATGGAGACGAGCATGTGACACAGGTCGACGATTTCGGGCTCGCGCGCTGCGTTGTCGATGGTGGTCGTTCCCTTTGCAAAAACCGCCGCGGTCAACAGGTTTTCGGTGGCACCGACGCTGGGGAAATCGAGCGTGATGTCGGCACCGTGCAAACGGTCGGCGAAGGCGTGCACATCGCCGTGTCGGATGCTGAACTCGGCGCCCATTTGGGTCAAGCCGTTCAGGTGCATGTCGATGGGACGCGACCCGAAGTCGTCGCCACCGGGCAGTGCGATGCGAACCTCACCGAATCGCCCCAGCAGTGGCCCGAGGACGTTGATGCTCGCGCGGATGCGCTCGACCAGTTCATAAGGTGCAACGAGGCGCAGCCCACCCGGATTGTTGATGTCGAGACGACCGAGGGTTCGATCGTGACGAATGTCGAGTCCGATCGCGGCGAGCAGATCGGACATTGTCGCGACGTCGTCGATGTCGGGAACGTTCGTCAACGTGAAGTCGCCGTCGGCCATCAGGCAGGCAGCCATCAGTTTCAGGACCGAGTTCTTTGCACCGGGCACATCGACGGTGCCCGAGAGCTTGCGTCCCGGCCGAACACGGATACGCGGCAAAGTCACCTTGTCAGTATGCTCCCGCCCGTATGGGCGACCCGAGCATCCGCGGCGGATTCGGGACACGACTTCGCGTGACTCAGCGCGAATTTGCCCCAAATCACCCCGAAATCGGCGCTGCCGCGACCCCGTACGCCGATGTCGTGACCGAAGAAGCGCGTGAAGACAATTCTTCGGCCCGCACAACCTTTGGCCAACGCAATGGTCCGTTCGGTACGTACGAGCGTGTTGTCGAGCGTCGTAGCGATGGTGGACTGAACGAGACCACCACGTGGTCGGTCGATATCCCCTGGTTCTGGTGGATGTTCACGCCGTTGATTCGTCGGCACTTCAAGAACCGCACGCACCGCGACAAACGGCCCTGGTGGTCCCCGCCCCAGGAACTGAACCAACGCGAGGTCTTGGTCCTTGCACTTCTTGCCGCGGCATCGATGGCAAGCGCGTTCATCAACACCCTGTTCACCCAAACCGTCACGTATGCAGCCGAAACGTTCGACGTCGGTGAGCAGGGCCAGGGTGTGGCGGGCGCCATCGTGCGTTTCGGTATCGTCATCGCGATTCCGCTTGCGGTACTCGGGGATCGCATCGGGCGACGACGCATCATCATCGCCCTGGCATGGATCGCACCATTGTTCGCGGCGCTCGGCGCGTTGGCTCCGAATTTTTGGATCCTCACCGCGAACCAAACCATCGCCCGCCCCCTCGGCCTTGCGCTCGACGTGGCACTTCTCGTGGTTGCGGTCGAAGAAATGCCGAAGAACGCGCGGGCGTACGGACTCAGCATCCTCGCCCTGGCCAGCGGACTGGGTGCGGGAATCGCGGTGCTCGCACTTCCCCTCGCCGACACCGGCGACAACGGGTGGCGAATCATTTACGTGGTGTCGCTGATGTGGTTGGTCGTCGCCGCCCGCCTGACACGTCGACTGACCGAAACGACGCGCTTCACCCGCCACATCGAACGCTCAATGAAGACTTCTCGGCGCAAAAACGCGCAAAGAGCGGGCGGCCCTGCGCCGAGAAACCTCAGGGTGCAGGGGGTGATTCTCGTGGTTGCGTTTCTTGGCAACGTCTTTCTCGCCACCGCATCGATCTTCCAGAACCGCTACCTGAAGGACGTCCGTGGATACTCCGCGGTTCTTGTCGCAGCATTCACACTTGTCACCACCACACCGTCGGCCCTTGGATTGGTTTTCGGCGGGCGCCTCGCCGACGACTACGGCCGACGCGTCGTTGCCGCCACGTGCATCCCGATCGGCGCACTCATGATCGCGCTGTCCTTCGTTGCCGAGGGACCACTGATGTGGGTGTGTGCGGTCGTCGGTGGCGTGTTTGCTGCCACCGCGTATCCCGCCATGGCCGTCTACCGCGGCGAGCTAGCACCGACCGCCAAGCGACAAACGTCGTCGTTTCTCGTCACCGTGTCGGCACTGCTCGGTGGAAGCGTTGGCCTGATCGTGGGCGGAACGCTCATCGACCACCACTGGTCATACGGAACGGTCATGTTGACCTTTGCTTCGGTTTCGCTCGTCATCGCCGCGCTGGTGTGGGTGTTCTACCCCGAAACTGCGCACCGCGAGCTCGAGGAACTGAACCCGCAGGACGTGCTCGAATCCGACTGACCGGAAGCGTCAGAGCGTCGACATCCAATCGGAAATGACGCCGGCGATCTCGTCGTCCTTGCCCTTCAGGTCGTGACGACCACGTTCGATGAAGTGAAAGGTCACGTCACCAGGCACTTTTTTTGCGTGTCGACGCAGTTCGGTCGGCGAACCGAAGGGATCATTCGTGCCGTGAACGAACAACGTTGGCACGGTGACGCACGGCAGGTGTTCGATGCGCAACTTGTCGGGCTTGGCCGGCGGATGCAGCGGATACGACACCAACACCAGGCCCTTCACGGGAAGTCCGTCGGCAACGGCCATCGAACACATCCGCCCACCCATCGACCGACCTCCGATCACCAACGACGACGTGCGGCAGTGATGCGACGCGGCAAACGACTTGACTTCGCCGACCACGCAGTCGACCAACACCGGCGCACGGTCGGGGGCCCTTCGGCCTGCACGACGGTACGGGAAGTCGACTCGCGCCACGGGAAGCCGCCCCAATCGGCTCTCGATCGCAACCAGCGACGAATGGTTGCGATCACTGCCCGCCCCCGGAAACAAAACGACACCTTTCGCTTTCACGGCACCATCACAGTTTCGTGAGCACGCGCCGCGCCTCGGCAAGGTCGGCAATCTCGCGACTCGCACGATCTTCCGCACCTCCGTGGTCGGGGTGAACCAGGCGCAACTTGTCGCGGAATCGCTGCGTGACCTCACGCTTCGAGGGCTTCACGGTTCCCGACGGGAATCCCAACACTTCGAGCGCCCAAGCACGAGGGTCGGCAAGCGCCGATACGGAGTTCGTGGCGTTGCCCACCAGAAACGAGATGAACGACGCACCGATCGGCCCGCGCCATGACATCGACTTGACGAGCAAGGGGCCAAGCGCACGTCGCGAGGACGACTCGAGCCGTTCGAGTGCGTACACCGCGCCCAAAACTTGTTGCAACGGACTGCCCTGCGAACCGAACACGAATTCGGCCGAGTCGTCTTCGCCCATCAGTTGATGGACGCTGCGCGCCAGGCCGTGGCGGTCGACCTGGAAGCGATGCCGCAGGCGCGGCTGCACCACCCGGTCACCACGCTGGACCTCGAGGATCAGCCGCTGGATATCTGGGTGCAGGTCGTCGTCGACTTCGAACAGGTGACGGGCAACCACGGCACCCAACAAAACCCCCCCGAAGCCCGGCACCGGATCGGCGGGCAGCACGAGATGACCGAGGGCCACGCGTCGCGTGGGTGTGATCGGCCGCGAGTGCCACACTTCGAGTTCTGCCAGGAGCATCGCGTGCGACGCTAGTGGCGACTCAGACGTGGGGCCTCAGCGTGACGAACAATCGTTGCGCGATTTCCATCGCGCCGATTTCGTCGGGAATGTCGCTGCCGGCCAACGCCTCGGCGAGTTGATCGGCAAGCTCGACGGCTTGTCGCCACGCGGGCATCGACACACCAAACGGCGTACCGCCGTCTTCGATGTCGTCGAGCACGCGGACGAGCATTGCGAGCCCGTCGGCATCGAGCGGGTCGCGCTGCAAGCGTTCGGCGGCAAGGAACATCTGGTTCAGCGTTTCACCCGACAATTCCGAGCCCCCGGCCGACACGGTGGCGTTGCCCGAACGCGGCGAGTCGACAATCGTGACATCGCCCGCTTCGACAGCGTCGAGCAGTTCGTCGACGGTGTCTTCGAACTCGCTGAGCGTGACAAGGATGGCACCTTCCCAACGGAAAGGAATCCCCGACATGACAAGCAGCTCGCTGAGGCGCGAACGCTCGTTGTCGGTCCACTCGTCGAGTTCATATTCCGTGATTTCGTCGTCGCTGGCCTCGTCGATCGCCGCTGCCGATCCGCGGCTGACGAACGCCGCTCCGTCGATGGCGAACTCTTGCTCGAGCCGGTCGAGCAGCGCATCGGCCACGTCTTCCAACTCGGAGGGAACCACGACCTCGTCACCCACCCATGCGTGGGGCACTTCGGCCTCGGCAAACACTTCGGCGACGGCTGCGCGCTGGTCGAGGGACCATTCGGAAAGGTCGTAGTGAACGCTCTCGGCGTCGGGGTCGAGAGGGTTCCAATCAGACATGATCGGCAACGCTACACAGTTCGCAGGAACTCACCAATCAACGCATATTCGCGTTCCTGATTGACACGCTTCCTGAATCCGTGACCCTCGCCTTCGAAGACGTGCAATGCAACGTTGCCGCCACGACGTCGCAACTGATCGGCGATGAGAACACTGTGGTCGAGCGGAACCGCCGCATCGAGATCCCCGTGCATCAACAGCACCTTCACGCCGGTCAGCGCATCGAGCTTCGACAACGGTGAACGACGGTGGTACAGCTCGACATTTGCAGGCGAGTCGCCAACGAGCACGGCGATCGAATGTTGCTCGTAGACCCATGAACGATCGGTTGCATCGGCAAGGTCGACCACGGGATACAGCGCCACCACGCCGGCAAACAGCTCGGGCTGTGAGCCCGCGGCGTTCAGCGCGGCAAAACCGCCCGCCGACCCGCCGATCACCACCGTCCGTTCGGGAACACCCCAACCATTGCTATGTGCATGGCGCGTGACGGCAATGACGTCGGCGGTGTCTCGTTCGCCCCAGTGGCCGTTCAACGCCTGCTGAAACGCCCGTCCATGACCCGTTGTGCCGTGGTGGTCGACAACGACGATCGAACAGCCCCGCCCCACCCAGTGGGCAATGCGCGGCATGAAGGTGACCTGCCACTGATCGGTTGGACCACCGTGCACCCACACCAGCAGATGCGACGACTCGGCCCCATCGGCGGGCCGGTACAGCCGGTACGGAATTCCATCGACCGACCCGATCGTCGGCTCGACGAGTGCAAAGGAACTCCACGGTCCGTCGTCACAGGGAAGTTCCGACGTCGCCAACACGCGTCGTTCAAACGATGCCGGATCGAAGAACGCCACCTGGGTGGGCGTCACTGCACCCGTGCGCAGAGCGACGATGCCGTGTTCACTCCACGACACTGCACCGTGCACTGCCCGTGCGATCGATCGGAGCGCACCCGATGCACGATCGACGACGGCCAGGTCTCCGAAACCGGCAAGGTTGCGCGCAACAAGGAACGATGCCCCGTCGGGCGACCAACACCACGAACGCAGACCACCGCCCCACTGCGGTCCGGCACAGTCGCACGGCTCGGCTTCCATCGACAGCGTCGACACGATGCCATCGTCGATGATTCCCGGCCGCAACCAACCCGACACGTCGGTGATCACACCGAGCACGCCCTCATCATCGACTGCCACCTGCTGCAATGACACGCCGGGTGACGCCACCACACGCCTCGGACGGAAGTCGGGGGCAGCGGCGCTCCAAATTTCTGACTCGTCCCAGGGCATGTGCGGCTGAGACCACGACTGCCAGTACAACGTGTCGCCGTGCCACACCGGGTCGAGGGAAAAGGCGTGCCGGTGAACGACGTTGCGCGTCGCACCCGTTGCACGTTCGATCACCACGACCGCGCTCAACGAATCGATCGCGGCGACCCACCGCGCATCGTCGGACAACGTGATGCCGTGCAGCGCCACGAAGTTGCCATGGTGTCGCGTGTCGACCCGGCACGGCACGGACGCGCCTTCTTCACCGGGCAGCGAGGCTTGCCACACCCCGCCGTCCCTGCCTGCGTAGACGATTCCCGAGCCGTCGGGCAGCCATGCAAAACAGCCACTGCCCATCCCCCGACCCAATGCCGGCGCGGGATCGAGCGGCCACTCTCGCTCGTCGCCGCCCGACAGCCCGACCAGACGCAGCGACCCCACGCCGTCGTGGGACGCGCCGAAAGCAACGAGGCTCCCGGTCGGGTCGAGGCGTGGTTCGGTCAAATCGCGTTGGGCAAGACATCTCGCAACGCTGGGACCCGGCACAGGTGCGAGGGTAACGGCCACATGCACGCACGGAACTACGGTGGAGCCATGCCCGAGAGTCAAGCTCAAAAGCCCGATCGCAACCTCGCCCTCGAACTCGTTCGCGTCACGGAATCCGCGGCACTCGCGGCCTCGCGCTGGGTGGGCCGAGGCGACAAGAACGGCGCCGATGGTGCCGCCGTCGAAGCAATGCGCACCGTCCTCGCAACGGTTCCGATGGACGGCCTTGTCGTCATCGGCGAGGGCGAAAAAGACGATGCTCCGATGCTTTTCAACGGCGAAGCCGTCGGCGACGGCAGCAGCACGCGGACCGACGTTGCAGTCGATCCGATCGACGGCACAACGCTGACATCACTCGGTCTCGGCAACGCGATTTCGGTCATTGCCGTGTCGGAACGCGACACGATGTTCGATCCTGGTCCGTGCATGTACATGGAAAAGATCGCGGTCGGCCCCGACGCCGCAGGCTCGATCGACATCACCGCCAGCCCCACGCAGAACCTGCGGTGGATCGCCCGCGCCAAGAACGAGTCAGTTCGTGATCTCACGGTGATGATCCTCGACCGCGACCGCCACAAGGATCTCATCGAAGAAGTGCGCAGCACGGGCGCGCGCATCAAACTCATCAAGGACGGCGACATCTTCGGCGCCATCGCCACCGCCTGGCACGAGGCCGGCGTCGATGTGTTGTTCGGCATCGGTGGCACGCCCGAGGGTGTCGTGTCGGCAGCTGCACTGAAGTGCATGGGCGGAGAAATTCAGGGCCGCTTGTGGCCGCGCAGCGAAGCCGAACGCAACGCCGCCGTTGCAGCCGGCTACGACCTGTCCAAGGTTCTCACGACCGATGATCTCGTGCGCGGCGACAACTGCTTCTTTGCCGCCACCGGCGTCACCGATGGTGAATTGCTGCGCGGAGTTCGTTTCGACTCACGTGGCGCCCACACACAGAGCCTCGTCATGCGCTCGCTGTCGGGCACCGTCCGCCTCATCGACGCACACCACAGACTCGACAAACTCGGCACGTACGCATCAGTGAACTACGGCTAGTAGTTCACGCATCGACACGGCGAACTACGGCTGAAGTTTTCCGCCCCGCTCGATCGATTCGACGGTGTAACGGGCAGCCAACTGTGTGCGATTCCGCAGTCCGGACCTCAGCAGAAGGTGGCTGATCCGATTGCGAATTGCCTGGTGCGAAAAGTGCAGGATGTCGCCGATTTCACGGTCGGTAAATCCCACCGACACGAGACGAATTATCTTCTCGTCGATTTCGTCGACACATCGAATCTCGCCGTGAACGATGGAGAAAGGAATGTCCACGGTCGAAACCAGCAGCGACTCGCAGGCCAGTTCAGTGCCCCTTGCAAACTTCTCCAGCGAACATCTCAAGGCGTCGTCACTGCACGCAGTTTCGATGACATCGTCGACGCCGTAGGCAAGCTTGTGGTACGCGAGCGCCCTGTCGGCACCTTTGCACAGCAAGCCGCATCGAATAGCGGTTGCAGCACCCGGTGCCGACGCCAGAGAACTGCGCAACCCAATGAAGCGATCGGGTGACATCGGCGTGAAGATGCATCCATCGATGCGGCGCGATGACACAAGTTCGGCGATTGCCGTTGGGTCGTAGTCCGACGGAACGATTTCGACTTCCGAACTGTTGCTCAAGGTTTCTCCGACGCGTGCAAGCAAACCACCGTCATCAACGACACACACGAGAGTGCTCATACCCCCCCCCCGATCCAAACATGCGGACCGACGGACCGTTTGGGTCGAGATTACGCCACTTCGAAGGGCCCGTCGTCGGTCACGAAGGGAACGAGCCCCTCGTGCACCATCGCGAGATAGAGGCACGCCAAGTGCGTCCGGTTCCGCGCCCCCGAATAGGTGAGTATTCGGCTGACCCGATTGCGAATTGTCTGGTGCGACAAGAAAACTGCTTCGGCAATCTCGCGATCGGTGTATCCGCCGGCAATCATCTGGATGATGCTGCGGTCGACGTCGTCGACAACCGGAATCGAACGCTCGGGCGGTTCGATGGAAGTAACTCGTTCATCAATTGCGCCCTCGCGCGATACGAAGTCGTTCCATGACGTCCGAATTTCTCTCACTGCAGGCCAGATTCCGTTCGACACACCAACCACCAGATCGATGCCGTGCGTTTCGGCGCGGCGTCGTACGGACACGTCCCGTCCTCGGTCGATCACGACAACCATCGGCCGACGTGTCCCGGCACCGGCGGTTCTCAAATTGTGTGAGGTCTCGATGTACGAGGGACCCATCACCACAATGTCGGCTGTCCTGCATTGGATCAGCGCCTCGGCGTCGGCAACGGTCGCGACGACGGACAACGGCCTGAAGTCGGTCAACGCCGGACCGAGCCCCCGCGCAATGTCTCGCGAGTACACCTGACGAAAGAGAAAGACGACAGACGGCACGTGTTCGGTTTAACCCAGCCGCCGTCGGTGGGCTACCGAACAATTGTCACGTGTTCTTGACGTCGTTCCTCGACCCGTGCTCAACGCCACAGGTCGACCGACGTGGCAGCAGCCACTTCGTCACGGTTCGACAACGAGCTCGAGCAACTCCGCAGCGCTCGGGTGGCAGCTGCTTCGAAGGGTTCCGTGCCCTCGCAGACCGACTTCAGGTAGATCGCGGCGAGGTGCGTTCGATTCCGAGCGCCGGACTCGCAGAGAATTCGGCTCACGTGGTTGCGAACCGTCTGGTGGTTCAGGCACACCGCGTCGGCGATGTCGCGGTCGGAATATCCGGCGGCGATCATTTCGACAATTTCACGGTCTGTCTTGTTCCCCACCCAAATACCCGGGGCCACTGGCCTGTGAGAATGCGACTCCCTGTGTGCACGCCGGCTGTAGGTCTGGAATTCCCGCTGCAGGAAGGCCACGATCGAGTGCTCACCTTCGGCTGCGTCCACGACGTAGTCGATGTCGCTCAACCGGGCACGTGCTCGATCTGCGGCCGATGGTCGGAATGCCAAGAGAACCGTCATTGTCATCGCCGGGTTGGCACAGACCGCCAACATGTCGGGGACGTCTTCGATGAATTCCCGACCGACGATGAGCGCATCGACTTCGCGTGAGCGAAGCAACCGCCGTGCCGCGCAGGGTGTGTCGACAACAGCACGTTCGCCGGTTTTGGGCAACGAACTCACAACGCCTTCCAATGCTTCGCGAATCGCAGGCTGTCGAAAAACAAGTACTGAATATGTCATTGAGGTCTCCTTTCCCCACGAACGTTTCGTTCGGGTGTTGCAAGGAGACAACTGTGACCCAACGTGTGAGTGTCGGACGCGAAACATGTGTACCGACGTGCGTCGGCATTCAGTTGTCAATTTGTCAAAGGATCTTGCCGGCCATGCGACGCAGTGCGAGCCGCGGCGTCAGCTTCGACATCACAGGCAACGTCGCGTACTGCCAACCGGGCACGACAATCGCACGATTCTTTGCAACTCCGTGAAGGCCGGCTCGCGCAACCTTGTCGGCGTTCAGCCACAAGACCCGCGGCGTTCGCGAGACACGGTCGGCACCACCCGACACGGACTGGAATTCGGTCGCAACGAAACCGGGACACAGCGCACTCACGTGAACACCCGACTTCCTGTTCTCTTCGTGCACGGCCTCGGTGAAACTGGTGACGAAACTCTTCGTTGCGGCATAGACGGCCATGTTCGGACTGGCGAGAAAACTCGCCACGCTCGACACGTTCAACACATGACCGCCGCCACGTGATCGAAATGAATTGACGGCACCGTGTGTCAAAGCGACGAGTGCCTTGACGTTCAGGTCGACCTGCCCCGTTGCCCGCTCGACACCGACCTCGTGGAAAGGACCGCTGCTGCCAAAGCCCGCGTTGTTGACGAGTAGGTCAACGGGGTCGCCGTTCGACGCGATGCGCGCGGCGACCGCAGCGATGCCGGCATCGGTTTGCAGGTCGGCTTCGAGTACTTCGACGCCCGCATAGCGACCGGCAAGATCACGCAGTCGGTCACCTCGGCGGGCGACGACGACACAGGGCACGCCGGCTTGGCCGAGGATGTGCGCAAAGCGTTCGCCAATGCCGGCTGACGCACCGGTGACCAGCGCCCGACGGAAGGGGAAATCGGACATCGGCCTAGTGGCCGGTATTGACACCGGTCAGGCCACCGGCAGCCGAGAGGCGTGCGTGCGCCCGACGCAGGGCTCCTTCTGCCTCTGCATCGTGTTCGCCTCGCATCTGCTCTTCGGCACGGTCCTTGGCGCGACGCGCGCGCTCGACATCGATCTCGCTGGCGAGTTCGGCACCGTCGGACAGAATCGTGACGGTGTTCGCGGAGACCTCGACGAACCCTCCGTGCACGGCAACATCGACCACCTTGCCGTCACCCTGGTACACGCGGGTGTGGTTCTCGACGAGGGCGCCGAGGAACGCCACGTGGCCGGGCAGGAAGGCGATCTCACCCCCACCGAGGGTGCGGGTGATGATCTGTGTCGCCTCGCCCGAGTACAAGATGCGCTCGGGCGAGACCACTTCGACACGGAAGCCTGCGGCCTCGGACGACATCAGGCGTTCTCCTGCAGGGCCTTCGCCTTGGCGAGCACCTGCTCGACGCC
>CAZKVD010000008.1:0-33405 GCA_964556145.1 uncultured Bifidobacterium sp. | reverse complement strand
GGGTTTTCCTTCCGCCCGTGAATCATGAGCCCACTACCGAGTTTTTGAGTTTCCAAACCCAAACGTGGCGTGCCCCCCTTTGGCCACAGCACACAGTTGCGTGTGTTCGTGGACCCGGACTTGTTGCAATACGACGAGGTGTGGCCGCGGCGGGAACATGGAACGACAACTTCGGTGCGGCACCAGCGGACATCGTGCGTGTCGCCGGCGGCGTGGTCACCGACCTGAAGCGTGGGTGAGAGTCAGTCGAGACGTCGTACTCGAAGGAGTGCGAGGATCCCGAGCGCAACGAGGATGACCGCAAAGCTAACTGTGTTGCTTGGTGCCGAGCCAGTGACGGGGACGTCGGACACAGGACGGTTGATGTTGATGCCAATGCGGGTGGTGCTCGTTCCGCGGGCGGTGGTGCCGTCGATCGAGAGAGTGTGTGAACCGATGTCAATTCCCGTGGGGATGGTCAGTTCTGCTGAGAATTGCCCACGGTCGTCGGTGGTGGAGGTTCCGAGTCGTCTCGGTGTCGAATAGAGCCACACGGTGATTCCGGTTTCGGGCTGATAGCCGGTTCCGGTCACCGTGATCGTTGACCCTGATTCGACGTCGAACGCAGTTCGAACCTGACTTGGTTCGTGCGTGACAGTGAGTTCGGTTCCGTCGCTGTTGCGAATTGTGAAGACCACTCGTTGAGGTGTTGCGACCTGGTTGACGATGCTCGTGATCACGTCTCCTGACGAAGTGACAGTTCTCGCGCTCCCCGATGGCTGGGGTTCAGGGACGGTTGTCGTTGGGGCAATGGTGCTTGTTGAAGCGGCAACGAATGACGGTGCGACTGTGGTGGTCGCGGCACCGGCAACCGTGCTCGTCGGTGCCGTCGTAGTTGCCGTCGTAGTCGTGGCTTGCGCAGCGGCGGTTGGCGGCACCGTCGTTGTTGTTGTTGTTGTGGGTGCAACTGTGGTTGTCGTTGTTGTCGTGGTTGTCGTTGTCGTCGTCGTTGTTGTTGTCGTTGTCGTTGTCGTTGTGGGGGCGACTGTGGTCGTCGTGGTCGTCGTGGTCGTCGTGGTTGTTGTTGTGGTTGTTGTGGTTGTTGTTGTGGTTGTTGTTGTTGTTGTTGTTGTTGTTGTTGTTGTTGTTGGACCGACTCCGCTAGTGAGGCCGGTCACTTGTGTGGGAATCAATCTGTTGGTGGTGGAGTTGTCGCCCAGTCGACCATCCCCGTTGTAACCCCAGCATTTCAGTGCACCGGTGGACAGCAGTACACACGTATGGGCGCCGCCGGCTTTGATGGCGGTGACTCCGCTTGAGAGACCGCTGACTTGTGTGGGAGTCCACCTTGTACTGGTGGAGTTATCGCCTAATTGGCCGTAGGCATTCTCGCCCCAGCATTTCACTTCGCCGGTGGACAGCAGCGCACACGTATGGTCGTTGCCGGCCGTGATGGCGGTGACTCCGCTGGTGAGCCCGTTGACTTGTGTGGGAGTCGATCTGCCGGCGCTGGTGTTGTCGCCTAGCCGGCCGGACCCGTTGTAGCCCCAGCATTTCACTGCTCCGGTGGACAGCAGCGCACACGTGTGCATACCACCGGCTGTGATTGCGGTAACTCCGCTGGTGAGCCCGTCTACTTGTGTGGGAGTTGCTCGGGGGGTGGTGGAGTTGTCACCTATTTCGCCATGGCTGTTGTAACCCCAGCATTTCACTGCTCCGGTGGACAGCAGTGCGCACGCATGGTAGTTGCCGGCTGTGATTGCGGTGACTCCGCTGGTGAGCCCGTCCACTTGTGTGGGAGTCAATCTGTCGGTTGAGGTGTTGTCGCCCAGGCGATACCCGTTGTTTGCGCCCCAGCATTTCGCTGCTCCGGTGGACAGCAGCGCACACGAGAATTGGAAGCCGGCTGTGATTGCGGTAACTCCGCTGGTGAGCCCGGTGACCTGTGTGGGAGTCGACCTGTTGGTGTTGGTGTTGTCGCCTATTCCTCCGTAGGCGTTGAAGCCCCAGCATTTCACCGCTCCGGCCGACAACAACGCGCATGTATGACCAGAGCCACCGGTGATTGCGGTGACTCCGCTGGTGAGCCCGTCCACTTGTGTGGGAGTCAATCTTTGGGTGGTGGAGTTGTCGCCTAGCTGGCCGGACCCGTTGAAGCCCCAGCATTTCACCGCTCCGGTGGACTGCAACGCACACGCGTGGTAGCCGCCTGCGGTAATCGCGGACTGGTGCAGTGCATTCACACTGTCGGCTGCCGTCTCGTTCGCATCGGCAGACACAAAACGGGGCCCTGACCACACACAGGTCGCAATCAACAGGAGCAAAGCGGCTCGTTTGAATGTGTGGAAATTGTTTCGGCTCATCGCGGGCTCTTTGTGAATGTCACGACGATCCGCCCAGCGTGCGCGCCGTAATTGTTCTCTACTGTCTCAAGACTCTCGGCAGAATAGCGTATCAATCTGGATAGCGAGCATGGCTCGTTCGACTAGTCCCCGGGAATCGTCACTCGCCTCGAAGTGGTCATTCCGATCGAGCATGAGGGTTCTTGAGTGCAGATCGCGAACGATCCCCAACATCGTTGGTGGCCCGCATCGGCGCGTTCACGAGGCGCCTTTGTTCGTGTCGATCGAACCGGATGTTCTGTAGTGGTCGCGGGCGGTGTTGTCACCGATCTCAAGCATGCCTAACGGCTGCTCTTTCTCGCCCACACTTCAATGTACGAGCCAGGATTTGCATCGTCGATTGCGAATCCGGCTGCCGAGACAGCCTCCACAAATTCGTCCTCGGGCCAGACTGTGTACCAACGTCGTCCGTCCGCTTCGTCTACCCATCCGGTATCACCAACTGCCGGAACGCAGGCGTAGAAGAGTCCATGCGGCTTCAAGAGTGATTCAGCATCGTCGAGAAGTTGTTCGGTTTCTGCTCTCGACAGATGTACAAGCGACGATTGGGCCCAAATGCCGTCGAAGGAGTGGGGCGAGAACAAGCTTCGAACGCTTCGGATGTCGGCTTCGATGACATCGCCATGTCGTGTCGCCATCGCAACGAACGAAGGGTTGAGTTCGACGCCGAGCGGCGAGTGGCCGGCATCGGTGAAGAGACGGAGGTCGCGTCCCGGCCCGCAACCGAGGTCCAGGATTCTCGCTCGCGGTGGAAGCAACGATGCGAAACGCGTCGGCCTGTCCAGGAGATGATCTTCATAACGGCGCGCGTACGAAATGGGGTCAGCGCTGTACGCGGCCACGGAGATGAGAACTGGGTCTACGGGTTCGCGCGACATTGACTCATCTTTTCATGTAATGCGTATGGAGATGGTTGGGTTTCCGACGCCAAACGTGGCGTGCCCCCGTTTGGTCACAGCACTCCACTGCGTGTGTTCGTGGACCCAGACTTGTTGCAGTACGACGAGGTGTGGGCCGCGGCAGGAACGTGGAACGACAACTTTGGTGCCGCACCTACGGACATTGTGCGTGTTGCTGGCGGCGTGGTCACCGACCTGAGGCGCGGCTAACACCGGGGGCGTACACTCAGGTCATGGACGTCTGGAAAAACCCGAACGAAAACGAGCGGGGCGTCGACGTTGGTCAGATTCGGGACTTGTTGCGAATGTCAGTCGCCGAGCGGGCGCACGAGATGGTGCGGGTTGCAAATCTGTTGGCAAAGGCCAGAGAGACAGCCTTGAGAGGACGGACCTCTGCTTCATGACAGAGTTCGATCCCTTTGAGATGTGTCGGATTCTCAATGACGAGAAGGTCGACTACGTCGTGCTCGGCGGTTTCGCCGCCAATCTTCGGGGGTCACCCATTACGACGCGTGATTTGGATGTCATCCCGGATCGGGCTCGCGAGAACCTCGATCGCCTAGGTCGTGCACTCACCCGGATGAATGCAATGATTCGAATCTCCGGTGAACCTGTTCCGACGAAGATTGATGGTGCGTTTCTTGCGAACATGCCACACATGCTGAATCTCGTGACGGATTTCGGAGATCTTGATCTCACTTTCACGCCGGCGGGTCGAGCTGGGGGCTATGCGGGGTGGAAGTCCAGTGCGACGTCCGAACTGATAGATGAAGGACTTGTCGTCTCGGTCGCATCACTCGACGACATCATCGACTCGAAGCAGGCCGCAAACAGGGCAAAGGACCACGTGGCGTTGCCTTATCTCGAATCTCTCCGTGACGAGATCCGCCGTCAAATCGACGAATAGGTTTCCAAACCCGTTGGTGACGCGCCCCCCTTTGGTCCTATCACTCAACTTCGTGTGCTCGTTGATCCGGACTTGTTGCAGTACGACGAGGTGTGGGCCGCAGCGGGAACGTGGAACGACGACTTCGGTGCTGCGCCGGCAGACATCGTGCGCATCGCTGGTGGCATCGTCACCGATTTGGCGAATGCTCGATGACAGCTTCGACCCCGATCAATGGGTCGCCGTTACGATTCGGCCATGACGGAACATCTCGCCACAGAACGCCTGCTGTTGCGTAGGTGGAGAGAGGATGATCGCGCACCGTTTGCCGACTTAAACGCAGATCCGGAGGTCATGCGTTATTTCCCGCGAACTTTGACTTCTTCGGAGTCCGATTCGCTGATCGAACGCATTGAACAAGGATTCGTTGACAACGGTTTTGGCCTCTGGGCGCTCGAAGTCGAGGGTCGATTCGCGGGATACACGGGATTGAACAGAACTTCTTTCGACACACCGATGGGGCCCCATGTGGAAATCGGTTGGCGGCTTGCCAAGTGGGCATGGGGACATGGGTACGCGACGGAGGCGGCGCAATGCGTCCTTCAAACGGCGTCTTCAGCTCATGGCCTTTCGGATGTGTATTCGTATACGACGCGGACGAACGTACGAAGCGAAGCCGTCATGCAACGTCTTGGAATGACGCGTCGAGTCGATTTTGACTTCGACCATCCGAATACCCCCGACTGGTGGGGGGTCAGGCACATTGTCTATTGGGCCAAGCTGCCTGTTCGTCTCAGTGGCCGCATCGTTTAACATCGCGAAATGGTTGAAAAAAAGGTGACCGGTCCGGCTTCGTATTTCCCATCGATCGAGAAGAAGTACGGTCAGCCGATCGCGCACTGGACCTCGATGCTCAAGAAGATGAAGAATGTTCGTCATTCGGAGATGGTCGCCATGTTGAAGACTGAACATGGCATGGGGCATGGACACGCGAATGCAATCGTCGCGCACTTTCGTGCCGAAGAAGGTTTGTAGAAGTACTGCTGGATGGGTCTCGTGAAATTTCGTAGATCGATCGTTGTGTCTTCGTCAGACCTTGGTCGCCCAGATCTCAACGTACGGTCCGATTGTCACATCGTCAATGTGAAATCCAGCCAGGCTCACGGCTGTTTCGAATGAATTGTCCGGCCCGGTCGTGTACCAACGCCGTCCGTCGCACTCGTCGAGCCAACCGGTCTCACCGATTGCACGGACACAGGCGTACAAGCGGCCATGTGAATCCGCCGGTGATGACGGGGTGCCGGATTGGATTTGGCGAGTTAGCCATCGTCCTTGGATGACATCGTCCTCCGGGAGTTCGCTGCGGCCACTTTCACTACCATCGAGGCATGTCGCAGACCGTCGTCTACCGTGCACAAAAAATCATCACAATGAATGAATCACAACCCGTTGCCGATGCAATCGCCGTGCGAGAAGGCGTTTTCGTGGCGGTCGGAACGTTTGATGAAGTTATTGATGCTGCAGGTCCCGGCCATGTTGTCTCGGATCGGTTCATCAATCAGTGTGTCGTTCCGGGACTGATTGATCAGCATCTCCACCCGATGTTGGGTGCCACCACGCTGACGACCGAAATCATCGCGCCGGAAGATTGGAACTTGCCCCATCGGCCGCAGCGCGCAGCCCAAACCCTGGAGGAATACGATGATCGGCTGAGGGCGGCACATCATTCACTGGCGCCCGGTGAGTGGCTGTTTTCTTGGGGTTGGCACCGACTGTGGCACGGTGATCTGCACCGACAGCGATTGGACGACATTGTCGGGGACAGGCCGACTGCAGTGTGGCAACGATCGTGCCATGAGTGGATCCTGAACACGGCTGCGCTCGAGATGATCGAGCTGACCGAGGAGATGACCGATGGTCACGGCCTTGCGAGCCAACAGCTCGACTTCGATCGTGGGCATTTCTGGGAGAACGGTTGGTTGATCATCCTCGCCAAGTACCTGATGCCAGTGTTCATGACCGCACAGCGCTTTCGCGTGGGGCTGGGGCAAATGGTCGAGTACCTCCATATGAACGGTGTGACCGCGATCAACGAGCCGGGAATCTTTTGGCGGAACGAACCGTGGGAGATGTACCAAGAAATTCTCGGGCATCCCGACGTGCCGTTCGAAAGCACGTTTCTCGTCGAGGGTCGAACCCAACCCGTTCGCGGCCTTGCGCCGTCGGAGTTCGTTGCCGACGCGCAGACACAGGTCGAGCGTGGACGTGGCGAAAAAGTCAGGGTCCTTGATCGTCATGTGAAGTTGTTCTGCGATGGGGCGATCATCTCGCAGTTGATGCAAATGAAGGACCCTTATCTCGATTACGACGGAAATCCCGATCCACACCATCACGGCGAATGGCTGATGGAGCCCGCGGAGTTGAAATCCGTCTTTGATTCATATTGGGATGCTGGGTGGCAGATTCACGTGCACGTCAATGGCGACTTGGGGCTTGACGTTCTGCTTGATGTGATGGACCAAGCGCAGCGTCGAACGCCCCGAATAGATCACAGAACTGTCATCGTTCATTTTGCAAACTCAACCGAGGAACAGGTCGATCGAATAGCCCGTTTGGGTGCAATCGTGTCGGCAAATCCGTATTACCCCGTCGGCTTCGCAGACAAGTACGGCGAGTGGGGACTTGGCCCCGAGCGGGCTGATGCAATGGTGCGCTCTGCATCGGTGTTGCAGCGTGAAATTCCCTTGTCATTTCACTCGGACCTTCCGATGTGCCCATCTGACCCGATGCTGATGACATCGTTCGCAGTGAATCGCGTGACATCGTCGGGGCGAGTTGCCGGCCCCGAGCAGCGAATCGACTTTCACGATGCGCTTCGCGCTGTGACGATCGAGGCCGCCTATTCGTGGCGACGCGAGGACGAACTCGGCTCGATTGAGGTGGGCAAGATCGCGAATCTGACGATTCTCGATGAGGATCCCTACGGTGCCGATCCCCATCGCATCGGAGAGATTCCGATCCGATCGACGATGTTCGAAGGTCGGGTCTTCGATGTGCCGGGTGAGTTGGTGGACCAGCGTTGTAACGGGTCGGTTCGCAACAACGTCGCATGCCAACCGATTTTTGGCGGGGGGACCGATCACGGATGTGGTTGTGAGGTGGCAGCGTTCCTCGGAGAGCACGTGACCACAACGGGATGGGCGGCCTAAGGTTTCGGAATGGCCTACGTCAGCACGTACATCAACACGCTCGGGAAAACTGAAGAAGCGTTCGAGTTCTATCGTTCGGTGTTCGGTGGAGAGTTCACCGACCTTGTTCGATTCCGTGAAATGGACATGGGGCCGGGTGGGCCGGAACTGTCCGACGCCGAAAAGAACTGCATTCTGCACATCGAGCTTCCGATTCTCGGTGGACATGTGCTCGAAGGAACCGATGCCCTGGAGTCGCTGGGGCATGGATTGCAGTCGGGAAACAATTTCTCGATCAATCTGCATCCGGACTCGCGGGCCGAGGCCGACCGTCTGTACGCGGGCTTGTCAGTCGGCTCGCTGCACGCGCCGGGCATGGCTGACATGCCGTGGGGCGCCTATTGGGGAAGTTTTGAAGACCGGTTCGGTATTCGTTGGATGATCAACCAGGCGTGAGTTTGAGATCGTCGATGACAATCTTCGACATCTTCATCATCGCCTCGAATGCGTACTTGCTGTCATAGCCATCGAGACCCTTCAACGCGCGGGAAAGCGCGACAGGGATCACCTGCCAACTGATTCCCCAGCGGTCTTTGCACCAGCCACACATGCTTTCGCTACCACCGTTGTCGACGATGGCATTCCAAATTCGATCGACGTCGCCTTGTGAGTCGCACGACACCTGGAAACTGACGGCCTCGCTGTGGGAAAACTCCGGTCCGCCGTTCAATGCGGCAAACGGTCTGTTGAAGAGTTCGAACTCGACCGTGAGGACTGAACCCTCGGGGCGCTGTGCATCGGCTTGGTAATAGCTGACTTCACCAAGGCGTGAGCCTGGAAAAAGATCGACATAGAACCTCGCGGCTTCGAGCGCTTCGGTGTCGAACCACAAATAGGTCGTAAGTTTGCTGGCGGCCATTCAAAAAAAGTATCAGCGAGGCGAGATCGTAATGACGACGTCGCAATGTTCGACTGCGACGCATTCCCGGTTGAAGCGCACGGTTAACAGGTCATTCCCTGATGGCGACTTGAACTCGTTTTGTCGATTGGATCGACTTTTTCTTTGAGGCAGGAGCGGTGATTGTCACCTTCAGTTTGCAGGTACCTGTCTTCAAGCCTTTGACCTTGTTCCCGCCCGGTGTCGAGCACGCCCTCGGTGTCAGTGGGGTTGCATTTATCTTCGACCTTGGGGCGACCGAGATGCCCAAGGATCTCAAGACTGATGTGATTTTGACCGAGCTGCCGACGCGCACCACCGCGATACGCAGCACGTTGTTGGTT
Organism: uncultured Bifidobacterium sp.; assembly: GCA_964556145.1. Classification (GTDB taxonomy): domain Bacteria; phylum Actinomycetota; class Acidimicrobiia; order Acidimicrobiales; family Ilumatobacteraceae; genus F1-20-MAGs119. Next base: position 24,770 of record CAZKVD010000008.1, on the reverse strand, counting down.
GATCCGACGGCAACCGTCGTCGATGATGATGTTGTTGTGCCGCCGGTTGTGTTCGACCCTGGTGTCGACGTGTTTGTTGTCGTAGTTGTGGTGTTTGGGTCACCGGTCGTGGGCACCAACACGCTTGTGGTCGTCGGTCCGACCAGTTCCGCGAGATCGGAAACATTGGTTGGCGTGGCGAGCGAGCCGACAGATTCGCCGTTGCCGATCTGGCCGGATTCGTTATAACCCCAGCACTTGACCGTTCCGGTCGACAGAATTGCGCAACTGTGGTCGTGACCGGCAGCGATTGCCGTGGCGCCAGAGGAGAGCCCGATCACATCCGTCGGTGCGGGCCTTCCGACCAAGTCGCCGGTACCGAGTTGGCCTCCGTTATCTCCCCAGCACTTGATGCCACCGGTGGAGAGCAGGGCGCACGTGTGGTATCCGCCGGTGCTGATACCGACCACGCCGTTGGCAAGGCCCGCGACGCTTGTGGGCAGGCGGCGATTGACGTTCGTATTGTCACCAACTTGGCCGAATTGGTTTTCTCCCCAGCACTTCGTTCCGACAGACAAAACCGCACACGTGTGGTTTTTCCCGGCACTGATCGCGTTGACTCGGATCAGATTCGACGAAAGACCGGCGACAAAGATAGGTGCAAGTCGCCTGACGACCGTGTTGTCACCGAGTTGTCCGAAAGTGTTGTCCCCCCAACACTTCATCCCGCCTGCGGTGAGGATCGCGCACGTGTGGTGGTCGCCGGCGCTGATGGCGCTTGCGCCACTCGTGAGGCCTGTGACATTGGTTGGTGCCAATCGATCAGTGGTGTCGCCGGTACCGAGTTGTCCGTAGTTGTTGTCACCCCAGCACTTGATGCCGCCGGCGGAGAGCAGTGCGCACGTGTGCTCGGCACCAGCCGAGATGGCGGCAACGCCGCTCGAGAGACCGGTCACGTCCGTTGGCACAACGCGGTCCTGAATTCCAGCACTGTTGTCGCCGATTTGTCCACGACTACCAACCCCCCAGCACTTGACGCCACCGGTTGCGAGCAAGACACATGTGTGTCTATCGCCGGCAGCGATCGCCGTGACCGGACGTTGAAGGTCGATGACACTCGCGGGAATCAGCCGGTCCGTCTTCGTTCCGTCGCCAAGTTGTCCATCGCTGTTGTCCCCCCAACACTTCACGCCCCCGGTCGACACCACTGCGCAACTGTGCTCATAGCCGATCGAGAGTGACGAAAATTGTTGAACGAATGACCCCCCGAGGATGGTTTCATTTGCGTCAGCCGAAACGTGGCTCGTCGGCATGATTGCGATCCATGCGAGAAACATCGTGCTCATCACGCGTGCGCTCAGTCGTCTGAAAGCGCTCATCATTCCCCCTCGCACCCTCGCACCCTCGCACCCGGTGCACGCCCGAGGCTACTTCGCTGGTCTTGGACATTGTGCGAATCGGTTGAGTCTCGTGGCTCTCATCATGTCGCGGACTCGTGCTGTGGGTCGATTGTCACGGCGACGGACTTGAAGGCGGGGGTGAGCGACTCGGGGTCAATCGCACGGTCGACGAGGACGTTGGCTTCGGGGTAGTACATCGCGGTGTTGCCGGGGCGAATGTCGACCTCTGCGATCACGACGTCCAGGCTTCCCGTTGCACTGCGGACGGTGACCGCATCACCCTCGCGTAGACCCAATTTGGCGACGTCGGCGGCGGCCATCATGATCACGTCGCGTCGGGTGGTGCCGCGGTAGAGGTCTTCCTCCTCGTAGACGACGGTGTTGAACTGGCCCTCCGAGCGAATCGTCATCATCGTGAAGCCGTCGACCGGACGGGTGTTGTCGGGAATCTGCACGTCGTGGAAGGCGGCGCGGCCCGATGCCGTGGGAAAGACACCATCGTGGAAGATGCGGTTCGGTATCTCGAATTCTTTCTTGGTGGCGGCGATGTCGCCGAGTGCTGCGTACCCAGGGACGGTGTCAGCGATGGCGCGACGCAGTGAATCGTGCGAAGTGATGATCGACCAATCGAAACGGTCACGGGGAAGAATGCGCTCGGCGAGATCGGAGAGAATCGCCACCTCCGATCGCATCTCGCCGTCGACTGCGGGGTCGCCGCCGTCGGAAAGGCGCACGAAGTTGAACATCGACTCCTGTGTCGTTGCGTCGGGTTCTTCGTCACGAGCAAGCACGGGAAGAACGATCGTCGTTGCGGCGCGGCCGTTGAAATGGCCCTGGTTCAACTTGGTCGTGAGTGAGATTGAGGTGCCGATACGCGACAGCGCCTCGGACGACCAGTGCGAGTCGGGGTTACTGCCCCACAGATTGCCGCCGAGCATGAGGGCGGTGTCGATACGTCCTGCGTGGGCGGCTTGCATGCAGGCATACGTGTCCATACCCGAGTCGCTTGGCGCGGTGATTCCGTACGTGTCGCGAAGGCTCTTGGCGAATGCCTCTTTCAGCTGCGGGGCGACGCCGACCGAGCCGACGCCCTGCACGTTGGAGTGGCCGCGAATGGGCATGAGGCCACTGCCCGGAGCGCCGAGAAAGCCCCGTGACATTGCGAGATTGGCGAGCGCGCGGATGTTGTCAACGCCGTGCGTGTGATGGGTGAGACCCATTGCCCACATGAAGACGGCCGACTTCGCGTTGCCGAGCAACTGCACGCACTCGTCGATCTGTGCTTTCGGCACGCCGCTGCGTTCGACGAGTTCATCCCAGTCGGCGGCAAGGGCCGCTTCGCGGACGGCACCCCAGTTGTCGGCACGGTTGGTGACGAAGTCGTTGTCGACAGCGCCAGATTCGATGACGCCCTTCAACAGCGCGACCATCAGGGGAATGTCGCTGCCGATGTGGGGCTGGAGATAGAGGTCGCTGACACGCGAGCCGAGGGCAAGGCTTGTCGCTTGCGATGGTACGCGAAACCGCTTGAGTCCAAGCTCGGACAGAGGGTTGATGACGATGACCTTGCCGCCACGCTTGCGAAGATTGACGAGCTGAGTGATCAGGCGTGGGTGGTTGCTCGCAGGGTTGGCACCGATGACGAGTGCGAGTTCGGTGGACGCAAGATCATCGAGCGATACCGAGGCAGTGCCGCTGCCGTAGATCGACGAGAGCGCAACCCCCGAGGCCTGGTGGCAGTAGTACGAGCAGTTGTTGACGTTGTTCGTGCCGTAGGAACGGGCGACGATCTGCAACAGGAACGCTGCTTCGTTGCTCGACCTTCCGCTGGCGTAGAAGAAAGTCCGGTCGGCAGTGGTCGACGTGAAGGCATTTGCGGCAAGTTGCATCGCCTCGTCCCACGATGCGCGTCGGAAGTGCGTGTCGCCCGGCGCACAGACGATGGGGAAGGTGAGACGGCCAAGGGCTTCGGCCTGTGCGCTGGTGAGCGCTGCAAGGTCATCGACGCCGAGGCGACGTAGATCGGCCTCGGTGACGGTTTTGCCCATGTCGGCGGCCTGTGCCTGCACCGACTTCTTGCACACCTCGGGAAAGTGCCCGGCTTCGTTGACCATGCCACCTTGCTGGCCACCCATGCCGAGAGCGCAGGTCTTGCAGGCGTTCTTGCTGCGCATTCGTTTGTACAGCGCGATGGTGCCGACCGAACGACCCTTTGCCAGGACGTACTTCATCGCCGCGAATCCACCGGCTGCCTTCACTCGCGGCGTCACCATCGGTGCAACACTATCTCTCGTGTCATCCGTGATCGATCGCCATCTGTCGACGTTCTCGGACCAGCAGCGAGCATCGCTCGAGAATCTCGTCGAGATACTGCGGGCACTACTGCCCGGTGCGGAAGAGTGCATCAGTTACGGGATGCCGTGCTTCAAGGTGAACGGCAAGGCCGTCGTCGGCTTCGACGGGTTTCGTCATCACAATTCCTACTTTCCGCACAGTGGCAGCGTGCTGGAACACATCCCGGTACCTGCCTGGTGCGAGAAGACAAAGGGGGCGTTGAGGTTTCCGATCGATCGACGACTTCCAAAGACGCTGGTGCGTTCGCTTGTGCGTGCAAGGATGAACGAGATCGCCGAGCGACTCAAATGACCATGGATTTCCTTCCCGACCTTGCGACCAAGACGCCCCTTTGGCTGGCGCTATTGACGGTTGGCGTGAACGCGATCGTCGGGGCATTGCGTGCGTCGGTCGACGATGAGCACCACTGGGACATTGTCGGCATGGCGACGTTTGCCGTGTTGATGGGCCTTGGTGGTGGATTCATACGCGACGGCTTGATTGGAAACTTGCCGGTCGAGAGCCTCCGGACGCCTTGGTACCTGTTGACGGTTCTCGGGTCGATCGTCGCCGTGCTGTTGTTCGGCCAGGTGATCTCGAAGGTTGCTGTTCTTGTATCGGTGTTGAATGCGTTGGCGCTGGGTTTGTTCGCGGTGATCGGTGCGGCCTATGCGCTTCGTGCCGGTCTGCCGGTGGTGTCGGCCATCTTCATCGGAACAGTGTCCGCGGTTGGTGGCGGCGTCTTGGTATCGGTGATGAAAGATGAGGTGCCGCAGATTCTTCTTGCGAGTGCTCCGAATGCGCTCGTCGCCACTTTGTCGGCCGGTGTCTACGTTGCCGTCGAGGTGTCGAACACCCGGGCAGCCGCGGTGTCGGGTGTGGTGGCGGCAATCGTCGCGCATCTCGCGACCGAACGTCTCGGCCTGCGCAGCCGTCGTGCCGTTGGTGCGTCGGCGCTGTTGCTGACCCGCGCCAAGAAGCGTTAGAACGTGATTCGGTAGATCGTGGCGCTGGTCGAACGGTCACCGTCGGGACAAGTGGTCTTGGTTGACTCCTCGACGAAGGCAAACCCGCATGATTCGACGGTGCGTCGCGAGGCGAGGTTCGTGCTGGCGATGCGCGCTTCGACTGCTTTGACACCCACCATGTGACGGGCCTCGTCGACCACCATGCGGATCGCACAACTTGCCGCGCCGTTTCGACGACCCCACGGTGCAACCCAGTAACCGATGTCGGCGACGCCCGTTTTCGGGTCGATCGAGTGAATCGAGATCATGCCGACGGGTCGGAGGTCGCTTGCAGTGCGAACCGCCCACGTACGGAACTCGCCTGCGCCCGTTGCAACGAATTCCGCGGCGTGGTGGCGGTGGTAGGGGCGCGGGACGAAAGTCCAGCGTTGAATCTCGGGGTCCTGGCATGCCGCGGTGATCCAGTCGATGTCGGTCTCGGATACAGGATCGAGTCGCACGACCGGAGTGACATCCATGCCGCGAGGCTACGGCGTTGCAGCGGCAGAGCAGTACGGTTTTGCACGTGGATGTCACTGCAGCGGTACACAAGAGAATGTCGGTTCGTCAGTTCACGAACGATCCCGTGCCCGACGGAGTCCTGCGCGGGATTCTCGGCGATGCGGCGAGAGCCCCGAGCGGAGGAAATCTGCAGCCGTGGCGCATCTATGTGGTGAACGGTGAATCAATGACCAGGTTGCGCGAGTTTCTTGCGACCCAACCTCCGTTGGAAAAGCCCGAGTACGACATCTATCCGGCCGAGCTCGGCGAGCCGTACCGTACGAACCGTTTTGCGGTGGGTGAAGCCATGTACGCAACACTCGGCATCGGCCGCGAGGACAAGGACGGCCGTCGCCGTCAGTTCGCCCACAACAACGATTTCTTCGGTGCGCCTGCCGCCTTGTTCTGTTTTGTCGATCGCGGCATGGGTTGGCCGCAGTGGTCGGACCTTGGAATGTTCCTGCAGACGTTCATGCTGCTTGCCGTCGAGCGTGGTCTGGGTACGTGTGCCCAGGAGTACTGGGCGGTTCGTCACTCGGCAGTGCGTTCGTTCGTCGGTGCGCCCGACAACGAAATGTTGTTCTGCGGCATGGCGATTGGTCATGTCGATGAATCGGCTCCGATCAATGGCCTGACATCCGACCGCATGCCGCTCGACATGTGGGCAAAGTTCGTCTGACGGTGGTGCCGTGAAGGAACTTGCATCGGTGGCCGTCTATTGCGGTTCGAGCAATGGTCTCGACCCGACGCATCTCGAATGTGCAAACGATTTCGGTGCGCTGCTTGCACGCGAGGGAATTTCCCTGGTGTACGGCGGGGGCAACGTGGGTTTGATGGGCGCAGTTGCCGATGGTGCCCTGCGCGGCGGCGGCGAGGTGCACGGGGTGATCACGGAGGCCCTGCGCGTGAAGGAGCTGGCACATCTCGAGCTGACATCGCTGGTCGTTGTCGACACGATGCATGAACGAAAGGCTGCGATGGCCGATCGCGCCGATGCATTCGTTGCTCTCCCCGGTGGATTCGGCACGTTCGATGAACTGTTCGAAGTAATCACGTGGACACAGTTGGGCATCCATGAAAAGCCGTGCGGAATCCTGAATCACCGCGGATTCTTCGATGACTTGGTGGCGTTCATCGACAAGACCACCTCGGCAGGTTTCATCAAGCCCGCACACCGCGACACCGTCGTCGTGGAAGCCGACGGACCCACGATGTTGAACAGGTTGCGGGCTTGGGAGCCTGCGCGAATTCCGAAGATCGTCGACCGCGATCAACGCTGACCGCGGTGGTTGCCGAAGTTACGGCTTGATCTTGAACAGGCTCTCGGTGATTGCCGGGCCGTAGTTCGAGTTCTCCATCGCGGCGATTGCGAAAATGAAAAGCGCCCCACCTGCGAGGCCGATGTTCTTCATGAAGCCGATCATTTCGGCCTGCTTTGCCTGCGGATCTGACTGCGTCCAGAAGTCGTGCATCTTCACGGCCATCGCGACGAGCAGAACCACCAGGACGAGCGCGCCGAGGTCCGTCCAGACTCCAAGGATCACCGAGAGTCCGCCGAGAAGAAGGAGCAGGCCGGAGAGCTGAACCGAGATCTTTGGCATTGGCACGCCCTTCATCTGCGCGTAGGGGACCATGTGGTCGGCCTTGGCGAGATGATTCAGACCCGACATGACAAACATGATCGAGAAGAGAATTCGTGCAATGAGAAGAACTGCGTCCATGACCTGAACCGTAAAGGAATCAGGGGACGAGGATGATGATGGTCCGTCGGTTCTTGTCTTGGTCGGCCACCGACTTGCCGCTCGACACGGCGTTGTCAGCTCCGCCCATGTGGATCGAGAACGGGCCCTTGACTCCCGCGGCCTGAAGCGCCAATTGCGTCACCGCGGCGCGGCGACGCGCAAGGTCGGTCTGGGCTTCCTTGTCGAATGTGAGGTTGCCGGTGTATCCGACGATCACCACCGCCCGCGCCGTCTTTGCAAGCTTGGCGTGCTGGGCGACAAGTTTTTCCGATGCGGCCTTCAACTTTGCGGTGCCACCCTCGAAATAGAGGGGATCAAGAATTTCGACGGGCAACCCCTCCTCGCCCTTGTTTGCCGTGGACTTGAGTACCCGGGTCGTGATGACTCGGAGGTTGCCCTTCGTCTGGCGGCTCACCACGTAGGCCCTGCAGAAGCCCGGCTTGATGAAAACCAAGTACGGACCGGCGGGCAAGCAAACGCTGCCGGTTCCCGAAACGAGAACCGTCTTGTCGACCTCCGCAGGTGTGACGACACGGAGGGCATTCTCGGCCTTCACCGACGTGGGCAGCGCTGTGTAAGTGTCACCTGCGGCGACGACGGTTGTTGTCGTTGCGGCGATTGTCGTCGTTGTTTTCGGGGTCTTTTTCTTCGCGACGGTTGTTGTCGTGATGGCGACCGTTGTCGTTGTCGTCTTGGGCGTCTTCTTCTTTTTGACAACGGTGGTGGTCGTCGGCGGAATGGTCGTAGTTGTTGTCTTCGGAGTTCTCTTCTTGACCGTCGTCGTTGTTGCAGGAACCGTCGTGGTTGTGGTTTTCGGTGTCTTCTTTTTTGCGACTGTGGTTGTTGTCGACGTCGTAGTCGTGGTTTTCGGCGTCTTCTTCTTGACCGTCGTTGTTGTGGCGGGAACCGTTGTTGACGTGGTGGTTGTCTTGGGGCTCTTTGCGACCGTTGTCGTTGTGGCCGGGGCTGGCTTCTTGGTACCGGCAATTGCTGCATCTGCGCCGATTGGTGGTGTGCCCGGGACGCCGTTGCCCGCGAAGTAGACGCCGTAGAAGGTGTTCGCGTTCAGCTTGACGTTCTTGAATGGCATTGACACCCAGCCGAAGTCTGCGTCGCTGAAGGTCTTGCCGTCCCACGAGAGGGCTGACGGGCAGGTCGAAAGGTCGAGCTTTGCCGCAGCAATGGGCCCCGTTCCCGACAGCGCGGATGCATCGTCGGTGAGGCGGTAGAGAAGGGCATAGAGGTTCAGCGAGTTGGCCCCCCACGGCACGAGGCATGTCATGCGGAACTGCATCGACGAGAGCCGGCCCGTGGTTGTGGGGGAGAAGACCTGACCGAAGCTGTGAATGTTGAAACAATCAAAGAGGGTCACCGGCGCCTTGCCGCCGGCGGTTGTTGATGCAGCACCGGAATTGCATCCGGTGGTAGACGGTGATCCCAATGTGTAGGAAGTTGGTTTGCTCCACGTGATCCAGTTCGCCGAATGCGAAACCGATGGTTGGGAGATGCCTGCAATCTTGTAATTGAAGACGAAATTGCAGCCCGTGCTGGTGTGCGTGAAGTTGGCTCCACCGCAGTTGTTCAGGCTTGTGCTGTCGGCATTGAGGAACGATGCGGTGTGCCCGCCGGGCGCCTTGGCCCGTTCCCACGAGAAGTCGAAACCGACGTTCACGCCGTTCGGCCCGGCCTCACTGGCGGTGAGACGACCCGGGGCCGAGACGAAAAGAGACGCAGCGACGAGGGAGACGACGCCTAGTGTCGCTCGAGTGCCCCGTCGACGTCCGTGCATAGACCATTTTTCTACCTGTTTTTGGGGCGTAACGGAACGATCATGAGGCTGGCACGCGTCGCCCCCGGCCTTTTCGTGCTCCTCTGGAGCACTGGCTTCGTCGTTGCGCGCTACGGAACACGGGATGCAGGCCCGTTCACGTTCCTTGCAGTCCGCATGTTCATCTCGGCGGCCATTTTGTGGCTGATTGCGGTGGCGATGCGCGCCCCGCGGATCGAGCGGCGCCACGTGTCGTCCTCGGCCGTTGTCGGGGTCTTGATGCACGCGACCTACCTGGGAGGCACCTTTTTTGCCATCTCCCGCGGGCTGCCGTCGGGGGTCAGTGCCCTGATTGCGGGCCTTCACCCGGTCGTCACGTCCTTTATTGGGCACTGGCTGTTGAAGGAACGACTCCGCTCACTGCAGTGGGCCGGAATCTCCTGTGGTTTGGTCGGTGTCATCGCGGTGCTCGTCGAACGAAGCAGCGTAAAGGCGGCCAGCGTCACCGCTGTCACCGTCGTCGCGATGGCGATTGCGGTTGTCGGTATGTCGACGGGAACGATCATGCAACGATCGCGTGGTCGTGGGATGCCGCTGTTGCGCGGTACTGCGGTTCAGTATGTGGCGGCGGGCCTTGCTTTGTTACCCCTGGCGATTTTCGACGAGCGCTGGAAGATGCACATGACGTGGCGCAACGCTGCGGCCCTTGCATGGGCCGTCGGTGTGCTGTCGATCGCCGCGGTTCTGTTGATGATGGTTCTGCTTGCGCGTCATGCTGCTGCAAAGGTGAGCAGTCTCTTCTTCCTGACGCCTGCACTCAGCACGATCGAAGGCGCCATTCTCTTCAGTGAGCGTCTCGGGGCACTCGCCGTGGTCGGACTGTTCATTGCACTCGCCGGTGTGTGGATGACACAAAAGTCGGAGTGAAGATCAGACCTCGACCGACGTGAGATCGGGCCCGAGAGTGATCGGGCCGCTGAAGTGGGCGGCGGCGAGTTGGCGCCACTCATCTTCTGAGCCCGGCTGCATTGCGGGGACGTAGTGGGTGAGAATTAGGTGCTTCACGTTGCTGCGTGAAGCAGTTTGTCCCGCCTGTTCGACCGTCGAGTGGTAGTCGAGGATGTCGGTGAGACGTGCGGCATTGCCGGGTAGCGCCGCAGCAAGACCCTTGACCAAGTCGTCGCGCAGCACCGTCTGTACGTACACATCGGCACCTTTGCACAGTTCGTACAGGTCGTCGCACGGAATCGTGTCGCCCGCGAGGGCGGCGACCTTTCCATCGTGTTCGATGCGGTAGCCGAGGGTTGGTTCGACCGGGCGATGATCGGTGCGGAAGGCACGGACAATAAGGTCGCCGTGTTCGTGAACGTCGCCGGCGGTCAGTTCGACGACGTCGATTTTCATTCCGCCTGTGGTGCGCAGGTCTTCGTGGTGTGCGAGGCGGTACTGCTCGTCGAGCGCCAGCATTTCGAGCATGCCCATGACAACGCGACGAGTTCCCACCGGTCCGACGATCTTGAGCGGCGACGCCATGGCTGCGGGTGTTGTGATCCAGCGCGTCGTGACGAGGTCGTTCAGGTCGCAGATGTGATCACTGTGAAGATGCGTCAGCAAAACCAGGCTGACGAACGGCGGAAATACCCCGGCGCCCGTCAGACGCATGACGCAGGCACGACCGCAGTCGACGACGACGTTGTGTTGTCCGGTCGACACGAGTGTCGACGGGCCGGCTCGATTCGGGTCGGGCAACGGACTTCCGGTTCCCAGCAGTGTGATCTTCATGTCCCCTCCGGGGGGAGTCTGTCAGATCACGCTGGAACGAGCGCAGCGCGCAAGTTTGTGTCGAGCTGTGGCTCGGGTTTCTCGGTGGTATCCGCGCTTCCACCCTGATCGCAGGTACACACGAGGCTTCCTGTCGGGATGAACAGTGGTGCCGACGGAGCGCCGTAGCCGAGATACAAAGACATCAACATTGCCTCGTGAATCGCAGAGCATTGGGCTGTGTGAACAACTCGCCGGGCCTTCTTGGTGCGGGTTCGTCCGAACATGACCGAAACGTAACGCCGGCGCCGACGTTGGAACAGAGGGAACACCGAACCTTGGGATTGCGTTCACCGAAGTTTTACCCGTTGGTCAACCATTCTTGAACTCGCGGAATGCGGCGAATGCACGGGGTCCGTACACGGTTCCCGGGCCACCGTTCATCGAGATGGTCACGCCGATCAGTTCGGCAACTTCCTCGTCGCTGGCGCCGTTGCGAGCAGCGCCTTTTGCGTGTGCGGCGATGCAGCCGTCGCAGTGCGTCGTGATTGCGATGGCCAGAGCAACGAGTTCTTTTGTCTTAGCATCGAGGGCGCCGGCTTTGAATGCGGCGGCATGCAAGCCGCCGAATCCCTTGTAGATGTCGGGAATCAATTCGCGCAGTTCGCGACTGATCGGCGCAAGGGCGGCCTGAACTTCGTGGCCGTACGAGTGGTTGTGGGCAGGTGATTCTGCTTCGCTCATGGGCTCAGTCAACCACACGCTCTGGGCGTGTCCTAGGGTCTCGTCGTGCTGCAGTTGGTCCTGAATCTCATCGCGACGTGTGTCATGGTCGGTGTCATCTGGTTCGTGCAGTTGGTGCACTATCCGTTGTTGTCGACCATCAGTGTCGACCGGGCTCCTGCCGTGGCGATTGAACACCAGCGCCGCACGGCGTGGGTCGTCGGGCTTCCGATGGCGGTCGAGGGTGTGACGACGCTGACGTTGTTGGTTGCGCGTCCTGATGGCGTGTCGGTGTTGCTGCCATGGATCGGTGCCGTGGTACTGGCAGTCGTACTTGGCAGCACGGTCTTTCTTTCCGTTCCCCTGCACGAACGCATGGCAACTGCGCCCGACGAGAATGTCGGTCGGCGACTTGTGACGACGAACTGGCCACGAACGATCGGTTGGACCCTGCGCGCAGCCATTGCCGGAGTGATGTTGTCCCAGGCGATCCGACACGCCTGATGCATCGCGGGGTACCTAGAGTTTCCTCGTGGTCAACTCTTCCGCCGACATCTCCGCGGTCATCTTCGATTTCGGTGGGGTGATCATCACACCCATCACCCGACAAATCGGGATGATCGCCGAGGGCCTCGGATGTTCGACGGCTGATCTTCATCACGTGATGATGGGCCCACAATTCGAATCGGGTGATCATCCGTGGCACCGACTCGAGCGCGGCGAGATCGTGATGGAAGTTCTCCAGGGGATGCTCGAGCCGATCGCAGCTGCCGCCGGCATGAAATTCAATGGAGACGAGGTAGAGAAAATCCTCGCGCCGGGAATGTACGAGGTGAACCACTTCGTACTCGACAAGATTGCCGAGCTGCGTGGCCGCGGTTACAAGACGGCGTTGTTGTCGAACAGCATCCGCGAGTTCCGTCCGAAACTGGAACAAGACGTGCCGCCGCATCTGTTCGATGCATACATCGACTCGAGCCACGTTGGAATGCGAAAGCCCGAGCCCGAAATTTTCCACCACACGCTCGATGCGTTGAAACTCGATGACCCCGCCAATGCGGTGTTTCTCGATGACTTCGCGGGAAACCTCGCGGGTGCCAATGCGATCGGGTTGCGCACGATACACGTGAAGGATCCGCGTGAGGCCCTGAACGAGCTCGAGGCGCTGCTGGGTGAGTAACTACTGAGCGGCAGAGGATTTGGCCGCCGTCAGAAGTTCGTCGAGCGATTCGTGGAGCAGCTCGACCAGATCCCACAGGTCCGGAATCAACTCACGGCACGACACAAAGCCGAAGTCGAGATTGCCGAGGTAGCTCTGCACCGTGATGTTGAGACCCTGACCATCGGCAATCGTTGAAACCGGGAAGAAGTGCTGCATCTGTGCACCCGCCGAGTACAGGGGCACCGAAGGGCCGGGAACGTTTGAAATGATGAGGTTGAACGGCGGGTTCAGTCGGTCGGCGATTCTCAACCTGCTGTACATGCGCATTGCCCGAGCGGCGAGAACGGGTGGTGCGAATTGCGTGAAGTCCTGCAGGTTCGCGGCGGGGATTGCTTGCAAGTTTGTTTTGGCCCGCGCCATCGATGTCTGCACGCGACCAAGCAGCGCGAGTGGGTCGTCTTCGTCGGTACCGAGTTCGGCCAGCAATCCGGTGACGCGGTTCTGGTAGGTCGCATCCTCGCTGGATGCGCGGGTGCTGACCGGTACGAGAGCTATGAGTGGATCGGATGGAAGTGCGTTCTTTTCGATGAGGTACTTGCGAAGCGTGAGACCGCACAGTGCCATGACCACGTCGTTGAAGGTGCAACCGGTCGCCCGGCGAATTGCCTTGGCATCATCGATTTTGATGGTGGTGTAAGCGAACCGACGGTGCGGCGTGATCGATGCATTCCACGGGGTGCGCGGCGCAGCGGTTGGTGGCAGAGCCGGTGCACGGTCGACGTCTTCTCCGTGAGAACGACGCAGGCGTTTGCGCAAGACCGTCCCGAGAGGGCCGGGCATGGGTTGGGCGATGATGTCGGCGAGCATCTGGACGCTACCCACGTGGGTTTGTGCGGCAATCTCGCGCAGGGTGCGAACCGTGAGGCGCACGATTTTCTCCGGACGACGTACGTACTCCGCGGCCGTTCGCAAGAGCAGTTCCTGGTCGGTCGGAATGCGGTCGGGGTGCCACACTGCGTGGTCGTGCGATGGACGTGCGTCGGGGTTGGTGCTGAGAAGTGTTTCGAGCAGAGTTGCGCCGGACTTCCCGTCGATCGTCGAGTGATGGATCTTGTTGAGGTGCGCGATGCGTGTTCCGTTGTCGAGACCCTCGATGACGTAGAACTCCCACAACGGCCGCGACCGATCAAGTGGCCGGGAGATGATGCGGCTGACGACTTCGGCAACTTGCTCGGGTGACCCGGGCGGCGGGACGGCGTGGTGCCGCAGGTGGAAGTCGATGTCGAAGTCGGGGTCTTCGATCCAATACGGAAGGTCGAGGCCGAGGGGAACGGTGAGGAGCCGACGGCGAAAAACCGGCAGGTCGTCGAGGCGTTCGAGAATTGCGGCCCGCACAGCGTCGTAACTGGCACCACCGGGCGTCGTGGTGACGTCGTACGTGTACATGGAGCTGACGTGCCCGAAAACCGAGTTCGTCTCCATGTTGAGGAAACTGGCGTCGACTCCTGTCAACTGCTCCATGTCGCCTCCTTCGCTCAATTGTGCCACGATTCAGCCATGGCAGTTTCCGTTGGTTCCCAGATCCCCGATGTCCAAATTCACGTCCTTGGCGACGACGGCATGCCCAAGCCCGTCAGCTCGGCACAGGTACTCGGACAGGGCAAAGTCGTTCTTTTCGCGGTCCCCGGGGCGTTCACTCCCGGATGTTCGAAGGTTCACCTTCCCGGCTTCGTTCAGCGGTTCAATGAATTGAAGGAAAAGGGCGCAACCTCGGTCGCTTGTATCAGCGTCAATGGCCCGTGGGTGATGGATGCCGGGAAGCAGTCGCAAGGCGCCTCCGACATCGTCATGCTCTCCGACGGCGCAGGAAATTTCGCCAAGGCGATGGGACTCGAACTCGATGGATCGGGCTTCGGCCTCGGTTCACGTTCGCAGCGCTACGCGGCGATCATCAACAACGGTGTCATCGAGCGCCTCGACGTCGAAGAGGGCGCCGGCATTTCGGTGTCCTCGTGCGACGCCATCATCACGCACCTCTGACACTCAGCGGTTCGACAGTGTCGCGCTGGTCGTGACACCGCGAGTTGCCTGTACTCGGCACGCGGTGTCGACAAGCTCGTCGATGTCGGTGCGATCGTGTGAGACGATCACAATCGTTCCCTCGTAGATCGCGAACGAATCCTTCATCATGCGACGAAGCGACGTGCGCGAATCGGGATCGAGGAACGTCGTCGGCTCGTCGAGCAGCATGACTCGCGATGGTGAAAGAAAGGCACGTGCCAGCGACACTCGTTGACACTGGCCGCCACTGAGTTCGGTTGGCCTGCGCTTGAGAAGCCTCCGGAGGTCGAACGCATCGATGATCTCGTCGAAGCGTGCCGTGGAACGCAAAGCACGCCCACGACCGAATGCGACGTTGCGTTCAACCGACAGATGGGGAAGCAGCCCACCTCCTTGGAACACGGTTGCCACCTGACGGTTTTCGGGTTGAACGAAGACATTCGTCGTCGACTCGTCGACGACGGATTCGTCGATCATGATCGTTCCCGTTGTACACGGCATCAGGCCGGCGATCATGTCGAGGGTCGATGTTTTCCCCGATCCGTTTTCGCCGACGATTCCGACTACATGCCGTGACGGAACAGCAAGGTCGACATCGAGCGAAAAACTCCCGCGTTCGAGCTGGCACCGCAGAGACAGGCTCATGCGCCACCCCTGCGAAGAGCGCCGACCCAGCGACCGCGAAGCAAGACCAACACGGCGACGGACAACACAACCATCAACATCGACAGTGCAAGCGCGGAATCGCTTCCCGATTCGAGTGCGCCGTACACGGCAAGCGGAACGGTTTGCGTGCGACCGGGGGTGTTGCCGGCGAAGGTGATCGTTGCCCCGAATTCGCCGAGCGCGCGGGCCCACGTGAGAACCAGGCCGGCGAGTACCGAAGGGCCGACGAGCGGGAGCGTGACTGTGAGAAATGCCCTCCATGGTCCCGCACCGAACGTTCGCGCCGCACCGACAATGCGTTGGTCGACCTGCTCGAATGCGGCCTCCATGACGACGATGAAGAAAGGTGCGGCCACAAAAAATTGGGCCATGATCGCTGCCGTTTCGGTGAATGCGAGTCGGATGCCGAACCAGTCGTCGAGCACACCGCCCACCACGCCCCGGCGGCCGAATGCATAAAGCAGTGCGACGCCGCCGACCACCGGCGGCAGCACCATCGGCAAGACGAGGAGTGAACGCACGAGAGAACGACCCCGGAAACGTGAGTTGGCAAGCAGCCAGGCCAATGGCGTGCCGAACAACAAGGCCAGCACGGTGGTGATCAACGACGTACGGAGCGACAGCACGAGCGCGGTCTGCGACGTGTCGTCGGTGATTGTCGACCAGAAGTTCGACCACGGAGTGCGCCAAGCCACGGCAACGACGGGAACGATCACCAGCGCCGCGGCCGGAATACCGATGAACACCAAGCCTCGCGGCGACGACGGTCCGCGTTTCACGGCAGTTCGAATCCGGCGTTGCGTAACAATTCCTCGCCCAGTGCTCCGCGGGCCATCGAGACAAATGCAGCGATGGCCGATGAGTTGCGCGACGACGGCTCGGCGATCACTGCCATCGGGTAGTTCGCAGCAACGTTCAGCGAGTCGGGAATAGACACGGCATCGACCCTGTCACGCGCGACCAGACCATCGGTGACGTACGAAATTCCCGCGTCGGCTTCGCCGCTTGCGACTCGCGCGACGACCGCCGAAGCGTTTGCTTCACGGCTCGCAGCCTTCAGGGAAATGTCGCCCAGCGAAAGGGACGTCTCTGCGTACGCGCCGCATGGCTGCGACGAATCGCACAGGATCACCTTCAGGCCCGGCCGTGTCAGATCGGCAAGGTTCTTGATCCTTTCCGGATTGCCACGCGGTACGAGAATCGCGAGCTTGTTGAGCGCAAGGTCGGCGACATCGGACGGGCGAACATCCCCGCTGGCGACGAGTTTTTCGATATTGGAAGAATCGGCCACGACGACAATGTCGGCGGGCGCACCTTGCTGAATCTGGGTCGCCAATGTCGCGCTTCCGCCGAAGTTGAACTTCACCGATACATCGGGAAACTGGTCTTCGAAGGCGTCGCCGAGTGACGTGAAGACTGCGGACATCGACGCGGCGACATGGACATTGAGCTCGGTCGTTTCGCCCGCCTGGGACGGCGTCGTCGACGGCTCTGAGCCACATCCCGGGACCAACAAGATGATGGCCATCAACAGACGACGCGGTTGAAGGGCTCCCACGGGCCCGAAACTTATTGGTTGAAAACGAACTATTCAGTAGTTCGGACGGTACTACAGTTCCCTCATGCCTGACAAGCGCCCGGACAGCCTCGATTCGATCACTGGTGCGTGCCTCGTCCTTGTGTCCCAAGGTGTCGGCCACGGTTACGACGTCGCGCGTCACTTCGCCCCGGATGGCGTCCTCGGAAGTGTTCTCACACTCAGTCGTCCGGTGGTCTACCGCGCAATCAAACACCTCGAGGCATTGGGCCTGATCGAGTCATCCGAGGCGCTCGGCGTGCGCGGACAACTGAAGTGGACACTTGCTTGCACGGCATCAGGTGGCAAGGCCGCACGCACTTGGCTCGAGTCACCGGTTGGTCATCTGCGTGACATGCGCAGTGAGTTCCTCGTCAAATTCCTGTTGTTGCAACGCGCGGGTGTCGACACCATCGGCTTCGTACGGTCGCAGCGTGTTGCCCTTGAAAAACGAACGAGCAACTTGGTCGCAAACACCGAACGCGATGCCGTCACGTTGTGGCGTCGCGAGCAGGCCCGTGCGGCCGTGAGATTTCTTGACGAACTCGAGGGAGCTGTCGCCCCCCATGACGAAGTGAGGTCTGCGCCGTTGAATCTCAGCGCCCGGAACCAGTTGAGGGCAACCGTCGTCTCAGTGAGGCATGGCGACATTCTTTCGTCGGTGCGCATCAACATCGATACGAATCAATCGATGACGTCGACCATCACCCGTGAAGCCGTTGATTCACTGAAACTTGCACCCGGTGCCCGTGTGGTCGCCTTGTGCAAGGCAACCGACGTCATGATTGCAACCGATCAGTCGACAATCGCCTGACGAACCAGCTGGCGGATGTACGGCCGTAACGGGTAGGTGGAAGACGGCATCAGCTGTGTCATGAACACCATGACCGTGTCCTCGACCGGATCGACGACGAATGTCGTGCTGGCCGCACCGCCCCAACCGAAGTCGCCGACCGAACCGGCTGTCTTTGCCCGTGCTGGGTCCATCAACACAGCGAAGCCGAGACCAAAACCAAAGCCCTCTTGCGTGGTTTCCGAAAAGATCGGACGACCGAATTCCGACAAGTCGGCGTTTCCGGGCAGATGATTTGAGGCCATGTAGGAAACGGTGCGTGGCGACAGCAGTCGTGCGCCACCCAGCGTCGGGTCGGCGATGCCGCCGCGGCGCAACATGTCGGCAAATCGCATGTAATCGCCGATCGTGCCCACCATTCCGCCCCCACCCATCAGGCAGTCGGGCGGAGATGCCGCTGCTGCCGCCGCCATCTTCAACGGCGTCGCCCGCTTCGTGCCCGGGTGGCGGCCGTACAGCTGAGCCAGTCGGTCGGCCTTGTCGGCGGGTGCATAGAAAGAGGTGTCGTCCATCCCGAGGGGCGCACAAATCCTCGAGGCGATGAACTCGTCGAGCGGCACGCCCGAGGCCACCTCGACGACACGGCCCAACACGTCGGTCGACACTCCGTAGTTCCACTCGCTGCCCGGTTGGAACAACAGCGGAAGCTCGGCCAACAAATCGCAGACTTCGGCGAGGTTCTTGCCTGGAGGCACACCCCACTCGAAGCCCGCCTTGCGGTACATCTCGTCGACGACGTGTGACATCAGGAAGCCATACGTCAGACCCGAAGTGTGCGTGAGTAAGTGCCATACTCGCATCGGTTCGGTGAGGCCCTCGAAGATCGGAGCCGTTGACGAGCCGCGCTTGAACACCTTCAGATTCTCGAACGACGGGATGAATTTCGACACCGGATCGGTCAACTGCAGTCGACCTTCTTCCCACAACATCATTGCTGCCACCGACGTGAGGGGTTTCGTCATCGAATAGATGCGGAAGATGGTGTCGGCTGAGATTTTCTCGTCTGCCTCGATGTCTGCATGGCCACACATCGTGGAATGAACAATCTGACCGTGACGGGCCACCGCAATCGACCATCCCGCCAAGCGGCCGGAATCGACGTACTCGGTCAGAAATGTGTCCAAACGCGCGAGTCGCTCGGCTGACATTCCCATCGAGCGGGGCTCTGCCGTCACCTGAATGCTTCCCATGGAAAGACCATAGGCCTGCCGGTGCCCCTTGAGGATTGTTCAGACCTTGTTAGTGTGATCGACGAATCCATCCAGGAGGGGACATGTTCCGCAGATTCACCCGTTCCATCGCAGCCATCGCATCGGTTGCCACCATCGGACTCTTCGCGATTCCCGAGGTGGCCCATGCCGCAAACGTCGAGCTCACGATCACGGCGGCCGACGGCACAGCAATCCCGCGAGCGGTCGTTGCGGTTCTCAACAGCGATGGCGACGCCGTCGACAGCGCAATCGCCGACGTCTCCGGAAAAGTGACGGTGAAGGACGATTCGGCCGCTGGCTATGTCGTTGCCGCACCCGGCTATGGCACGAAGGTTGTCGACAGCGCCCCGACGGCCGCAACCGTCACCCTGACCGCATCCACCAAGTCGAAGCTTTCATTCTCAAATGCCTACGGTGGCCAGGTACGTACGCTTGCCGGCGATGCGGAAAGCGGTGTCTTTTACGCAACCTCCGACGCCCAGCCGTCGGTGTGGCGTACCACCGACCACGCCGGTTCGTGGGCCCCGGTCCCCACGTCTGCCGAAGATACAGAGGCGACCGCAAGCACAGCGGGCGGAATGACGCAGTCGCAGTCCGCCGGTGACATTTTCACCTCGACTGCCAAGGGCGAAGTCGCGGTGCAGGTTGGAAGCGATCTCTTCTTTTCACGCAACTACGGCAACACATGGACGAAGATCACGAGCTATAGCCAGGTCAACGGCCAGAACAAGAAGCATTACTGGGTCCACGGCGGGGCAAGTAGCGAGACGTCATACATCTTTGTTCGAGCCGACAATGCGCTCTGGGCCGCGGTTATGCCCGACAGCAAAACAGACGCAGCTCCTTCGTTCACGAACGTTTCGGCCACGATCGGTCGATACACGGCTGGTGACCGCGTCGCATTCGCAGTAGGCAGTGGTGGCGAAATGTTCATGGCGTCCATCAATGCCGGTGGCATTCAAGTCTCGAGTCTGAACAGCGCAACGGCCGCCGCAGATATCCGTGCAACTGCTGTTTCGTTCACCTCGGCGCCTTCGATGACGCTGGCAACTTCCGGCGTCGGTCTCATCCAGATGAGCACCCTCGGTACCGCAACGCCGCAGGTAATCATCACCCATCTCGTCGACAACAGCACGAAGTCGGTGCAGGTTTCGAAGAACAACGGCGGCACCTGGGCAAACAACTCGGCGCTGAAAAAGGCCGGCAACAATGACAACAACTTCTCGACGGTCACCGATATTTCGGGAATTTGTGGACAAAACGGCGGAACCCCGCTTGTGGCTTCGATCGCGCCGGTGGCGCCGACGTCTGGTGTTCTAAATGGCTTCGAGGCAGTCGGCACGATCGGCCAGTGCATGTGGGCGTACAACAGCACCGGAAGTGACGTCACTGTCGGGTCTGCACACGCAAGTGGTGCGTTGATTCTTGCCGAGATGAACGGAGCAAACAACAACACCGGATTCGTGTGGGACAGCGGATACAACTTTTCGACCAACATGGTCGCGATCTCGGGCGACGGTCAGTTCGGTGTTCGCAAGTCAGCCAATCTCGATGCGACAACCGGCTATCGCCCGACCTTCGGCGGAGCCGGCGGCACGTCGGCCAACAGCTACACCGGTTCGCAAGCGACCGCGGGTACACAAACGACATCGGGCGGAATTGCCGTGAATGGCATGACGGCACCGAACGTCACGGACATTGCATACGACCCGAACTCAACCGATGGGTCGAAGTTCGTCCTCTCCATGACGGGTACCGGTGGCAGTCGCACACTGCTCACGACCGACGGTGGAACTTCGTTCAGCACAATCGGTGCGGGTGGCAGCTACGCCGTCGACTGGTGGAACGGTGCCGGCGACAACCAGTACATCGCCGCGGGATTCACCAACAACCCGAACGAGTTCCTGCATGTCAAGGGTTTCACGACGGCAACGGGCACCGGCAAGACGCAGATGAGCGAAGAGCTGGCCGCGACGGCGGCCGAGCGCGACGCGAAGATCATCGCTGATCGCAAGGAATTTGTGTTCGAAGGCGCCGCGAATCCCAGCGGCAGCACGTTGACCCCGACGAGTTTCGTGAGTAGTGGTGGACAGCAGCTGCTCGTTGCGATCGAGGGCATCGCCGGCAAGGACATGATGCTCGTTGCGGTCAACAAGTGTTCAGACAATGTCGGCCCGACGGGTTGTACGGCTTCAGCTGGCTCGGTCGCGCTCGTGGGTGTCGCGACGAACACGTCGACCGGTGCCACGACGCTGAGCAACATCAAGTACTTCGGATCAGAGGCATCTGCAGCAGGTGCAAGTTCGGTATCGGGCAATGGCACTTACACCGCGGGCGTCAAGGCAGTTCAGTACTGTCCGGCAGGCTCGGCAGCAAAGGTCGCCGATACGGCATTCATCTCGGTCGTGGGCAAGGGTCTGTACAAGATCGGTGCGGTTTCGACGTCGCCGGCGCATGCCGCCACTGGCACGACGACC
Source organism: uncultured Bifidobacterium sp. (assembly GCA_964556145.1). Taxonomy (GTDB): domain Bacteria; phylum Actinomycetota; class Acidimicrobiia; order Acidimicrobiales; family Ilumatobacteraceae; genus F1-20-MAGs119. The sequence goes on along the minus strand of CAZKVD010000008.1, from coordinate 3,549 downwards.
GGCACTTACAACGACATGAAGATCGACTGTGACACCGGTGTAATTGCCGTCGCCGGAACCGATGGTGCATACCTGTCGATTGACGGTGGAGCCAAGTTCTTCCAATTGAAGACCGAGGCGGCGGCCAATCAGCCCAACCCACCCCAAGGCGGCGGCAACGCCCCGACTGCGGTCGCCGTGCAGGCCGATGTCACCACAGGTGACGTCACCGTTGCGGTTGCTTCGGGTAACGGTGATGTGAAGTCGATCGAGACGACGTTCACCGACTTGGGTCTGAAGGGCAGTGATGTCGCAGCAGGAACGGCGACGTCGCCCACGGCCGCCGTCACGCCGAAGACCGACCAGATCAATGAAGTGAACAGCTCGTCGAATGGTCGCAACACCGGTTCTGTGCCCGATATGGAACTTCCCCCGGCGGCGAACGACAAGGTCGACGTTGCCTCAGTGAAGGTATTTACGGTGCGTGCGTTTGCCACTGCCGGATTGAAGTTGTCCGTTGGTGCAGGTGGCGGTGCCTTCAAGGCGGCCGTGAAGAATGGTTCGATCACCGCACCGTCTACAGGTACTCCCGCGGCCAACCAGCCAGCTGCCGGCACGCCGGCAGCCGGTTCGCCCTCGGCGACCGCACCAAAGACGGTCACCATCACCGCGAAGAAGATCATCACCGTGGCATCGGCTCTGAAGACTTTGGGTATCACCGTGGTGGCCAAGTCGAAGATCGTTCCGACCTCGACCACCAAGTCGATCTGCAGTGTTGTTCCGGGCGTGAAGGTGAAGGGTCTGAAGGCAGGTCTGTGCAAGTTGACGGTGAAGATCACCCCACCGAAGACGAAGAAGGTGCCGAAGCCGAAGACGACGACGAAGAAGATCACGATCACGATCAAGTGATCGACTGATCAACGACTTTTCCGGGGGCGGGGCGCCTACTGCGTGCTCAACGCGGTGCGCGCCTCGCCCTCGGTGTTTTTGTACACCGGGCCGATGGCATCGATGACGACGTTGACGAGTACGCCGTTGGGAATCTCGGCCTTGCCCTTCAGTTCCTCGGTGATCGGGGTCATGCGTTGATAGCCGACGGTGAAGGGGTCGACGCCGTAGGTGACGGGCGTGGTGATGGGCAGATCGCCCTCGCCGACGGGAACGTCGCCGTAGAACAGTTGCATCGAACCCTTGAAGCGTCCGGTTGATGTGAAGACCGCACGAACGAGCACGTCGCCCGCGGGCAGTTCGACGCTGGCCGAGATCGTTGTGGTGAAAGCGCCGAGGAAGTTCGACGCGTAGTGCAGGCGCCGACCTTTCAGGTAGAGCGCGTAGCCGCCCGAATGGCTTCCGTGTCCGACGATGATGCCGTCGATGTTTCCACTGACGGGAACGTTGAGTGCGGCGGCGATCTGGAAAGAGCGGTTCTTCAGGTTCGGAGCCGTTGATTCGGGAAGGGGCGAGATGCCGGGCAGGTACACGTAGCGGTCGCGCAGATGGCGTCGGTCTCCGTACCGACCGGGCTGGTTGTTCAGCGGTAACACCTGGAATCTGTCGGCCTCGGTCCACCACAACTGCTTGAGTTCCTCGAGCTTGTCGGGTCGCGACGTTGCAAGATCGGTGCACTCCGAGAAGTCGTTGGCGACGTTGTACAGCTCCCACACGTCGGCATCGAACGGACGCGTGGCGTCACTGCCGTCGTAGGCGATCATTGCCGGCGGATGGAAAACAACAGCCTTCCAACCGTCGTGGTAGATCGCACGCGACCCGAGCATTTCGTAGTACTGGGTCATGTGCTTCGTCGGCACGTCGTCGCTCGGCAAGGTGTGCGCGAAACTCACACCCTCGATCGGACTCTGGGCGACGCCCTTGATCACCTTGGGTGACTCCATGCCCAACATGTCGAGCAGTGTCGGAACGATGTCGATGACGTGCACGTACTGGTGCCGGGTCTCACCACGGGCAGGGAGTTTGTTTCCCCAATGCATGATCATTGGATCGCATACGCCACCTTCGTGAGTGTCGCGCTTGAATCGCTTGAGCGGCGTGTTGCCGGCCCACGCCCAGCCCCACGGGTAGTGGTTGTTCGCGTGTTCGGTACCCAGCAGGTCGATGCGCTTCAGGTTTTCTTCCAGGCTTTCGGGCACGAAGTTGAAGAAGTACTTCTCGTTGTAGCTGCCTTTCGGTCCACCCTCGGCTGATGCGCCGTTGTCGGACATCACGAGAACGATGGTGTTGTCGAATTCATCGAGCGTCTTCAGGAAGTTGATGAGTCGGCCGACCTGTGCGTCGGTGTGGGTAAGAAAGCCGGCAAAGACCTCCATCATCCGTGCATAGAGCCGCTTTTCGTCGTCGGAGAGGGTGTCCCAGGCCGGCACCCACGTCGGGCGCTCGGACAACTGTGTTCCCTTCGGCACGAGCCCACTCTTCACCTGGCGATCAAAGACGCGCTCGCGCCATTCGTCCCAGCCCATGTCGAATTTGCCCTTGTAGGGATCGATGAATTCCTTCGGAGCCTGGTGCGGTGCGTGTGCGGCACCGGGGGCGAAGTACATGAAGAACGGTTGCGTCGGTGAGTATGCACGCAGGTCCTTGAGATACGAGATCGCGCGGTCGGCGAGGTCTTCGGTGAGGTGGTATCCCTCGGCCGGTGTCTTCGGTGGATCGACGGCGTGGCTGTCGTGCACGAGATCGGGGTAGTACTGGTCGGTCTCGCCGGCCATGAACCCGTAGAAGCGATCGAAGCCCTTGCTGAGTGGCCAACGCGTGCGAGGCCCACCGATGTTGCGTTCGTACGGGGGAGTGAGATGCCACTTGCCGAGGGCGAAGGTTGCCCACCCTCGTTCCTGGAGCATCTCGGCCATGAAGCCGTTCTCGTGGGGAATCTCGGCGTCGTATCCGGGAAAGCCCGACGTCATTTCGATGACACGTGCCATGCCATTTGAATGGTGGTTGCGGCCCGTCATCAGACAAGCACGCGTCGGCGAGCACAGCGCGGTGGTGTGGTAGTTCGCGTACCGAAGACCGTTCGCAGCGAGTGCGTCGAATGTCGGCGTGGCAATGTCGCTGCCGTAACAACCAAATTGCGCGTAGCCGACGTCGTCGAGCAGAACGATGAGAATGTTGGGTGTGTCGGCGGGCGGTTCGTTCAGCGGTTCCCACGAGAACTTGGAGTCCTCGAACGTGCGGCCGATGACGCCCTTGAAGTTCTTCTTCTGCCCCATACTTCTCCCCGAATTGCCGTGTTTCGTCAGACTAGGGGACAAAAGCAAGGGGCCCGCCGGACGCATCCGACGGACCCCTTTTGATGTCAGTGGTGATTGCTAGGCGCGAAGGCCCTTGTTCACCATGCTCATGATTGCGTCACGCAGCGGGATGGCCGCATAAACGATCGCGCCATTGGCGACGATGTTCATCCAGTCGTCCTGCATGACGAGTCCCCAGCCGGCGGCCGGCCATGTGTCGATCCACCACACCATGAGAATCGAGATCCCGAGACCCCAGTGGGCCCCGACGATCGGGAGGTTCTTCACGGTGCCGTTCAGCTTGACGAGTCCGAGGACCGAGTCG
>CAZKVD010000007.1:10741-34639 GCA_964556145.1 uncultured Bifidobacterium sp. | reverse complement strand
GCGACAACTGCACCAGCGGTTCGGGGGAACTGCCGACGATGCACAGCTCGGGTTCGCGCACGAAGTACATGTACGGGCTGGGATTGACCTGGCGCAACACCCGGTAGACGTCGTACGGCTCGGCCTCGAGCGGCACGTCGAAGCGTTGTGAAAGAACGACCTGGAAGATGTCACCCGCCCGAACGTGCTCTTTCGCCACCTCGACCGCGCGCTGGTAGGCACCGTTCGGCAACGACGACTCGACATCGGGAACTGTTTCACCCGTCACCGGGGGCTCGACCGGGCTGTAGGGCAACGGACGCGCGAGGCGCGCAACCGTCTCGCCGATACGCGCCGTGGCGGCGGCGTATGCCGAATCAATGTCGGCGCCGACCGTCGACACGCTTTCGAGAACGTACAAGCGCTGACGCCAGTGATCGAAGGCGACCATCGAGCCAATGACGTTGACGACCGCATCGGGCAGATTGCGCGCATCGGGCGGCGCATCGGGCAGGTGTTCGACTTCGCGCACGACGTCGTAACCCACGTAGCCAACGAGCCCACTCTGCAACGGCGGAAGGTCGGGAAACATCGGGGCCGCGTAGATGCGCAGCAGCGCTTCCATCGCCGCGAGAATTCCGCGGTCGGTCGGCACACCATCGGGAAGGTTGCCCGTGACCTCGACACGTCCGTCGCGCAGCACCAGCCGCGCCGAAGGATTGCGGCCGACGAACGAGAAGCGACTCCAGCGTTCACCGTGTTCGACCGATTCGAAAAGAAAACCGTTGTCGTCACCGACGACCTTGGCAAACACCGACACCGGCGTCTCGAGATCGGCCAGCACCTCGGCCCACACGGGAACAATCGGGTGCTTCGATGCGAGTTCACGGAACTCGTCGAGCGTGGGGCGCATCACCGACACGTCGTCAGCCGAACTTTCGGTGAAAGCAACTCACTTCTCCGGTGTGGCACGCACCGCGACCCTCTTGTTCGACGAGGAACAGCAATGTGTCGGCGTCGCAGTCGTAGAAACCCTCGCGCACGAACTGACGGTCGCCGCTGGTGTCACCCTTGCGCCACACTTCTTGCCTGCTGCGGCTCCAGTAGACCATGCGGCCTTCGGACAACGTCATGCGCAACGTCTCGGCGTTCATCCACGCCATCATCAACACCTGTTTGGTCGCAACGTCCTGGGCGATGACGGGAACGAGGCCTTCGGAGTTGTACTTGACCAACGCCAACTGCTCGTCGATCAACGCAACCGGGGTGACCCTGGGTTGATCTGCGCTCACAGGTAGAGCCCCGTGCTGCCCTCGATGCGCGAAGCGGCCACGGCGTGCAGGTCGCGCTCGCGCAACATGATGTAGTCGTCGCCTCCGACCTCGACCTCGTAACGGTCGTCGGGGCTGAACAACACATTGTCGCCGACTTCAGCCGTGCGGACGTTCTGACCCAGCGCCACGACTTCGGCCCACACCAGCCGCTTGGAAATCTGCGCAGTGGCGGGAATGAGAATGCCTCCCGACGACCTGCGCTCGCCCTCGCTTTGGGGGATCCGGACGAGAAGCCGGTCGTTCAGCATCTTGATCGGAAGCTTCTCGCGCACGTCGGTCACGGTTGGCACGGTATCCGCCGCCGGCGTCCGATAAAAACCCGTTTCCACCACATGACTAGCGTTCAGCCATGGCCCAGCACCACACCACCGATCCGGCAGTCCGCGAACTCCTCGACCACCAAGAGATCCGAAACGTGATCTCTCGTTACTGCTGGGCCCTCGACAAGAACGACCGTGAACTGTTCTCGAAGGTGTTCGCCCCCGATGCAACGGCCCACCTCGGCAGCCCGCTGCTCGAGGGCATCGATGCCATCTGGGCACGCATCCGTGCCGCACTCGGCCACCTCGACGGCAGCCAGCACATCACCGGCTCACAGGAAATCAACGTCTCCGGCGACACCGCAACGAGCCGCACGTACCTCTTCGCCCAGCACATCCGCAAAGCGGCCAAGAACGGACCCCACTACGTCGTGGCCGGCGAGTATCTCGACGAACTCGTGCGCACGCCAGACGGCTGGCGTATCAAGTACCGCATCTTGAACACGCTCTGGACCGAAGGTAACAGAGAAGTCGCAACGGGCGACAAGTAGACATACCCACCGTCTGCTTGCGTCTCACGAAATAGGTTTTCCCGTGAAGCAGCCAATGAAATACGGAAACTCGTACGTCGCCGAGTAGTGGTACGCCTCCACCAGTTTTCCGTCGAGCTGTATCAACGAGGTGCGGCCGTGGCAGACGTCAAGATCGGCATTGGTCGGAAGATCTCCATTTGCATCGCGCTCGACGACAATCGGAAATCCATCATTCGCGAATCCAACCACCGTTGACGAACCCGTCGCCGCGTCACGGATGCACGATGGAATTTCGTGGTAGTGGTAGACGCTGGCTTGCTGGGGATGACCATCGCACTTGTCTTGCGTTTCGTATGCAGCGGCGTCCCGATTGCGTTGGTCCAACGAGGCGTAGAGAGCGACGCCGTTTTTCATAACGCCAATTCTTCCTTTGCCGAGGCACGTCGGCGACGTCGCCTTGACGGGCTGCAGAGGCAACGTGATCATGACCTCGGCGCCCGCAATGCGGTTGGCATTGCGATCGTAGGAGTAGGCCGGATCATCAGCAGCGATGGGAAACGTCCCCGTGATCTCGTTGACTGGCAGCCCGTTGCTCGTGATCACTCGTGACGAGCCATTGATCTCTTCGGAGTAGGACGCCATGGGCCACGTCACTGCACCCTGAACCGAGATCTTCTTCGATAGGTCCCACGTTCCGGCGGACTCGTTCAGCCAAGGTCCGGCAACTTCGGCACCACCGCCGTTCGGGTTGCCACCGTCACACGAGTACAGACCACCAACCGACGGTCCGTCGAGTGAAACCTTCGACGTTCCGATCGGCAACTTCGAAGTGTCCATCGGTGGTCCAATCCAGGTGTTGACGATCGCATCGGTCAAATCGACCACGGTCGTATCGACCGATGTCCGTGCGGTGGATGCCGACGTAGATTTCGAAGTCGCACCACCGAAAACTGCCTGAAGATCGGCAAGGGAGACGCCGAGTGTCGCTGCAATCTCATCGGCCGTGGTTCCCAGCATTTCCGCCGCGGAATCGATGTCGCCCGTCGCCATCGCATCTTCAAGTTCGTGCTCGGTGACGCCGAGCTGTGCTGCAACGGTCGCCAAATCGAATCCCGAGGAGGTTTGCCCCGCACCGCCGGCCCCACCCGGCGGTGGTCCCTGAGGCCGACCACCATTGGTGTCGCTGTTGGCGTACTCGCCCGTCAAGCACGGAAGGATCGCGTTCTTCGCTGCGTTGTTCGCGTGATAGTGGTAGCCAGCAGCGGCCGTCGTATGGCCGTTGCACTCATCGAGATCCGCAGCTGCCGATGATTCCTCATCGAGCGGCAGATGAATCGGAAACCCGTCGGCGGCGTATCCGAACATCGAAGTCTCGACCTCGTCATCCGCCCCCTCGAGATGACCGCAACCCGTGACTCCGTGCAGGTGGTAACCCGCGACGGGGTTGTAATGGCCTCCACAATCATCGAACGCAGCGATGGTGTGCGCACCAAGAATCGCATCGACAGGCGCCGATTCGGCGATCACGACGCCATCGAACGTGATGCCGAAATTTCCCGGGTGGGCCGACGACGGTGTCGATGCCTTGACGGGCGTCGTTGGAATGACCATGGTTGTTTGGATCGGCTCACCGTTGGCCAACCATTCAAGGCGACCTTCGACGCAATGGTTCTGGTACTCCTCTGCGACATCGGGTCGAGCGGCACCCTCGAACGCCTCGGGCGTATCGGTGACGTTCACGTTGCCTTCCTCGTCGTACAACTTCCATTCGCTGTCGTTGTAGAACTCGGCGAGGTTCTTGATGAACGGACCGTCCAGGTCGTAGATGCCCGATCCGTCGAACCAGATTCCTGCATCTTCGGCGGGTGTCGTGATTGTCTCAGGACAGAAAGGGCCGACTTCATAGCTGGTTGGGTATCCGGCCACGGTCACCCGAACGCACGTCGTCTCGGTGCCGCCGCTCAGCGTGCAGTCTTCGGTCGTCGCGTCGCCGACAATCGCGCCATCGGCGAAGTGATCGAGCTCGAAAACCTGTTGGTTCGATTCCGAATCCGCGACGGCGCTGTCGGCTGTTGGAGCGGAGTCGCCACACCCCACGATGACGACGGCAAGGCACAGGCCTGCAACGAGTGAGAGTCGATGTTTCATGGAGTCCGCTCCTTCGAATAATTAGTTGGCATCCGCCAACCTAATGGATTATCTTGGTGGGTGCCAACATTTCTCCATGGGTACCCGCGGCCGACCTCCCCTTCTCACCGACGAGACCATTCTCGAACGGGCGTTGGCTGACTTTGCTCAATTCGGCTACCTCGCAATGTCGGTGCGCGCCCTGAACGCGGAACTCGGTCTCAGCCACGAGACGGTGTCGAAGCGTTTCGGCCAGAAGGACGAACTATTTCGCGCAGCAGTGCAACACGGGGTCAGACTTTTCATCAACGACTTCGATCGCGCACTCGACGAAGCTGAGCCTGCCAACGACACCCAACTACTGCGGGCAACGGTACGCGCATTCATGATCGCTTCATCGCGTCATCCTTCACTGGGTGGGCTTCTCCATCACGAGACTGTCGGCGATGCGCAACGAACCGTGATCATCGCCGACACCGGCCTCGCCCTGCGTATCGCCGAAGCCGTCGCACTGCTCGCGAGGCTCCGCCTGGCCGGCGTCATTCACGACATGCATCTTCGTGAGGTGTGGTTTCTTGCTGAGGGCGCAGTCGCGCCGCTTCATTTCGGCGATTTCGCGAAAATGTTCGACCCGTTCGATGGCGCGCTCGACAGGACGGCACACGTCGAGCGAATGGCCGATGCCATCATGCGAAGCCTGTTGAAGCGTCCCGACTAGGCGGGACGCACGCGCACACCGGCTGCCGACATGGCCGCCTTGGCCTGCGCAACGGTGTGCTCACCGAAGTGGAAGATCGAGGCGGCGAGGACGCCGCTTGCCCCACCGCGCGTGACACCCTCGACAAGGTGCTGCAGGGTGCCGACACCGCCACTTGCGATGACGGGAACGTTGACCGCGTCGCACACGGCGCGTGTCAGTTCGATATCGAAGCCCTCGCGCGTGCCGTCACGGTCCATCGACGTGAGAAGAATCTCGCCCGCACCACGACGAACTGCATCTGCGACCCATTCGATGGCATCGATGCCGGTCGGGGTGCGACCACCGTGCAGGAAGACCTCCCACCCGCTGCCATCGATACGACGTTTGGCGTCGACTGCACACACGCAACACTGCGCGCCGAAGACGTCGGCGATCTCGGCGATCAGTTCGGGGCGCTGCACTGCCGAGGTGTTGACGCTGACCTTGTCGGCACCGGCGCGCAGCATCGACCGCGCGTCTTCGAGTGCGCGGATTCCCCCGCCCACCGTGAAGGGAATGAACACCTCGGCCGCGACACGCTCGACCATGTCGATCGTCGTTCGTCGATTGTCAGATGATGCCGTGATGTCGAGAAACACCAGCTCGTCGGCGCCCTCGGTGTCGTAGCGGGCAGCAAGTTCGACCGGGTCGCCGGCATCGCGCAGACCGACGAAGTTGATGCCCTTCACGACACGACCATCGGTGACGTCGAGGCACGGAATCACGCGTGCGACGTTCATCGACGCGACTCCAGTGCGCGCAAGGCTTCGCCCAACGTGAAGCGACCCTCGTAGATGGCCTTGCCGGTGATGACACCCTCGATGTTCGGAATCGCGGCGAGGGCCACGATGTCGTCGATGTTGCCCACTCCGCCACTGGCAATCACGGGCATCGGCGCCGTTCGAGCGGCTGCCGAGAGACCTTCGATGTCGGGACCCACCAGCATCCCGTCGCGCGAGATGTCGGTGATGACCGCACACGCCGCGGTCGGATACATGCCGAGGGCTTCAGCTAGGCCGACTCCGGATGATTGCGTCCATCCTTCGGTTGCAAGGACTCCCGCTCGGTGGTCGAGACCGACAGCCACCGCAACACCCACCTTGCCGGTGACATCGGCAACCAATGACGGTTGGCGCACCGCGGCCGAGCCCATGACCACGCGCGACACACCCGCCGCGGCGAGGGCTTCGGCGTCGGACACACCACGCACACCACCACCAACCTGCAGACGCGCGCGGCCCGCAAGCGTCGACGCAACGCGCGCGATGACGGGTCGGTTCACGGCGGGCTCGCCCTTTGCGGCGTCGAGGTCGACCATGTGCACCCACGTCGCGCCGGCCGCAACGAACGACTCGGCAACCGCAAGCGGATCGTCGCCGTACACCGTTTCGTCGGCGTAGTCGCCCTGACGCAAACGCACCACGTTGCCACCGCGCAGGTCGATCGCCGGATAGACCGTGAAGTCGTTGTTCGGAACGCCGCTCACGAGCCACCCCCGCACGATGCAACGAAGTTGGCGAGGATCGCCAGGCCGTCGGTTGCCGACTTCTCGGGATGGAACTGCGTGGCGACGACGTTGCCCCGCCGAACGACTGCGGTCAGATCGGCGCCGTAATCACACGTCGCAACGACCACGGACGGGTCGTCGGGACGCGCCGCATACGAATGCACGAAGTACACCCAAGGGACCGCGGGCAGCCCCGCGAAAATCGGATCAACTGTTCGCACGCGCAGTTCGTTCCACTGCATCTGGGGCTTGCGCACCGTGTCGGGAATGGCAACGACTCGTCCCGGAATCACACCGAGACCCGTGTGCGAGGGGTCTTCGTCGCTGGCATCGAACAACATCTGCATGCCGACGCAGATACCGAGGAACGGCCGACCCGATGCCACGGCCGAGTGGACGACTTGTTCGAGACCTGCGTCGCGTAGCGCATCCATGCACGCACCAAAGGCACCGACACCGGGCAGCACGACACCATCGGCATCGGCCACGAGTGCGGCATCACGCGTGAGGCGCGCATCGGCACCACTGCGCACCAGTGCCTTTTGGGCCGAACTGAGGTTGCCGATTCCGTAGTCGAGCACCGCGACGAGCGGACCCGTCATGCAAGTACACCCTTTGTGGAAGGCACTCCCCCGCCTTCGATGCGCACTGCATCGCGCAATGAGCGCCCCAGGCCCTTGAAGGCGGCCTCGACGATGTGGTGGACGTTGCTTCCACGCACCAACGTCACGTGAAGGGTGATGTTCGCCGCGGTGGCGAACGACGCGATCGCGTGTTCGGCGAGGTTCGGGTCGAACGCCGGGTTGCCGAGCGGCAGGCACTCGGGAATCGGCACCTCCCAATACACGAACGGCCTCCCCGACAGGTCGAGCACGATGTCGATGACCGCTTCGTCGAGCGGATACCGGCCACTGGAGAAACGACGCACACCGGCACGGTCGCCGGCAGCCTTGCGAAATGCCTCGCCGAACGCAATCGCGACGTCCTCGACCGTGTGGTGGGTGTCGATATGCAGGTCGCCCTTGGCAACCAACTTGAGGTCGAAGCCACCGTGGCGGGCAACCTGGTCGATCATGTGGTCGTAGAACGGAATCCCCGTCGACACATCGGCCGAACCCGTACCGTCGAGATTCAGTTCGACGGTGATGCTCGTTTCCTTGGTCGTACGTTCGACCTTTGCGGTACGGCTCATGCCAAAACCTCTTTCAGTGCGGTGATGAACGATTCGTTTTCGACGTCGGTGCCAACCGTGACACGCAGGCAATTGTCGAGACCCGCCCAGCTGCTGCAGTCGCGCACCAGCACACCCCGGTCGAGCAGCCCCTGCCACACCGACTTGCCCGACTTGGTTTCGGGACGGAACAGAACGAAGTTGGCTCCGCTCGGCCATGACGTCACGGGCAGATCGGCGAACGCGGTCACGATGCGCTCGCGTTCGGCGACGATCTCGCGCACACGCGACTCCATGTCGGCAACGAAACCCAGCGCAAGCACACCGGCACGCTGCTTGAACGCATCGAGGTGGTACGGGAGAACCACGGCCTCCATGTCGGCCACCAGCCACCGCGGGCCGACGAGATAGCCCAAACGTGCCGCGGCCATCGACCACGTTTTCGAAAAGGTGCGGGTAACCACGAGTGGTGTGTCGTCGTCAACCAGCTCGAGGGCCGACCACGGCGAGAACTGCGCGTACGCCTCGTCGACAACGACGACGCCGGGCGCCACGGACAACATTGCTTCGACGTTTTCCCGGGGCTCGACGATCCCCGTCGGGTTGTTCGGCGAGCAGATGAACGACACCGAGGGTTGTGACTCCGCGATCACACGCTCGATCTCGGCGCGGTCGAGCGTGAAGTCGGCGTTGCGCTTTCCCTCGACCACCGTTGCACCCACCACGCGGGCAATCTGCGCGTGCATCTGGTACGTCGGCGAGAACATGGTGACGTTGCGACCGCCACCCGAGTACGCCAACAGAATCGACTGCAACACTTCGTTCGATCCGTTTGCCACGAAAACCTGATCGGCCGAAACTCCGTGCAGCGCGGCGATACCCGCGCGAAGTTCGGTGGCCGCGCGGTCGGGATAACGGTTCCACTCGATGTCGTGCGCGGCGTCGGCGACGGCATCGAGCCACGCAGTCGGCGGCGAGAAGGGCGCCTCGTTGGTGTTCAGGCGAACCGGAACGTCGACCTGCGGCGAGTGGTAGCCCGACAGGGCTTGAAGGTCGCTGCGCAGGGGGATTCGCGTCACGCGACAACGCTACCGAGGGCGACTCAGGTGTTCTTGGCTATTTTCAGTGCCCGCTCGACGGCCTTGCGTGCAGAGTCCACCGAACGCGCAATCTCGACGATTGCGCGGTGGATGTCCTCTTGTTGGCGCACCCCGGAACGGTTCTCGAGGTCGACCGCCCGGTCACGCGTGCGATTGAGGGTCTCGCCAAAGGCCTCGAGCTCGTTGCGCAGGGCCATCAGCGTTTCGCTTCGTGGTGTCCCGTTCGACTTCTTGCCCCGTGCCTCGGCCATGTCGTGCAGTCTTCCAGATCGAATCGGTTGCGGGTCGGCTGTGTCGACGGCTCGTCCGGTGTCACGGATTCGCAGACGGACAGATGTCGAGCAGAACGCAGTCGCGACACTTCGGTTTGCGGGCATCACAGGTACGCCGACCGTGCAGGATCAGCCTCAGACTGAAACGACCCCACTCTTCGGGCGGAAGGAACTTGTTGAGCTCGAGCTCGACCTTGACGGGGTCTTCCTGGGTTGTGAGGCCGAGGCGGCGCGACAAGCGCCCCACGTGCGTGTCGACCGGCAGACCGGGAAGATCGAATGCAACGCTGCGCACGACGTTGCCCGTTTTACGACCGACACCGGGCAGCGTGACCAAGTCTTCGAGGTCGCGCGGCACTTCGCCTTCGTAACGCTCAATGAGGGCCCGCGCCATTCCGATCAGATTTTTTGCCTTCGATGCATAGAAGCCGGTCGACTTCACCAACTGCTCGACGCGCGAGACGTCGGCATTCGCAAGATCGTCGGGGGTGGGAAACTCGGCGAAGAGCGCCGGCGTCACCATGTTCACGCGGGCATCGGTGCACTGAGCCGAAAGAATCGTGGCCGCCAACAGTTCGAAGGCGTTGCGGTGGTCGAGTTCGCAATTCGCTTCGGGAAACTCAACCGCCAGCCGCTCGGCGACAAGCTTTGCGCGCGATGCGGCCGAACGAGGCTTTCCCATGTGCGGCGACACTACCCAGCCCGTCACGCAACGGCGGTACCCTGACGGAGTGCTGCGCCTCGAGATCCGCCGGAACATCGACGCCCAGGGCTTCGAGGTCGTCAATGGCCTGCTCGAGGCAGCCGAACGTGCCGATGGCCAACGTGCACTGTCGGACCACCTGTGGCTCGACCTGCGCCAGGGTGGCCGCAAGGGATTTGCCGCCCTGATTGGCTGGGAAGACGACCACGACCATCCGGTTGCCTACGCGCAGGTCTCGCGGGGTAACGACAGCTGGAGTGTCGACCTTGTCGTTCATCCACACCATCGCTACGACATGGCGATGATCGGTCCGACAATGCTCGACGCGGCGCTCGACATCGTGCGCGGCGAGGGTGGTGGCAACGTGCACTGGTGGGTCTTCGAGCCCTCGGTCATCTACTTCGAACTCGCAGAGAAAATCGGCCTCCACCCCGGTCGCGAACTGTTCCAGATGCGCCGCCCACTCCCCCTCGAGACCGAACTCGTATCCAGCCTCGAGCCCGGCTTCACCCGTGCTTTCGAATACCCCGCCGATGCCGAGGCGTGGCTCGAAGTGAACAACAGCGCATTTTCAAGTCACGCCGAGCAGGGCGACTGGGATCTCGACACACTTTCTTCGCGAATCAACGAGCCGTGGTTCGACGCCGAGGGCTTTCGTATCCACCAGCACAACGGTCGCATCGCAGGCTTCTGCTGGACCAAGATGCACGCCGGTGGCGTCGGCGAGATCTACGTCATCGCAACGCACCCCGACTTCGCCGGCCGCGGTCTTGGGTCGAAACTCACGATCGCCGGGCTCGATTGGCTGGCGACCCACGGTGCCACCACCGGAATGCTCTACGTCGACACCGGCAACGAGGCGGCGGTCAACATGTACAAGAAGCTCGGGTTTGCAGCGGTGCACCGCGAGCGGTCATTCGTGGGCGACGTCAGGTGAACACCGGGCTCTACGACGCCGCACTCGACGACATCGCTGCGGCGATGCCGGGCCAGCCCGCCTACCGCGTCAAGCAGGTGTGGCAGGCGCTCTACGAACAACTGCGCGCACCGGCAGAGATGACCAACCTTCCCGCTGCCCTGCGTGACGAACTTGCAACCGCACTTCCCGAGTCGCTCGTGTGGAAGACCGAGAGCACCGACGCAACGGGCGACACGGTGAAGTTCCTGTGGACGCTGCGTGATGGTGGCCACCCCATCGAAACCGTGCTGATGCTGTACCCCGACCGCGCAACGGTGTGCGTGAGCACGCAGGCGGGCTGCGCAATGGCTTGCGGTTTCTGCGCAACCGGTCAGGCGGGGTTCAACCGTCATCTCACGGTCGGCGAAATCGTCGAACAGGTGATCAAAGCCGCACGACGCGGCCGCGAGATCGGCCGCCGCGTGTCGAACATCGTCTTCATGGGAATGGGCGAACCCCTCGCCAACGAGGCGGCGACGCGAGCCGCAGTCGAGCGAATCCACGACGACATCGGCATTTCGGCCCGCCACCTCACGGTCAGCACGGTCGGCATCATTCCCGGCATCAGGCAGCTCGCCCAGTGGCCCCTACCGGTGAACCTCGCCGTCTCATTGCACGCAGCCCGCGATGAGCTGCGCAACGAACTCGTGCCGATCAACAAGCGCTACCCCATCGACGAACTTGTCGATGCCTGCAACGACTACCTGATCGAACGTCGCCGGCGCGTCAGCTTCGAATGGGCATTGATCGATCGCGTCAACGACACCCAGCGCGATGCAAACGAACTCGCCCGGCTGTGCAAGCGCCTGCGTCCGAGCGCCCACGTCAATCTGATTCCGCTGAACCCCACACCCGGCTGGCCCACACGCGGGTCGTCACCCCAGCGTGTGCGTGAATTCGCCGACACCCTTGTCGACCTCGGCGTGAATGCAACGGTTCGGCGCAACCGTGGCACCGACATCGACGCAGCATGCGGACAGTTGGCCGCGGGTCAAACCATCACCCCGGTGCGTTTCGGCCGCGACGACGACTAACGCAGATACTTCGGGTTGGCCACACGCAACTTGTCGACAACCGACCCGAAGACGAAAGCCTCGACCTCGGCCGAAATGGCTCCGTCGAGGTCGAACTCTCCGGCCCTGATGCGGCGGGCCAGATCGGCGTCGTCCTTGCAACCCAGCGCGGCCAGGCCCGCAGCGTGACGCTGTTCCTGTTCGGGGCCGAGCTCGATTTCACGCTCGAGCATCCCGAGGATGTTCGCCGCGACGCGGGCATGGAATTGCATTGCGCCCGACACGTGCGGCATCACCTGCAACTCGAGCCACTCGCGCACGGCTTCGGCCAATTGGGCCGCAGAGGGTGCATCGTGCGGCGCCGTCATCGCGCACTCTCCGTCAGCTCACGAATCGTCATCATGGCGTCGTATTCGTTTTCGCACACACGTCTGCCGATGGCGGCCAGTTCGTGGCTTCGCACGACACCGTTCAGGTGGTACGCCGATTGCGAGATACACATGAGACCCCACTTCACGGTGCCGAGCAGTTCCCACCAGCGCAATTCGCGTTCCTCGATGTGAACTCCCGACTCGGCCTCGTACGCATCGAGCAGTTCGGCATAGTCGCCGACACCTGCAACCGGTTTGCCTCCCCCGAAACGCCACGCTCGCACGCACACCCAACCCAGGTCTTCGGCCGGGTTGCCGATGTGTGCCAGCTCCCAATCGAGCACGGCACGCAGGCCGTCGCTGCCGACAATGACGTTGCCGAGACGGAAGTCGCCGTGAACGAGACACCAGTCGCGCGGTGCGGGACGATTGGCTTCGAGCCAGCGGAATGCGATCTCGAAGGCAGGGTGAGCATGACCCGATTCGTCCATCAACTGCACGTACTTGGCCACTTGGTCTTCGCCGTCGAGCCCGACGATCGACGCATGTTCGATGCGATGGATCTGGGCCATCGCCCTGCCGATCTGTGCCGCCATCCGTGGACGCGCACCCGAGAATTCGTCGTCACGCAGGATCTTGCGTGCGATCGTCTCGCCTTCGACTGCACGCATCACCATGAACGGTTCGCCGAGCGGATTGAGTGACATCCCCCGCGAACTGGTGACCACTTCGGGCACGGGAACACCCGTTGCGTGCGCGGCTTCGAGCACCGCCACCTCGACGTGCATGTCGCGGGGCGAACCGGGGCGTTGGCGTTGCAGAATGAACGGGGCTCCACCGACGGCAAAACGCCACGTTTCACGCGAGGCTCCCCCGGTGAGTCGTTCGAGGCCCGACACGCCACCGGTGAATCCGGCCGTGTCCATCACGTCAGCCAGCGTGTCGCTCAGTGTCGAGTCAGCCGAATCCGCCACGGCGAAACGTTACCCTTGCGCCGAGTGACGCCCGCCCTCGAACTCCGCAGCATTTCCCTGCACCGCGACACCAACACCATCCTCGACGACGTCTCGTGGGCGGTTCTCCCGGGCGAGCACTGGATCATCCTCGGGGCAAACGGATCGGGCAAGACCTCGCTCGTTCGCATTGCCGCCCTGTACCTGCACCCGAGCGCGGGCGAGGTCGTCGTCACCGGCGAACGGCTGGGCGATACCGATGTACGCAGCCTGAGGAGGCGCGTCGCCTACATGTCGGCCGCATTTGCCACCGAACTGCGTCCGCAGTTGCGTGCCTTCGAAATCGTGATGACTGCCAAGCACGCCGCCCTCGAGCCGTGGTGGAACTCCTACGACGATGCCGACCGCGACCGTGCAGTTGACTGCCTGAAACAGCTCGGCGTCGGCCACCTCGCCGATCGCGAAATATCCACCATGTCGTCGGGCGAACAGCAACGTGTCTTTCTTGCACGCACGCGGATGAACAACCCTGCCGTGGTGTTGCTCGACGAACCGAGCGGACGCCTCGACCTCGGAGGACGCGAACAACTGGTCCGCGCGATCGACGACACCATCGCATCCGATGCCAATCTCGCCAGCGCGATCGTCACCCACCACGTCGATGAAATTCCCACCCGCGCGACGCATCTCCTGGCCCTGAAGCGAGGCCGCGCAATCGCGCGCGGCCCCATCGCTGCAGTCCTCGACGACGAACTGCTGACCGAGACCTTCGAGTTTCCGCTGCGGGTGGAACGCCGCGACGACGGGCGGTTCAGCGCCCGGCCGGGCTGACAAGCGCGCGCAGGTTTTCGCGACCGCGTTCGATGTGGTCGGCCAGCACTCGCTCGAGAATTCCTCCGGTCCACAGTGTTCCGCCGTAGTACAGCTCGACGCGCATCACCACGTTCTCGCCCTTTTCCACCATGGTGCACGTCATTCGCCAGGGCGCGTGCTCGCGACCGTCATTCTCTTTGCGTTCGAACACCACCAGCTGCGGGGAATCCGTCGTGCGTTCCATGCGCAGTCGTTTGGAACGCGCAAAGGGCCCCACCTTGGCGCGCAATTCCACGTCCCACGCCCCGGGTCCTGCAACCGTGGCACGGTGCACGAGCGGCATCCACTTCGGATATTCACCGAGGTCGATGACGTACGGACGCAGACGGGTCAGCGACGTCGGGGCTTCGAGAGTGGCTTCGGTTCGCATTGCTGCTCAGTGTCGCTCGCGACGGTCTTTGTTGCCGAACGCACGGGACAACAATCCACCTGCGGGCGGTTCCTCTCTCGAACCGGATTCCGCATCGTCGAGATCTTCGATCAGCTTGGGTGACCACGGAATTGCTCGGGTCTCTTCCAACTCGGGCTCGATGCCGCCGCTTCGTGAATCATCGAACAATTCGCTCGGCGCCCCGGCAGGCCGCTCCTTCTTTTCACGAATCTGACGAACCTTGGCCTCGGGTGCGGGTGGTTCGTTGGCGGGTGGCGCAAGAAACAACCGTGGTACCGCTTCGCGCCGATCATCGACGTGCCAACCCCTCGGAACGGCCATGGCATCGGCGTGACGGCGGCACAGGATGCCCGACCCGTAGGGCCTTGCGTTTTCGTCGGGTTCGAACGGAGCGAGCCACACAGACAACTCGGCCGTGTCGAAGCCGTACGTGACCGTGGCAGGCGCGGAACATCCGGGTCGCTCACACAGTCGGGGCACGACCCAGAAATTAGTGGGATACGCCCGCATCACGGGCGATCCTTCACTGGTGGGCGATACCGGGCTCGAACCGATGACCTCCACGGTGTGAACGTGGCGCTCTGCCAACTGAGCTAATCGCCCCTTTCGGGTGAAGCCCGAAGGCTAGCGGTTCAGCCCTGCGTTGCGACCGGGGATGCGGCCCGAACCACGCAGGCGCGCCCCATGCCCTGACGATCGAGGAAGGACTCGGTGTCCATGGGACAGACGGCGTCGAAAGCGATCAGGCTGCGAACAACGGCATCGTGCGGGCCGTCGCACATGACCTCGGAAACCGAACCGGTGACGGCGATGTCGACACACGACCCCGACTGCAACAGATTGTCGGGGCGTGCCGGGTCACCGGGCTTGGTGAATGCCGCAACGAGAAGAATCGCGGCGGTGCCGATGCCGATCAGCGTCAGGACGAAACGCCAAGGAAACTTCGCGGGCGCAACATCGAAACGCAGCGGCGCGCTGGCTGACGACGGTGATGCCAGGCCGTCATGGTCACCGTCGTAGGCGCTGCGCTTTTTCTGGTCGGACAAAACCGCCCACGCACGGGACACCGCCGCGATCTCGTCGGTGTCGACCGTACGGCCCGCGGTGTCGGGATGAAGCTCGCGCATGCGACGCCGGTAGGCAGTCTTGATCGCCTTTGCATTCGCGTTCCTGGCGACCCCGAGGACGGCGTAGTGGTCGCGGGGCTTCGTCACCCGAATATCAATAGCCGAGTTCGGGGTGAATCGCACCAATCAGCTCGACACCTGTGGCGAATCGGCGCACATTCTCGGCGATGCGTTCTGACAGCAACGGCACCGCCATCTCGGGCGTGTTACCGACGTGCGGGGTGATGATGCAATTCGGCAACGACCACAACGGGTGTCCGACAGGAAGCGGTTCGGGGTCGGTGACATCGAGGGCTGCGCCGCCGATGACCCGCTCTTGCAGGGCCCAGACGAGGTCGTCGGTGACGATGTGTCGTCCGCGGCCTACGTTGACGATCCAGGCGTGGCGTTCCATTTGTTCGAATTCACCGCGACTCAGGATTCCGTCGGTGTCGGGCGTGAGGGCGAGGGCAACGATGACGGCATCGGCACCGACGAGGGAGTCGATGAGGTTCACGCTGGTCATCACGGTGTCGGCACCCGGAAAGTGCTCGGGCATGTTGCGCACCACGGTGATGTGGCAGCCGAACGGCTTGAGCAGGCGAACCAGCGACGTGGTGATGCCGCCCGCGCCGAGAATTGTCACGTTCGCGCCGAGCAGATTGCGACCCACCGGGGCGCTCCATTCGTGCTGACGTGAGTAGTCAGCGACATTGCGCATTCCGGCGAGCAACAGCGACAAGGCGTGTTCAGCCACTGGTTCGGCATACACACCCTTGCCGCATGTCCACAATCGATCTTCGTCGACAAGATGCACGAATCGTTCAACACCGGCCCAGGGCAACTGGACCCATTCGATGTGGGGGTTCGCGTCGATTACATCGCCGAGTTCCTGCGCGGCGGTTGGTGATGCCCATACGAGCCCGCGTGCATTGGCAACGTCGACGACTTCGCCACCCCCCGCGACGACCGCATCGCGCACCCAGTCCGGGGCGGAGTCGGGACCGACGGCGATTCTTGGTGAAGACGACATGGGAGGACTTTGTTCAGTTGCCGGCGAGTTTGCGCTGGCGGCGATTGCCCAGCACGGTGCCGGCCACCATCAGGCTGACACTGACAATGAGGAGAATCGTGGCAAGCACGTTGATCTGCGGCGGAATGGCCACGCGCGATGCTCCGAAGATCTGCAACGGGAAGGTCATCAGCGATCCGGCGTTGAAGAATGTGATGATGAAGTCGTCGATCGACAGCGCGAACGACAAGAGTGCCGCCGCCAAGATGCCCGGAAGAATCAACGGGAACGTGATTCTCCAGAAGGCCCGCGACGGCGTTGCACCAAGGTCCATTGCGGCCTGCTCGAGGGTCCAGTCGAATCCGCGGATTCGCGCACGGACCGTGACTGCGACGAAAGAGATCTGGAACATCACGTGGGCGATGATCACGGTCACGTAACCGAAGTTGACGCCACGATTGATGAACAAAGTTGCGAGTGACGAACCAAGAACGATTTCAGGAGACGTCAGCGGAAGCACGAGGAAGAGATTGACTCCCCCACTGCCCTTGAACTTGTAGCGACTGAGCGACAATGCGATCAACGACCCGAAAACCGTGGCACACAAAGTGGAAATGAGGGCGATACGCAGGCTCACCCACAGTGCGCTCGTCAGCTCTTCCTGGGCAAACGGATTCGCCCAATTGTCGAGCGTGAAGCCCTGCCATTTGATGTTGAACTTGCCCTTGGGTGCGTTGAAAGAAAAAGCGATGATCACGAAGATCGGCAGGAAGATGTAGGCCAAGCCGAGGCCCGCGAAAGCGTTCACCATTCGCTGACCAACACGTTGCCGCCGCGAAAACGCCGTCACGCCAGCCCACCTTCATCGAGGATCTGTCTCACGCCAGATCCATCTTCATTGAGGATCTGTCTCACGCCAGATCCTCTGTCCCCATGAACTTGGTGTACACCAGCACGGCGATGGTGATGACGAACATCAAGACGAACGACATGGCCGAGGCGACCGGATAATTCAACTGGCGCAGGAACTGGTCCTGGATCGAATTGCCGATCATCGTGGTTTGCGGATTGCCGAGGAACTGTGCGTTGACAAAGTCGCCGGCCGCAGGAATGAACACGAGCAGGCTCCCCGCAAAGATGCCGGGCAGTGCGAGCGGCACAACGATCTTGCGAAAGGCCGACGATGCCGACGAATACAGATCCATCGCAGCATCGACGAGACGCGGGTCGATCTTTTCGAGACTGACATAGATCGGCAGCACCATGAACGGAAGGAAGTTGTACGTGAGACCACCGATGACCGCTGCCGGAGTGTTCAAGAGCTTGCCGTTCTGCATGACGTTCAAGGACTCGAGAACACCGCGGAGCCCCAGGTTGTCGATGATCGACACCACGGGTCCCTCGTCGGCGAGGATGTTGCCCCACGCGAGGGTTCTGATGAGATACGACGTGAAGAACGGAACAACGACGAGTCCCAACAAGATGTTGCGGTACTTACCACCACGAAAAGCGATGACGTAAGCGAGCGGAAAGCCGATGAGAATCGTCAGCACCGTCGCCACCGCGGCGTAACCAAAACTCCGCATGAACTGAGGACGGAAGTCGGTCAACGCAACGCGGTAGTTCTCCCACTCCCAAGTGAAAGACGGAAAGAAATCGAAGCGGCTCTGCTTGCTGGAGAGCGACATCACCACCATCGACCACAAAGGTGCGAGGAAGAACAGGCTGAGCCACAGGATGCCGGGCTTCAACAAACCGTAGGGCGCAAGGGCCCGACGCGTTTCCAGACCACCGACGAACGCCACTGCGATGATGCCGATGACCGATGCCAGCATGATCGCGGCAACGATCGCCGAACCGGGGCCACTCACCCACCCTGCTCCGAGTGCGACTGCACCGAGGCCGAGAGCGAGCATGACACCCAGGCCGACGCGCTCGGGTCGCGCTGCGACCGTCGCGAGTCGGGCCGTTGGGTTCACGAGACTGGGTTGCTTCCCGTCAGGCGCCGGTGATTGCGGCAAAGGCCTCGTCGAACTTGGCCTCTTCTTCTTCGGCGAGTGCACCCCAACTCTGCAGACGAGCAACCGTTGCTTCGTCGGGGAACAACAGCGGGTCCTCGGCAAGGGCCGCGGCCTCGCCACCCAACTTCACCAGCTCATCCTGCACACCCTTGACCGGCGACATGTACTGCACCGATGCCGTGATGCGCGCGGCGTTCACCGGGTCGTACACGTAGTCCATCCACTTGGCGACGGCATCACCGTTTTCGGATCCCTTGACCCAGATCATCGTGTCGAACCAGCTGGTTCCACCTTCTTCGGGGATGATGAACTTCACGTCCGGATTGTCCTTGGCGAGCTGCAGGACGTCGCCCGACCATGCGACGCATGCCGCGAAGTTCCCGGCGCTGAGATCGTCGAGATAGTCGTTGCCGGTGAAGGCTCGGATCTGGCCATCGTTCTTCGCCTTCTCGACCTTTTCGAACGCAGCGGCCGCATCGTCAAAAGTGGCAATTTCGGAAATGTTCTTTCCAAGGCCCATGAGGACGAGGCCCATGGTGTCGCGCATTTCGGTGAGCATGCCGATCTTGCCCTTGAACGCCGGATCGAAGAGATCTTCGACGCTCTTGACCTCGCGGCCGGTCGCCTTCATGTTGTAGGCAATTCCGGCGATGCCGGTCTGCCACGGAAGGTTGTACTCCTGGTCCTTGTCCCAGGGCTGTCCTTTCAGGTCGTCGCGCAGGTTCGCCATGTTCGGGATCTTGTCGACGGGAAGTTTCTGCGCCCAGCCCAACTGCACGAAACGTGCAGCCATCCAGAATGTCGGGGCGAGGATGTCGGCTTCGATCTTGTTGCCCTTGGCGAGCATCGGCTGGACCTTGGCGAAGTACTCGTTGTTGTCGTTGTAGGCATCGGTGTATTTGAAGTCGATTCCACTTGCCTCGGCGAACAACGCCACCGTCTCTTCGTCGATGTATTCGGGCCAGTTCTCGAAGAAGAGCGAACCATCGCCACCGCCACCCGAGCCACCGTCACCGCCACCACAGGCGGCAAGAAGGGCGGGCAACGACAGAGCGCCGGCTCCTGCGATACCGGAACGGATGAGGAACTGTCGACGATTCAACTTTGCTGCCATGGTTCTGCCTTTCTTGGATGCTGTTCAGAGACTATTCGCAGCGCCACCGACTAGAGGGACGCCTCGATCGAGTCGACGTTGGTGGTGGTTGCTCCGGCGACGGAGGGCCAGCCGTCGAGCACGAACGGCGCCTCGGGGCTCCACGACAACCAGATCGACGAATCAGGGCGAAGGAACGGAAGGTCGGCGTCGCCGCCGACAAGGGCGGTGACCTCGGTGCCGTTGGACAGCCGCGCAACAACGCGAACCGACGCACCCTGGAAGACGATGTCGGTGACCGTGGCCGCAAGCGCGTCACCTTCGGGCTGGGATCCCGAAACGTGCAGGTGCTCGGGACGCAGCATGACGGTGACCTGCTCGCCCTGTGTCAGCGCGACGTCGGAGTTCACGTGGTCGGACTTCACAGTGACACGGCCACCACCCCAGAAGTCGAAAGATGCCCCGGATGCGTCACCCTGGGCAACGACAGCCGGCAGAAGGTTCGCCGATCCGATGAATCCGGCGACGAACAAGGATTGCGGGCGCTTGTAGATGTCGGTTGCCGAGCCGATTTGTTCGACGACACCCTGGCTCATGACGGCGATGCGGTCGCTCATCGTCAATGCCTCGCCCTGATCGTGCGTGACGAACACGAATGTGATCTCGACCTCGCGCTGGATGCGCTTGAGTTCAATCTGCATGGCCTCGCGCAATTTCAGGTCGAGCGCCGCGAGAGGCTCGTCGAGGAGAAGCGCGCTCGGATAGTTGACGAGGGCGCGCGCAAGCGCAACGCGCTGTTGCTGGCCACCCGACAACTGCGCGGGCCGGCGGTTGGCGAACTCGGACAGGCGAACCACATCCAACATGTCGGAGACACGCTTCTTGGTTTCGGCCTCATCGAGCTTCTTGCTGCGCGGGCCGAAGGCGATGTTGTCGGCAACGCTCATGTGGGGAAACAACGCATACTGCTGGAACACGGTGTTCACGTTGCGCTTGTAGGGCGGCACGCTGGAAACGTCGACTCCCTCGAGCATCACCCGTCCCGACGTGGGCTGTTCGAAGCCCGCGATCATCTTGAGGGTTGTGGTTTTGCCGCAACCCGACGGACCGAGCATCGCGAAGAACTCACCACGACCAATCGAGAAGTCGGCATTGTCGACGGCAACGAACGACCCGTATTGCTTGCGCACCTGGTCGAGACGAATGACGTCGCCGCCTGCAGCGCTGCCGGCCGTCATCGCCGCGTGTCCCCCTCCATCAGACATTGGGGCGAGCGTAACACCGGGCATACGATCGGCAGCGATGAACGACTCGTCAACTCCCCCGGTGCCGACCGGCCCGGTGCGCCTCGACGCCACCGACCAGCGCATCATCGAACAACTCCAGGCCGATGGTCGCCTCCCCTACACGCAACTCGGCGCGGCGGTTGGGCTGTCCGAAGCCGCGGTGCGCCAGCGAGTCCAGCGCCTGATCTCGACGGGCGTCATCCAGGTTGCCGCGGTGACCAACCCGCTGATGGTTGGCCGCCGACGCATGGCCCTGATCGGAATCTCCACCACGGGGCCGACCGACGGCATCGCCGACACGTTGCGCGCCGTCGAGGCGATCGAGTATCTCGTGGTTGCCGCCGGCAAGTTCGACTTTCTGGCAGAAGTGGTGGTTCGCGACGAATCGGAGCTTCTCGCCGTTACCAATTCCATCCGCGGGGTCGGTGGCGTCATCGCAACCGAGACGTTCGTTTATCTCGACATCGCAAAACAGACCTACACGTACGGCGTCCACTGAACACCGCAGCTGAGCAACGCGACTCAGCTGTCGAGATTTGCCATCACGTGCTTCACGCGCGTGTAGTCCTCGAGCGAGTACGACGACAGGTCCTTGCCGTAGCCCGATTTCTTGAACCCACCGTGGGGCATTTCGGCCACGACCGGAATGTGGGTGTTGATCCACACGCATCCGAAGTCGAGGCGCTTGGCCATGCGCATCGCACGACCGAAGTCCTTGGTCCACACCGACGACGCAAGGCCGTACTCGACACCGTTCGCCCAACGAACCGCCTCGTCCTCATCGCTGAACTGCTGAACGGTCAGCACCGGGCCGAAAATCTCGTTCTGGATCATCTCGTCGTCCTGCCTCAGGTCGGCAACGACCGTGGGGGAATAGAAGTAGCCATCCCCGGCCACTTTCGAGCCCCCGGTGGTCACGCGCGCATGCGTCGGTGCGCGATCGAGGAACCCTGCGACGCGCGACAGCTGGTTCTCGTTGTTGAGCGGACCGTAGAGAACGTCATCGTCGTTTGGCTGGCCGGTCTTCGACGCTGCAACGGCTTCGGTGAGCGCGGCCACGAAATCGGAGTACACCCGCGGAGCGGCGAGGACGCGGGTCGCCGCCGTGCAGTCCTGTCCGGCGTTGAACAACCCGGCCGTTGCGATTCCGGCCGCGGCGGCCTCGAGGTCAGCATCGTCGAACACCACGACCGGCGCCTTGCCACCGAGTTCGAGGTGCACCCGCTTCAGACTCGCTGCTGCGGCCTGTGCAACTTCCATTCCCGCTCGCACGCTGCCGGTGACCGACACGAGACTGGGTGTGGGGTGCGAGACCATGGCGCGACCGGTGTCGCGGTCGCCGCAAATCACGTTGAAGACACCCGCCGGCAAGAACTCGGCAGCGATCTCGGCGAGAATCGTGGTCGTCGCAGGCGTCGTATCCGACGGCTTCAACACGATGCTGTTGCCTGCCGCGATTGCCGGTGCGAACTTCCAGACTGCCATCATCATCGGGTAGTTCCACGGTGCCACCTGGGCGCACACGCCGACGGGCTCGCGACGGATCATCGAGGTCATGTTGCGCATGTACTCGCCCGCGCTCTTGCCCTCGAGATGGCGCGCAGCGCCGGCGAAGAACCTGATCTGATCGACCATCGGAGGAATCTCTTCGCTGGTGGTGAGGCTGACCGGCTTGCCGGTGTTCTCGACCTCGGCAGCGATCAGGTCCCCGGCACGGGCCTCGATTGCATCCGCGATGCGGAACAATGCAAGCGAACGTTCGGACGGGGTCGAATCGCGCCACACCTCGAAACCTGCTTCGGCTGCGCGCATCGCGGCTTCGACGTCGGCATCGCGGGACAGCGCCGCCGATGCGTACACCTTTCCCGTCGCCGGGTTGACGACTTCTGTCGTCTCGCCGTTCTTTGCATCGACAAATTGACCGTTGATGAAGTTTCTGAACGCCTGCATGGCGTCATCCTGCCACAGCAATTCATGTGTATAAATAGGTCATGACCCTGCCAATCGCAACCGTCGGTGTTCCACGCGAAATCAAGGAATCCGAAGGTCGCGTCGCGCTGACACCCGACGGCGTGAGAGAACTCGAGCGCCTCGGCATCAACGTGTACGTCGAGACCGGCGCCGGAGCCGGCGCATCGATCACCGACGCCGACTACGTGGCCGCCGGCGCCGACATCGTGCCGACCGCCTCCGACGCCTGGGCGTGCAACATGGTCGTCAAGGTGAAGGAACCAAAGGCCGAAGAGTTTTCCTTCATGCGTTCGGATCTCGTTCTCTTCACGTACCTGCATCTCGCGGCCTACCCCGAAGTTGCAAAGGCCCTCGTCGCGTCGGGTACGACTGCCTTCGCCTACGAAACCGTTCAGACGCGGGATCGCCAACTGCCGCTTCTCGCCCCGATGAGCGAGGTTGCGGGTCGACTCGCTCCCCAGATGGGGGCTCATTTTCTCGAGCGGACACACGGCGGTCGCGGCGTGCTGATGGGTGGAGCGCCGGGTGTGCGTCCCGCACGCGTTGTGGTCCTGGGCGCGGGCAACGTTGGGTGGAACGCCGCGTGGATTGCCGCCGGCATGGAGGCCGAAGTGATCCTGCTCGACAAGAACATCGATCGACTGCGTTACGTCGACCAGATTCACAAGGGCCGCATCATGACCCTTGCGTCGAACCGCGGCGCGATCGAGCGCTCGGTTGCCGAGGCCGACCTGGTGATCGGTGCAGTCCTCGTGGCGGGCGGTCGTGCGCCCGTTGTGGTGTCGGAGGACATGGTGAAGACGATGAAACCCGGTGCCGTCATCGTCGACGTTGCGGTCGACCAGGGCGGCTGCATCGAAACGACCCGCGAAACAACCCACTCGAAGCCCACGTACATGCTCCACGACGTCGTTCACTACGCGGTGGGCAACATGCCGGGCGCCGTTCCCCACACCAGCACGTACGCGCTCACCAATGCCACGCTCCCCTACATCATCACGGTTGCCCAAAAGGGAGCCCGTGATGCCGTTACCGGTGATGAGTCCCTCGCGCACGGCCTGAATGTTGCAAGCGGCGTCGTCACCAACCAACCGGTCGCCGAGGCCCTGTCACTTCCGTACGTTG
>CAZKVD010000007.1:1410-10641 GCA_964556145.1 uncultured Bifidobacterium sp. | reverse complement strand
CCCGAATTCAAGTTGCGCCGCCGTGAATCGATTCTCTCGGCCGAGGGCGACACACACGTTCGCCTGCGCCGCCTCGTCGCACCCGCCTTCTCACCACGTCGAGCCGACACATTGCGTCCCGCGATGCGCGATGTCGTGAACGGCCTCGTCGATGCCGTCGCTCACACGGGACGCGTCGACATGGCTTCCAACATTTGCGAGCCGTACCCGATCCCGATCATCTGCGAATTGCTGGGGGCACCGAAACGCGACTGGGAGCTCTTCAGCCGCTGGGCCACCGACGTGCTGCGGATATTCGACAACAACTTCCGCAACGACATGCCGCTGATCATGGCCGCACAGGACGAACTCGAGGCCTATGTGCGCGGTCTCATCGCCGATCGACGAGACGAACCGCGCGACGACCTGCTCACCGATCTCATTGCCGCCGAAGAGGCCGGCGACAAGTTGACGAACGAAGAGTTGGTGATGATGGTCGAGGCCGTCATCGTTGGCGGCACCGACACGACCCGCAACCAGCTCGGCCTTGCCGTCGACCTGTTGCTCGATCACCCCGACGAATGGAAGCGCCTCGCCGACGACCCTTCCGTTGCGGCGCGCGTCGTCGAGGAAACGATGCGACTGAACGGTGCCGTGCGGGCAACCGGACGCGTTGCCTCGTGCGACATCGATTACAAGGGCGTTTTGTTCCCCGCGGGCACGCTCGTCTTTCCGCTCTTGGCTGCGGCCAATCGCGACGCATCGATTTTCCACGACCCAACCAGCTTCGACACGGGCCGACGCGAGTCCAACCAACCGCAACTCACCTTCGGATCGGGAATCCATTACTGCCTCGGGGCCGCACTCGCTCGCGCCGAGTTGCAAGAGGCTTTGCCTCTCTTGGCACGACGCATGCCGAACATCCGCAGGGCCGGTGAACCGCGCTACAAGATCGCCACGGCAGGCATCTTCGGGCCGACATCCTTGCCAATCGAGTTCGATCCGACCTGATGCGCGGGGTCTGACGTATCGTCTCGGGAATGGCCCCCACGAAGAACATCAAGCTCGGCTACAACACCGGTTACTGGGGCAGCGGCCCTCCCGCCGGAGCACTCGAAGGCATCAAGGAAGCCGACCGGCTCGGCTTTGATTCGGTGTGGACCGCCGAGGCCTACGGCAGCGACGCGCTCACGCCGTTGGCATGGTGGGGCGCACACACAGAAAAGGTTCGTCTCGGCACCGGCATCGTTCAGATGAGCGCACGCACGCCGGCGGCCACGGCCATGGCCGCAATGACGATCGATCACCTCAGCAACGGGCGCTTCATTCTGGGCCTCGGCGCATCGGGACCACAGGTTGTCGAAGGCTGGTACGGCCAGCCCTATCCGAAGCCGCTTGCCCGCACACGTGAGTACATCGGGATCGTTCGCGACATCATCCGTCGCGAAACCCCGATCAACCATCACGGTGAGTTCTATGACATGCCGTATCCGGGTGGCGCCGGACTCGGCAAGCCACTGAAGAGCACCATCCACCCCCTGCGCAAGGAGATCCCGATCTTCCTCGGCGCAGAAGGTCCGAAGAACGTGGCACTTGCCGCCGAGATCTGCGACGGATGGCTGCCTCTCTTCTTTTCGCCCAAGGAAGACCCGTTCTACCGCAAGTGCCTAAACGAGGGATTCACGAAGAGCGGCGAAGCCGGAAAGGCAGATCGCTTCGAGGTTGCGTCGGGACTCTTCATCATTCCCGGCGATGACGCCGAAAAGTGTGCCGACTTCGTCCGGCCGTTCCTTGCGCTCTACGCGGGAGGCATGGGTGCCCGTGGCGCCAACTTCCACTTCGAGGTCTTTGCGCGCATGGGTTACGAGGACGTCGCACTGAAGGTGCAGGATCTGTACCTCGAGGGCAAGAAGGCAGAAGCCGCAGCTGCCATTCCGCTGTCGATGGTCGAAGACGTGGCGTTGGTCGGCCCGGTTGGAAAAATCAAGGACGAACTCGCCAAGTGGCGCGAAACCTGCATCACGACGTTCCTTCTCAGCGGTCCGCCCCAAACACTGTCGATGTTCGCAGAGATCCTCGCCGACTGATGTCCGAAGTTCGGCGCGGCACGGTTCGTGCCGCGCTTCAGTCGCGTGCGTTCCGGTTGATGTTCACCGGATCGTTCATGTCCAACATCGGGACATGGATGCAGAACGTCGTACTGCCCGCCTACATTTACAACCGAACCGGTCGCGCCTCGCTTGTCGGCCTCTTCATTTTCGCCCAGCTCGGCCCGCTGTTGATCCTGTCGATTCCTGCCGGGGTCATTGCCGACAGGTTCGAACGTCGCAAGTGGTTGATCGTCACCCAGACGATTCAAATGACGTTTGCATTCCTTCTGTTTCCGTTGACGGCAAACGACGCACACGTCGGGTGGATCTTCGCGGCACAGCTGGGCGTCGGCATCGGCAATGCGCTGAATGCACCCGCTTGGTCGGCTTCCCTCCCCAGCCTCGTGCCACCCGAGGACCTCGCTGGTGCGATATCGCTGAACTCGACGGTCATCAATGGTTCGCGCGTGATTGGCCCCATCGTCGTGGCACTGCTCGCCAATTGGGGCGTCAGTACGTCACAGGTGTTTCTCATCAACTCGGTCACCTATCTCTTCGTCATCGTTGCGCTTCTGCGCGTCACGATTCCGCATCTTGCATCGGCCGGATCCGACGAAGGCTGGCGTCAGCTGACAACCGGCTTTCGAATCGCACGCGAACGCCCGGTGATCGGGCGCCTGCTTCTTTCCCTCGCGACCTTCTCGTTTCTCTCGCTGCCTTACGTCGGCCTGTTCCCCGCCGTCGCGCGACTCAACTTCGGCATCGATGAAACAGGATCGACGTACCGCTGGCTCTACGCCTTCTGGGGCCTCGGCGCGGCGCTCGGTGGACTCGCAATCGGAACGGTCCTCGTCTCCGTCGACAAGCGACGCATCACTCAATGGGGCTTCGCTGCCTTCGCAGTTTTTCTCGCCCTCTTTGGCGTCGCAAACACACAGTTCCTCGCCTTCGCGATCGCCTTTCCCCTCGGCATCGCCTACTTCGGAACAACGACGTCGATGATGACCGTCCTTCAGTCCCGCCTGGCTCCGAACGAACGTGGCCGCGTGATGTCGCTGTGGTTCATGGCCTTCGGAGGCACCGTGCCGCTGGGCAACCTGGTCTTTGGCCCCGTCATTGACGCAGTTGGTGCGCGATGGGTTCTCGTGGGTGGCGCCGTGTGGGCACTTTTCCTTGCCTGGTGGTGCAACGTGAAGTTGCTCGAAGGCTCAGCCGAGGATCAGTCGCACTACGTGATCGAGCCCGACGACGCGTGAGGCCTTGAACAAGATCACCGAATCGGCGGGAAGCCCGCGGACATAGGACACAACTTCGTCATGCTCGTCCAGGCGCGGCGCCCCGTACAGGTCGGTCCCCACCGCCACCACTTCGACTCCGAGACGTGCCGCGTGCGTGGCCACCGACCGGTGCATCTGCTCGGGCTCGTCAATTTCGGCCATCAGACCGAGCACCGCGACACGACGAACGGCGGGCATTGCCACCAACGCGTCAAGCGCCGCGATCACCGACGTCGGACTGGCGTTGTACGAGTCGTCGACAATCGTCAGACCGGCCGCACGGTGAATTGCCATGCGCATCGGTGAAAGTTCCGAATGACCCAGGGCCGTGGCCGCAGCAGCAAGGTCACAGTCGGTGACGGCCGCAACCAACAGCGCAGCAGCAGCATTCGACACCATGTGGGCTCCCGGAGTTTGCAAACGACACGTACCACCACCCCATCGCGAGGCGAAATGAAACGTCACGCCATCGGCGCCGCGCTGAACCACGTCGAAGAAACGCATGTCGGCATTGACCGCAGATCCGTAGGTGAGCACACGCGCATCGGTGAGCCCGGCCATTGTGACGACACGCGGATCATCGGCGTTCAGAATCGCAACCCCCGACGGCGCCAGCGCCTCAACCAGTTCACCCTTTGCACGGGCGACTCCGTCGATTCCTCCGACTCTCTCGCCGTGGGACTCGCCGACCCTGGTGATCACTGCAATGTCGGGACGTGCCAGCGTCGCCAGACGGGCGATCTCGCCAAAACCGCGCATGCCCATCTCGAGGACGAGCGCCTCGGCGTCGTCGGGCGCGTTCAACAGTGTGACGGGCATTCCCTGGTCGTTGTTCAGCGACTTCTCGCTTGCACCGACGCTGAAGTGCGTTCGCAATGCCGCTGCGACGTAATCCTTCGTCGTCGTCTTGCCAACTGAACCGGTGATTCCAACGACGCGTCCATCGACGCGGCCCGCCAACCGGTGGCGCGCCCAGCGTCCGAGTTCGGTCAGCGCAACCGAAGTGTCGTGAACCACGATTTGCGGGACCCTGCAACCGGGAATCTCGCGCGCAACCAACACAGCGGCACAGCCGGCCGATTCAGCGTCGGCCACGAAATCATGACCGTCCCGAACGGCGACGATCGCGACGAACAGATTTCCCGCCACGAGCGCGCGAGAGTCGTACGACACGCCGTTGCACACCGTGGAGTCATCACCAACGAGCCGCGCACCCGTGACTCGGGCTGCATCGGCAACGGGAATCCGCATACCGTGACGTTACTGCCGTGCCCGTGTACCGTCGGGGCCATGAGTGGCGCGCTGACGAACCTTGTCGTGCTGTTCGGCGGCGAATCAGCCGAACACGACGTCAGTTGCGTGACGGCTGCTCACGTCATCGCCGCGGCAAACCCGGCGCGCTACGCCATCAGTGCAATCGGCATCGATCGCGACGGCACCTGGCATCAAGTTGATCTGACGGCGACGCCGGCCTCGAACGGCCGCCTGACACCAACCGGGCCCACGATTTCACTCGATGACATCCCACGTCGCAACACGGTGGTGTTGCCCCTGTTGCACGGGCCGCTCGGCGAGGACGGAACCGTGCAGGGCATGCTCGAAGTCGCGAACCTTCCCTATGTCGGATCGGGTGTCCTGTCGAGCGCTCTGTGCATGGACAAGGCGATGGCCAAACAAGTCCTCGCAGCCGCGGGTCTGCCCCAGCCCCATTTCCGTGTCGTGCACGAACCACACTTCGAGAGTTCCGAGATCGACGAAGTCATTGCATCGGTCGGCCTGCCGATGTTCGTGAAACCCGCCAACATGGGCTCCTCCGTCGGCGTGCGAAAGGCCAAGACGCGCGACGAAGCACTGGCGGCAGTGCACCACGCGTTCGTCTTCGACGAATGGGTGTTGTGCGAAGAGGCGATCAACGGACGGGAGATCGAAGTCGCGGTTCTCGGCAACGTGACCCCCGAAGTGTCGGTTCCCGGAGAGATCGTTGCCGGTGCCGAGTTCTACGACTACGACGACAAATACGTCAACGCCTCGGCACAGCTGACCATTCCAGCCGCACTCGATGCCGACCAGACGCGTATTGTTCGCGAACTGGCAGCGCGTGTGTATTCGGAGCTTCGTTGCGCCGGCATGGCCCGTGTCGACTTCTTCTTCGAAGAAAAAGGCCGGGGATTCCTGTGCAACGAGGTGA
The DNA here is from genome assembly GCA_964556145.1 of uncultured Bifidobacterium sp. Lineage (GTDB taxonomy): Bacteria > Actinomycetota > Acidimicrobiia > Acidimicrobiales > Ilumatobacteraceae > F1-20-MAGs119. Next base: position 5,107 of record CAZKVD010000007.1, on the reverse strand, counting down.
ACACGATTCCCGGGTTCACTCCGATTTCGATGTACCCGAAGATGTGGGAAGCAACCGGACTCCCCTATGACAAGCTCATCGATCGTCTCGTTGAACTCGCAATCGACCGCGCATCACGGAGCAAGCGCGGCGCGCAGGAACGCAAGTAGTTCGGCGCGCAGCCGACGCAGCGAGGCAACCCCGGGCTCCCAACCGACGGCGCGTAGTGCGACCGGCTCGGTGGCAACGCCGACGACAGTCGAATACGCAAATGCCATCAAGAGCCGCGCGTCGGCACGTCGCAGACGCCCCGCATCCATCTCGCCTTCGAGATAGGAAACGGCCATTGCGACGAGTGGCTTCATTCTCGACACCACTGCATCGGCAAGTTCGGGACTGAGTCGGTTCAGCTCGCGCACCAAACCCAACAATGCGGGTCGGCGTACCGCGGGACGGAACACCGCGGTCACCGCAGCCTCGACCCGGGCAAACCCGTGCGGGGCGCCGCGTACCGCCGCGCCAACTTCGACCACCAGTTCATCGGCGACCCTCTGCAGGACCGCAATGACCAACTCCTCTTTGGACGTGAACCAGTAGAGAAGGGTCTGCTTGGCCACCCCCACGCCGCGGGCGATGTCATCCAGGCTGGTCGCATCGATTCCGGCCGTACCGAAACGATCCAGTGCCTCTTCGAGAATCCGCTCCCGCGTTGGTTTTCCCGGCATGAGGGGGACGGTACCAAAGTTTCTCTACCAATTGGTAGAGAGATGTGCTAGAACTCATCCGATGATTGCGGAGTCATTGGCCGGGCGGCGCATTGCCATTACTGGGTCGACGGGGTTCGTCGGCACGGCTCTTGTCGAGCGACTGCTGCGCGGAGCCCCCGGCTGCGAACTCTTCCTGATCGTTCGCGGTGGCCGCCGCGGTGCAGCGAGTCGCGTCAAGCGCGAGATTCTGAACAACGATGCGTTCGACCGCCTCCGCGAGGAACTGAAGGGAACCGCCGAAGAGTTCGACGCCATGTGCGCGCGTCGCGTGCATGCGATCGACGGCGACATCTCGGTCGACGGACTCGGACTCTCCGATGCGGGCCGCGCCGAACTCGCAACGTGCGAGATCATCATCCACTCGGCTGCGGCCGTGTCGTTCGACTCCCCCCTCGACTCTGCCGTCGAGGTGAACCTGCTCGGCCCTGTGCGACTGGCCGCAGTGCTGAACGAGCTCCATGCCGCGTCACCAACGAAACCGCACCTCGTGGCAGTCAGCACGTGTTACGTCGCGGGCAACCGACGCGGGCACGCACCCGAATTGCTCGTCTCCGAGGGCCCGTTCGACATTGGCCTGAACTGGCGCACCGAGGTGACCTCTGCTCGACGCTTGCGTGGCGACGTCGAAGCTGCCAGCCGCACACCGCAGGCGCTGGAAAAGTTCCGCGTCGATGCACGTCGTGAACTCGGTGCCGCCGGCGCGCCGGCTCTCGCGGCCAAGACCGAACAACTGCGCGACCGATGGGTGCAGAACGAACTCGTTCAGGCCGGACGCGCACGCGCCGCCAGCGTCGGCTGGCCCGATGCGTATGCGTTCACCAAGGCACTCGGCGAGCAGGCCCTCACCGAAACCAAGGGTGACCTTCCGGTCAACATCGTTCGGCCGTCGATCATCGAATCCGCTCTCGCCGAGCCGCGACCCGGTTGGATCCGCGGATTCCGCATGGCCGAGCCCGTGATCATTTCCTATGCGCGCGGACTTCTGCGCGAATTTCCGGGCGTGCCCGAAGGAACCGTGGACGTCATTCCGGTCGACATCGTCGTTGCAGCGATCATCGCGGTGGCAGCCAAGGGACCCGATGCTCCGTTCATCACACAGGTGGCCTCGGGCAGCGTAAACCCGTTGCGCTACAGCCAGCTCGTCGACAACGTGCGCGGCTGGTTCACCGAACACCCGATTCACGACGCCGAGGGCCAGCCCATCGTCGTCCCCGACTGGAACTTCCCCGGCCGTGGTCGCGTGCAAAAGCAACTGAACCGTGCCCAGACCTTGGTGACGCGCGGCGAGCGCCTGTTGCAGTCGCTTCCCCTGCGCGGAACGCAGGCGACATGGAGCGCCAAACTGGAAGAGCGCCGCATCGAAATCGAGCGTGCACTCGAATACGTCGAGCTGTACGGCCTGTACACCGAGTGTGAGGCGATCTATTCGGTCGACAACCTGCTCTCGCTGTGGGACCAACTCGATGCGACCGACCAGGACGCATTCTGTTTCGACCCTCGCGTCGTGCCGTGGGACGACTACGTGCGCAACGTTCACCTGCCATCGGTGGTCGAGCACGCCCGCGTCAAGATGACGCCCGGCAAAACCAAGACCGACCGCAGTGCACGTCTGCGATCCAACGTTCTGTCGCCGACGAGGCAGGTTGCCGCCTTCGACCTCGAGAACACCCTCATCGCCTCGAACGTCGTCGAAAGCTATTCGTGGCTGGCAACACGGCACCTGAACGGCCCCGAGCGCATGCGTTACGTCCTTCGTACCCTCCGCGAAGGACCCTCACTGCTCAGCATGGACCGCAAAGACCGCGGTGACTTCCTTCGCCACTTCTACCGACGCTACGAAAATGCACCCGTCGAACAGATCGAGCGTGACGCCATCGAGATGATGACGCACATCATGGTTGCCAAGTCGTTCCCCGCCGCGATCCGTCGCGTGCGTGAACATCGCGCGCTCGGCCACAAGACGATTCTCATCACCGGCGCGCTGTCGTTCAACGTCGAATCACTGCGACCACTGTTCGACGAAATCATCGCCGCGGAAATGTCGGTGCGCCCCGACGGCACCTACAGCGGCCAACTCTCGAAGGTGCCACCGACGGGCGAAACCCGGGCCCAGGTGCTGTCCGATTACTGCGACGCAAACGGCTTCACGCTCGAGGAGTGCGTTGCCTATGCCGACTCGACATCCGACCTACCCCTTCTCGAAGCGGTCGGCCACCCCGTTGCGGTAAACCCCGAAACCCGCCTTGCTGCCATCGCACGCAAGCGCGGATGGCTCGTCGAGGAATGGTCAAAGGCTGCCGGCGCGCCGAAGAAACTGCTCCCTCTCGCACCGATGATGAACGAGCGCCAGCGATGAGGCCGAACTCAATGAAGGCGCTGCGCGTCGACCGCAACACCGGCCGCTTCATGCTCGCGCGTCTGGTGTCGGGCCTCGACACCGGGTCAGCCGCGAAGGTCGGGCCACTGACCCTGAACGACATCGATGCGCCGACGCTTCCCGGCACGGGTTGGCACCGCGTGTATCCGCGGCTCACCGGAATCTGCGGCAGCGATCTTGCAACCGTCGAGGGACACGCATCGACCTACTTCGAGAACTGGGTCAGCTTTCCCTTCGTCCCCGGCCACGAGATCGTCGGCACCCTGGATTCGGGCGAGCGCGTCGTCATCGAACCCGTGCTCGGCCACGCCGCCCGCGGACATGCGCTTCCCTTCGAGGGTGCAGCCCCGGGCGACGGCGACGACTACGCACACCTCGCGCTGCCGCCGCTCGAGCCGGGCATCCAGATCGGCTTTTGCAACTCGACCGGTGGCGGTTGGGCGACGGAACTCGTGGCCCACGAATCGCAGATTCACCGTATTCCCAATGACATGAGCGATGAGCGCGCCGTTTTGATCGAGCCGCTGGCGGGCGGTATCCACTCTGCCCTGCAGGCGATCGAATCGGTACGCGG
>CAZKVD010000007.1:0-1310 GCA_964556145.1 uncultured Bifidobacterium sp. | reverse complement strand
GTTGGCAACAGTGACAGCATCGCGACATCGATCCGCGTCACCCGGCCGCGTGGACGCGTCGTGTTGATGGGAATGCCCTCACAGGTCGACGTCGACCTGACCGGACTTTGGCACCGCGAAACCGAGCTCAAAGGTTCATACACCTACGGCACCGAAACGTTGCTCGACGGGTCGCGTCGTCGCACCTTCGATCTCGCCATCGAGCTTGCCGGCACCTTCCGCACCGAGCGGATGCTGTCGGCCACCTACCCACTCTCCGATTACGCGCATGCACTGCGCCACGCGGCCGAAGCGGGCCCGCGCGGCGCAATCAAGGTCGCGTTCGATCTGCGCAACGAAAGATCCAACAAGGAAAGGCAGCACTGATGCCACGCCCAGGATTCGTCCTTGAAGTCGACCGTTCGACTCCCCCGATTCTTTTCTGGCGGGGCGAGAACTTCTCGCTCGAGAAGCTGCCCGCCGACAGGTCGCGCGTCATCTATGCACCCGAGCCACACAAGGCCATCGACGACATCGACGGCGCGATTCGCCATGCGCTGTTGAACCCGATCGAAATGGATCCGCTTCCCGCCCTGCTGTTCCCGGGCATGAAGTTGACGATCGCATTCGACGACATCAGCCTTCCGCTGCCGAAGATGACGCGGCCCGACATTCGCCAGCGCGTGATCGAAGCAGTTCTCGACCTCGCCGCCGAGGCAGGTGTCGACGACGTCCACATCATCGCCGCGCTCGCGCTGCACCGTCGTATGACCGAGGACGAACTGCGTCACCAATTGGGCGACCGCATCTACGACGCCTTTGCACCGCGGGGAACGCTGTACCAACACGACGCCGAAGACCCCGACAATCTGGTGTTGCTCGGCGAAACCCCGCACGGCGAGGAAGTCGAGATCAACAAGCGCGCCGCCGAAAGCGACCTGTTGGTGTACGTCAACATCAACCTCGTCGCCATGGACGGTGGCTGGAAGAGCACGGCAACGGGTCTTGCGTCGTACCGATCGCTGCGTCACCACCACAACACCCACACCATGCAGAACAGCCGTTCTTTCATGGACGCTCACAAGAGCGAACTGCACAAGAGCAACTGGCGCATGGGTGAGGTGATGCGCAAGCACGGCCCGAAGATCTTCCAGATCGAGACGACGGTCAACAACGACACGTTCCCGAAGCCCTTCGACTTCCTTGCCAAGCGCGAATGGGAGTGGAACGGCCGTGACCGCGCCAAGTTCGTCGCTGCACAAGCCGGCCTGAACCGCACGCCCGCACGTATGGCCCGCAACATCTTCCACGGCACCGAAGCTCCCCGCAAC
>CAZKVD010000006.1:0-40678 GCA_964556145.1 uncultured Bifidobacterium sp. | reverse complement strand
CTGCTTGCGCTCGGTCGGCGGGTCGAACCAGCTGTTCACCCACACGATCTTCACGGTTGCTTCGGGGTTCATCGCGCGTGCGCCAAGTGTCCACGCGTTGATACCGCGGACAACTTCGGGAATGCCGAAGGAACCGAGGTAACCGAGCTTGCCGGTCTTCGATGCTGCGCCTGCAGCCATACCTGCGAGGTAGTCGGTGTCTTCAGCTGCGCCGTAGAACTGCGACAGGTTCGCGCCACCCTTGTAGCCGGTTGCGAACTCGAAGCAGACGTCGGGGTGCTTCTCGGCAGCCGCAACGAACGCATCCTGGAATCCGAACGACGTACCGAAGATCACGGTGTTGCCATCGGCGATCAGGTCTTCGATGACCTGTCCAACCTGCTCACCTTCGGGCACGTTCTCCTTGTAGGTGGTCTCGATCTTGTCGCCGAAGTGCTCTTGCACCTTTACACGAGCTTCGTCGTGCGTCTGTGTCCAGCCACCGTCGTTGATCGGACCGACGTACACCCATGCAGCCTTCAGGGGCTGGCCCTCTTCGGGACCACAGGCGACGGGCGCAGCGCCCTCTTCCCATGCCTTGAAGTTGGCCGCCCAGTCGCCAGTGGCGGCCGGTGCTTCGGATGTTTCGGTTGCAGTGGTGTCGGCGGTTGCGGTCGTATCTGCAGTTGCAGTCGTGTCCGCAGTTTCCTCGACTGCTGTGGTGTCTTCGCTGCTCGAGCCGCTGTCGTCGCCACAGGCAACGAGACCGACACCGAGAGCGACCGTGGCTGCCAATGGCAACCACTTCTTGCTCAAACGCTTGCTCAAATTTTCCTCCCCGGAAGTTGCTGATGCGTCGAGGCGATATTAGGTCGCCCGAGCAGACGGCCTTTCCTCCGGAACCAAGCCGTGACACGCCCTTAACACTGAAGGCAGGCGACCCGGCCGGCCCGGTTCGGAACGGCCCGGCGTCCCATAGACTCACCTTTCCCAGGAGAGGTGCCAGAGTGGCCGAATGGGGCGCCCTGCTAAGGCGTTGTCCGTGTTAAAGCGGACCGTGGGTTCAAATCCCACCCTCTCCGCCAGTATCCACAGTGAAAACATTGGGTTTTCCAGCGACCCATTGCATTTGTCCCGACATGGGGATAGACCATCAGAGTCTTGCGGGCGGAATCTGCAGGAGCTGGATATGACCAAACAAACCCCCGTGTTTCGGTTCATCGCCTCGATCGGCTTGGCCCTTGGCATCATCGCCGGGCCGGCCGTCGGGGTGCCGTCAGCCTCCGCTGCCTGTACCTCTTTTATTGTGCAGCGGGGCGACTCTTGGAGCCTCCTTGCCGACTACGCCGGGGTGGGGCTGTCCTCCCTGCTGCGGGCCAACAACGCCAATGCCCGAACAATCATTCTCCCGGGCCAGAAACTCTGCGTTCCGAAGGGAGCGGCCTTCAACCGACCCGGCGCGAACGTGACCGCCGAGGCGGCTACCCCGAAACTTGTCATCCCGAAGAAGCGCCTCTCGGCAGCCGAGTCCGAGGCCATCATCCGTGAGATCTTCCCCGACAAACTCGAACGACGTGCCGTGAAGATCTCGAAGCGCGAGAGTCACCTCAACCACGTTGCCCACAACTGGTGTTGCCTTGGCCTCTTCCAGATCTACTTCGGTGCAAATCAGGCGTTCCTCGGCACTCTCGGCATCACCAACGCCTCGCAATTGCTCGATGCGCGCACAAATGCCACCGCCGCCTATGCCATGTACCAGCGTTCGGGCTGGGCTCCTTGGGAATAGGGCGCCGGTAGGCACTTCGGGGTTTTCCCTTTACACTTCGACCCGCACCATTCACATACGGTGCATGCGCTCGTAGCTCAATGGATAGAGCATTTGACTACGGATCAAAAGGTTAGGGGTTCGAGTCCCTTCGAGCGCGCTGGCGATTCTTGTGCTCCTCTCCGCGTCTTGGGCACAATCGGGTGTGGCTTAATCTGCCTAAATGGGCAGACGCTCACTCACATTGCTGATTGCCTGTGTCGTCGCGGCGATTGCACAGTCGACACCGCTTTGGGCAGCTAACGAGATCGGCGGATTCCTCGAAAGTTCCAGTCAGCGCGATGTCAACATCAACTTCAATCTGGCCGGGACCGAACGTGTGGAACGGTGGGATTCGCCGGACGGCTCCCAGTGGGTCTTGCTGACAAAGCCCGGGAGCAAACAGCAACAACTCGCACGGATATACAAGGTCGGTCAGATCGAGTACCAGTCCGACTATTTCGTAGGCCCTTTCGACCGGAATTGCGTTGGGAGCGAGTGCAAGAGAATCGCGTGCGCAACGGGAGCGGAAGCACCTGACTATTTGTGTGCAGTCAACGACATTGCGTTCGATGATGCGGGTCGATTGTGGATCGTCGGCGCATCGTTCAAGTCGGGAGTGAGAGCTCGTGGTTTCGTGACGGTTTTTGATCCCGCGGCGGAAACCAGTGCTGTCTTGACAAAAGCAATCGACGGATTCGAGATTTCATTCCAGAAGGTCGTTCGCCACGAGGCATCGGGAAATTTCGTGTTGACGGGCTTCAATTTCTCATCTTTCGACAACGAGGAGCGCGTGATTGTCGGGCGTGTGTCGCCCGACCGATTCGCCCGGCCGACTGCTGACCCGACGTTCGACGGTGACGGTTTCGCTGTCATTGATCTCGGCTACGCGACACAGGCAAGGGATGTGCTCGTAAGTCCTGATGGCTCGGTCGATGTGCTGGTAGTCACGAAATTCACGCGTGATGCGACGGAGTTGTCGGTGGTCCGGCGACTCACCTCGGCCGGCAAGGCCGACAAGAATTTCGGTCTCGGCGGGAGTGCTTACCCATACGGTCTTGCGGAATCGAACCCGATCAATCTGGCACCTGGCCCGAACTCGCTGTATGTGCTCGTGAAAACTTGGGATGCGACGAACAACTACTACGTGCCGCGGTTGGCTCGTCTGACATCGTCGGGCAGCTACGACACGGCTTTCAGCGGTGATGGGAAGACGGATTTTCTGCCGTTTACCCGACGAACTGCAGACATTGCGGAGAATTACTCGATTACGTCGACCCCCGTGTCGGTGATGCTCGTCCGCTATTTGTCGACTGCGCCGTCGCTGTTGCAGTTGTACCGTCTGACTGCAACGGGTGAAGTGGATCCAACGTTCGGCTGCTGTACCTCGGTTGGCTGGAACGAAATTTCATTGAACAATCGCACGCTGTGGCGCGACGTCGACGTGGTCGATGATCTCCGGAGAATCTACGTTCGGACGTTGATCGCGGATTCCCTCGGTTTTTCGGCCGAAACCCAGGACTTGGTCCTCTACAGCAAGACGACTGCGGCGATCACCGAGGATCCATCGGCGCCGGCACCAGCCGCCGGAAGTCGGACGACCGTGGCCGGCCAGAACCCTTCGTCGGGTTCTACAGGAGCATCCGGAGGGTCGACCGCGGGCGGAAATTCTTCGACGACACAATCGGTGGGGCCCGCAGCGAATCTTGCGGTGAGGCCGGTGCCGCGGGGTCTGACGGTGAAGTGGGGCGCTTCTCCAACCGTCGGTGCCGGCTATCTGGTCACCGCCGCATACGACGACGAGATCAAGCAATGTCAAGTGGTGGCCGGTGCGGCAATGACCTGTGCGTTCAGGAATCTTGCACCGTGGAAGACGTACCAAGTCTCCGTTGCAGCCGTCGTGGGTGGCGTGTTGTCGGAGGGCATCAAAGCGACAGCGAAACCGATCATTGCGATGAAACCGGCAACGACGATCAAATCGGAACGACTGATTCGTCCACCGCGCTTGCCACAACTTGGTAAGCGCTCGTGGAGCGCTCGCGGCCAGTGTCGCCTCAATGCCTCGGGCACGATGCTCGTTGCGTCGGCAAAGGTGGGCGTCTGCGTCGTCACCCTGGTCACCGCGAAGTCGGGAAAGCTTCCCCGAATCACACGATCCGTCACAGTGAAGGTAGGTAAGTGATGAGGCACATCAAGGGTTCGCTCGTTGCATGGGCGTTGGTGCTGAGCAGCGTGGCGTTCATCGCTTTGCCAGTTCGACATACGGTCGCGGCGTCTGGTTCAGCGGTGTCGACCGCGGGAGCCGGCGCGTTCGGTCAACTGGGTGACGGAACGAATACCGCGCTTGCGACTGCACACACTGCGATCGCTCCGGCGACGTTGGCAAACAAGACGATCCAAAAGATCAGCGTCGGCTACGAGCATGCGTGTGTCACAACGAATGATGTGACGGCAAATATTTTTTGTTGGGGAAAAAACGTCTACGGGAAACTCGGTGATGGCTCGACGACCACCCGTACTGCACCGGTTCAGGTCGCCGCCGGTAGTGGAATCCTGCAGGCGAATGCTGCAGTCGCAGTCACCGCAGGCACCGATCACACCTGTGCGCTCGTGCCACAGACCACCGGCCCACGTAGCGGCTACAACGAGGTTCTTTGTTGGGGACGCTCGGCAAACCTTGGTCGTGGCAACTCACCCACGGGTACAACTGAACCGAACGTCCTCAACCCGATGCCGGCATCAGGTGCAACCGACATCGATACTTACGACGGCTCGACGTGCATCACATTGACAACGGGGCTGATCAACTGCTGGGGGTTGAATGACTTTGGACAACTTGGAAATGCCTCAACTACCTCCAGCACTGTTCTCGTTTCGGTAGTTTCGTCGGGGGCCTTGAGCGGCAAGACGCCGATCGATGTCGAAGTCGGCAGTCAGATGTCCTGCGCTCTGACAAACGAGGCAACAGACAATCTGTATTGCTGGGGCTGGTTCGGCACAGCATGGTCACTCGGTAATGGAGTCACTGGAGGTAGTACCTCACCGGTCGCCATCAGCCTCGGCGGTGCCAAGTTGACCAAACTCGACATCGGCAACGAACACGCTTGCGGCATCACCAGCAACAACCGGTTGCTGTGCTGGGGCGGCAACGGAGACAACCATCTGGGGGTCAGCGGTGCCCCAGCTGTCGTGACGACTCCCACTGCGATCGACGTGTCGGGGGCCATGGGAGCTTTGTCGCTTTCCGGGGTGGCCGTGGGAAATCGCAGCACCTGCGTGTGGTCGACGACCGGGCGTCTGGTCTGCTTCGGCTACACGAAGGGGCATTTCGGTGTGAACCCCAGCACTGTGGCTGGCGCAGTCGATCTCGGCGGTTATCACGTACTTCGAACCCCGACCGCGATCACCGGTGGCTCACTTGCCGCGAATGGCGTGCGGGACTTCGCGATGGGTGACTTCACGACTTCGGGTGCGATCGTGTCGGCCTTGACGTCCGAGGAATCGACCGCGAATGCAGGTGCTTCAACGACTTCTTCCAATACGACTTCCTCTTCGACAACCTCCACGACACTGGCGAGCGGTTCGACCGCGTCGTCCACCCTGGCGGCGGGTACATCGACGACCACCGCCCCCAGTGCAGCTTCCGTGCGAGTTGTCAGGGCAAAGTTGCTCGTCACGAAGGGTGTACGTCGCCTCAGCGTCACGACGTCCCAGAAGGTGAAAGTTCTGCAAATCTCCTACGGTCGCAAGCGACCGTCGGTTGTGCCCAAGAAGTTCGGCGCGGCCGTGCTGCGACGAACGATCACAATTGCCCCCACGGGAACCGTATGGGTGCGTGCGCAGTCGGGTACGAGCTGGTCAGCTTGGGTAAAGGCGACTTAAGCGGACGTTCAGCCGAATGACTCGAGGCCGAAGCACGAGATCATTGCGGTGGTCATCTTCGTTGCATTTTCGTTCGTCTTGTCGTTGCTGCTGAAGGCGATGAATCCGTCGACAACTGCTTCGTTGCCCATCTTCTCGAACTCGTCGGTGAGGCACTGCTTCTTTTCGTCGGTGACCGTGCTTTGATCTTCGACCTGCCCCGCGAGGAGTTCAGCGAACTGTTCGGAGCTGAAGCACGAGAACATGAGACGGGTCATGTCGGCATCGGATTCGGGGTCGCCGACCGAGTCGAGGAGCTCTTGACCTTTCAGGCCCTTGTCGTAGCTGGCTTGCAGCTCATCCTTGAAAGCCGGGTCTTCGAGGACCGCCGACGTGATGCAATCGGCCAGCTTCTTGTCGACAGAGAACGGAAGGCCGCCGGTATCGGCACCCTCGAGAACGGCTTTGGAAACCTCGGCTTCGAGGCCGCTGGAACTTCCACCGTCTGATCCTCCGCCGCATGCGGCCAGGGCCAACAACATCACCGGTACGACTCGAACCACGAACTTCTTCGACATGACTACCTCCCTGATTGCAGTCTCGCACGTTGGTACATCGATAGACGGTTCTCTTGGGACCTAATCGGTTCGCGTGCTGCTTCCGGGGCTCATGGGTCAGGCGGCCTGATCTGGCAACGGTTGTAAAGTCGGGCCGTGACGCCTCCGCGCAGACCGGCATCTGATCAACTTTTCGAAGACAAGACGATCGTGATCACGGGAGCCACATCCGGGATCGGTGCAGCAACGGCGATTGCATTCGCTGAACGTGGTGCAACTGTGGTGGTGTCGGGTCGCAATGCGACCGAAGGCGAGCGGATTCTCGATCTTGTGAGGCGGGCCGGGGGACGAGGGATCTTCGTGCAAGTCGACTTGCACGAACGCGATGCGGCCGAGCATTTGATCGGGAAGGCAGTCGATGCCTGTGGGCGTGTCGACTTTGCGTTCAACAACGCGGGAATCTTCGATCGCGTGAACGAGTTCCACACGTACGAAGATGGCCTCTGGGACGAAATGATCAACGTCAACCTCTCGGCAGTATTCCGCTGTATGCGGGCGGAAATTTCTGCGATGCTGCTTGGCGCAGGCGGGGTAATCGTGAACAACGCATCGGTTGTGGCACACCGCGGAAGCGAACGGGCTGGTCCCGCATATGTTGCTGCGAAGCATGGCGTACTCGGCCTGACACGTCAGGCGGCAAGCGAATACGCAACACGTGGCATCCGTGTCAACGCGGTTTCACCAGGCCCAACGCGAACGGCGGTTGCCGAACCGCTCGTGGCGCAAGGACCCGAAGCAGTCCGCCTTGCAATGACACGACTGAACCCGACCGGTGAGCTCATTGATCCGGTTGACATTGCTGAGGGAGTTGTCTTCCTCTGCTCGGATGCAGCGCGGATGATCAATGGTTCTGAACTTGTCTTTGATGGTGGACAACTGTCGAAACTCAGCTGACCACTTGGGTTGGCGGCCGATACCATCGCGGTGTGGCCGGCAACGACAAGAGTCGCGAATCACATTTTCCGGCGATCGAAAAGAAATACGGCAAGCCAATGGCCCATTGGCACCGCGTCATGGCGAAGTTGGAGGGGAAAAAGTACGCCGACCAAATTGCCGTGTTGCGCGGGGAACACGGCTTCAGCCAGGCCCACGCAAACGCTCTTGTCATGTATTCGCGCGGTTCGACGTCGGCTCGCCGGGTCGATACCCCCGACGCCTACTTCGACGCTCTGCCATCCGAACAGGCCGCGACGATGCGATCGATCTTCTCGGCGATCCGTAAGAAGCACCCGAAGATGGATCTCGTGATCGCCTGGAACCAGCCGATGTTGAAACTGGGCAAGGACTACGTCTTCGGAGCATCGGCGGCGAAGCGACACATCCTGCTTGGACCCTGGGGTGCCGATGCAATCGCACGGGTCGGGAAACTTCTCGACGGATACGAGACCAACAAGAAGACGATCAAGGTGCCGATCGACTGGAAGCCCGACGCGAAGTTGCTGGCGTTGTTGATCGAAAACCGACTGAGCGAATTGTCAGGATGACAGACGCGATGCAATGGCTGCGTGAATCGCGGCCTGTACGTTGTCTTTCGGCTGCGTGCCGTCGATCATGATCCACCGGGCGGGGTCAGCGGCAGCAAGTTCTGCAAAGCCGTCGGCAATGCGGGCGAAGAAGTCGGCACCTTCGCGTTCGAACCGATCGAGGTTGCGCTTGGCGAGTCGACGTTCCGCTTCTTCGCGGGGGATTTGAATCCATACGACGATGTCGGGCAACGTCTGGTTGAGTGCCCACTCGTTGATGCTGCGGATGGTGTCGACTCCAAGGCCGCGCCCGTAACCCTGGTAGGCAAGGGTGGAATAGACACTGCGGTCGCTGACAACGTGTCGGCCGGACGAGAGAGCCGGTTCGATGACCTCGCTCATCAATTGCGCACGATCGGCGGTCATGAGAAGAAGCTCGGTGCGTGGATCGATGTCGGTGTTGTCGGGATCGGCGAGGATCGCGCGCAGCATGGTGCCGATTCGGGTGCCGCCCGGTTCGCGTGTTGCGACGGCACCGAGACTTTCGGCGAGCCGTGTCACGTGCGTGCTCTTCCCGCAGCCCTCGAGTCCTTCGAACGCGATGTAGGTTCCGCGGGCCATCAGTCGTCAGTCTTGTCGGACTTTTTGCCAGCCGCCGCTTTCTTCGGTGAAGCTTTTTTTGCCGCAGCCTTTTTCACCGCTGCCTTCTTTGGCGCAGCTTTCTTCACGGGTGCCTTCTTCGGCGCAGCCGCGCGCGCACCGCGCTTCTTTGGCGCGCCGCCGTTTTCGGCGAGGTACTCGCGACGCAGTTGCAACAGTTCGTAGGCCCGCTCGGGAGTCATGTCGACGAGGATGTCGCCGCGCTTCAAGCCGGCGTTGGTTTCGCCGTCGGTGACGTATTCACCGAACTTGCCTTCTTTTGCGACAACCGGTTTGCCGCTGACCGGGTCATTGCCGAATTCCTTGAGCGGTGGCTTGGGTGCGGCGCGACCACGGCCGAATGTGCGCGGCTGGGCGAGGAGTGCGAGTGCCTCTTCGAGCGTGACGTCGAGGATGTGTTCCTCGCTCTTCAATGTGCGGCTCTCTTTGCCCTTCGAGATGTACGGACCGAAGCGACCGTTCTGCGCGGTGATTGGTTCGCCGTCGGCAGGGTCGACGCCGACGGTGCGGGGCAACGAGAGAAGGTCTTCCGCATCCTTCATGGTGATTCGCTCGATGTTCATCGTCGCGAAGAGCGACACCATTTTCGGCTTGTCGAATCCGGGAGGTGGGTCATCGGGCGTTCCCCATTGCACGTACGCGCCATAGCGGCCGGTCTTTGCAAAGACGGGAAGTCCGTCTTTCTGGCCGATCGGTTCGTCGCCCTTTGGTGCGGCGAGCAGTTGAAGTGCGACATCGAGGGTGAGATCTTCGGGTGTCAATGTTTCGGGAACGCCCGCGGTGTTCTCTCCACTGCGAACGTAGGGCCCGTACTTGCCGGGCTTGACGACGACCTCGTCACCGGTGTCGGGGTGCTTGCCGAGCGGGAACGTGTTGATTGCCGCGGCGTCGATCTCGTCGAGATTGTCGGCAACAATCTTCTTCAGCCCCGGGTCTTTCTGCAGGTTGCCCGGATCCCCGAAATAGAAGTGGTGAAGCCAGTTGCTCTTGTCGCGTTCGCCACGGGCGATGGCATCGAGGTCTTCTTCGATCGACGCGGTGAAGTTGTAGTCGATGAGTGTCGTGAAATGGTCTTCGAGCAAACGAATGACCGAGAACGCAGTCCACGTGGGAACGAGAGCGGTTCCCTTCTTGCGGACGTAGTCACCGCGGTCGACCATCGTCGAAATGATCGATGCCCACGTGGAGGGCCGACCGATACCCAATTCTTCGAGGCGCTTGACGAGGCTTGCCTCGGTGTAACGCGCCGGGGGAGTGGTGGCGTGTGCGTTGCCGACCCATTCGCTGACGAGCACGGTGTCGCCGGCCTTGAGTGGGGGAAGAAGAACGGAGTCGGCCTCTTCCGACTTCTCGTCGTCATCGTCGTCGGGCAGGTCTTCGTAGGCCTGGCGGTAACCCTTTTTCGTGATGGTGGTTCCGCTCGCCGAGAACTCGCAGGCCGTTGACCCCGCTTGCGCGCCGAGCTTCACGCTGACGGTGACGCCGGTGGCATCGGCCATTTGCGAGGCGAGCGTGCGCTGCCAGATGAGTCGGTAAAGAGCGGCTTCTTGCTTGGACTTCAGCTGTCCTTCGATTTGTTCGGGTGCGCGCAGCGGCAAAGTGGGGCGGATTGCCTCGTGTGCTTCCTGTGCGTTCTTCACCTTCGAGCTGAACATGCGCGGCTGGGGCGACAGCATCTCGTTGCCGTAGACCTTGCGAATGGTGTCGCGTACCTCGCCCATTGCTTCGGCGGCGAGAACGACCGAGTCGGTTCGCATGTAGGTGATGAAGCCGTTTTCGTACAGGCTCTGGGCGAGGCTCATCACCTGGCGGCCCGACAGGCGCAGCTTGCGGCCGGCTTCTTGCTGCAGCGTGCTCGTCATGAACGGTGCCTTGGGGGACGACCGGTATGGCTTGTCCTCGACGCTCGTGACCTTGAGTGATTGACCCGTCAATGCAGTGACGAGCTCGTTCGCGCGGGATTCGGTGACAACAACGACGTTCGTTGCCGGTGATCCCTGTTGGTCGAAATCCTTGCCCGTTGCGACGCGTGTGCCGTCGAGGGCAGTGAGGCGTGCTGTGAAGGCCGGAGTCGTGGTGGTCTTCGCGTCGATGTCGAAATAAGCAGCCGATCGGAAAGCGATGCGTTCGCGTTCACGTTCGACGATGAGTCGAAGTGCGGGGCTTTGTACGCGGCCGGCCGACAACCCGCGATTGACGCGCCGCCACAGAACCGGCGATACCTCGTAGCCGTAGAGGCGATCGAGGATGCGACGCGCTTCTGCGGCGTCGACCAACTTGGTGTTGATTTGCTTCGGGTTGGCGATGGCTTCGGCGATCGCCGACTTGGTGATCTCGTGGAACACCATCCGGTGGTAATCAACCTTGGGGTTCAGGTACTCGCGCAGGTGAGCCGAGATGGCTTCGCCCTCGCGATCTTCGTCGGTTGCGAAGTAGACGACGCTGGCGTTCTTCAGGTCGGCCTTCAAGTCCTTGATGACCTGGCGGCCACGTTCGGTGAGTTCGTAGGCGGCCTTGAAATCGCTGTCGACGTCGACGGCGAGGCCCTTGCTCGGCAAGTCGGCAATGTGACCAACCGAGGCTCGGACGATGTACTCGCTGCCGAGGAACTGCGAGATGGTCTTCGCCTTTGCGGGGGATTCGACGATGACGAGAGGTTTGCTCATGACGCGATATGGGCTACGCCAAACGGCGCGGGATTGTCAAGCACACGGGCTCGAAGGCTTGCAGTACTTGGATTTCGCTCAGTTTGCCCTGCTGGCAGCAGGTTCCGGCTCGGTGAGGTCGGCGGCGGTGAGGTGATGGCCCTCGACGTCGATCTTCGGCAGGATTCGGTCGAGCCACTTCGGGATCCACCAGTTGCGGTCGCCGAGGAGTTCCATGGTTGCGGGAACCAGCACCATGCGCACGATCGTGGCGTCGATGAACACCGCGAAAGCCATGCCGAGGCCGAACAGTTTCAGCTGACGGTCGTCGCCGAGCACGAAGGCCGAGAACACGCACACCATGATGAGTGCGGCTGCAGTGATGACGCGGGCCGTTGCTGCGAGGCCGTCGGCCACCGCGCGGGCGTTGTCCTTGGTGCGGTCGTATTCCTCTTTGATGCGCGAGAGGAGGAACACCTCGTAGTCCATCGACAAACCGAAGACGATCGCGAAGAGCATCATGGGCGCCCACGACTCGATGGGGCCGGCCTTGCCGACACCGATGAGATCCTTGCCCCAGCCCCACTGGAAGATTGCAACGATGAGTCCGTAGGCGGCACCGATCGACAACAGATTCATGACGACGGCCTTCAACGGCACGAGAAGACTGCGGAACACGGCCATCAGGAGAACGAACGACAACACGAGAACCGCGGCGATCAGCAACGGCAGACGACCGCCGAGGTAGTCGGCGAAGTCGATGCTGGCGGCGGTGAAGCCTCCGACCTTGGCAACGACACCAGTTGCCGGGATGACCGTGTCGCGCAACGCGTGCACGAGGGCAGTGGTTTCTTCGTCTTGCGGGGAGCTCTTCGGATAAACGATTGCAAGGGCGACGGGCTCGCCGTTCACCTGTGCGTTGTCGCCAAGCGGGCTGGGAACCGCAAACGCGACGTTTTCAGCACGCGAGATCGTGTCGAGGAACGAACCGAACTGCTCGGGTGATGCCGCGGCCTCGCCCTGAACCGTCACGAACAGCGGCCCATTGACGCCGGGCCCGAAGCCTTCGGCAAGCAGGTCGTACGCCTTGCGGACGGTCGTGCTTTCCGGCTGGTTGCCCGTGTCGCCGAAGCCGAGACGAATGCCGAAGAGCGGCACAGAGAGAAGGATGAGAACGAGGGCCGATGCCACGAGCGAGAACCACGGACGGCGTTGAACGACGCGGCTCCATCGGTACCAGAAGGTGAGTTCGCGTGCCTTGGGCTGACGTACCGCCAGCGGCTGGCGCAGCGGCTTGATGACAAAGCTGACGGCGACGAGCGCAATCGATGCCAGCACGCCCGCCCCGAACAAGGGGAGCGAGTGCGTGAAGATTGCGGCCAGCGACATCAGAACGAAGAGGGTGAGCGACATCACGGCCGCGCGCGATGTCACGTCGATGCGGTGCTTCACCATGCCGAGTAGTGCGGGCAGAAGAGTGATTGACGCAACCATCATCACGAGAACACCTATGGCCGCACCGGTTGCGAGACCACGTACGAACGACAGGCCCATGATGTAGAGGCCGAGCAGCGAGATGATGACCGTGATTCCGGCGAAGATGACCGCGCGGCCGCTGGTATCGATGGCATCGACGATCGCGTTCTCGACGTCGAGACCTTCGTGCAGGCCCTCGCGGTAACGAGTGACGATGAACAACGCGTAATCGATACCGACGCCGAGGCCCACCATTGCCACCATTGATGTGGTGAAGTCGGGCATCGACACGACGTGGCTGAGCAGGGTGACGATTCCCGATGCAAGGCCGAGTCCGAGCAGTGCGGTGCCGATCGGAAGGCCCATCGCAAGAATCGATCCGAAGGCAAGGACGAGGATGACCATCGCAGCGAGAAGGCCAAGGGCCTCGCTCTCGGGCATCTCGAACTTCGCGAATGCCTCGCCGCCGTATTCGATTTGGAGACCGGGAACCTCGACCTTGTCACCGATCGCAGTGATGACGTCGGCGACCTTCATCATGTCGGCCTGGCTGCGGTTGGTGATTTCGAGACGTGCGAAACCGATGTACCCCGACTGGGCAATTTGCTGGGGGTTGGCGAACGGGCTGACGACGTTGACGCCCTCGACCGTGTCGACCTCGGCAACGAGTGCCTCGATCGGCGCCGTATAAGAGGCATCGGTCAGCGGACGCTCGCTCTTGAAGACGATCTGGGCAGAGAAGCCCGCGGCGGTGGGGTTCACGGCTTCGAGGAGTTCCTGAACCTCGCGTGATTCGGACTTCGGCAGTACGAAGTCGGTGCGGAAGTTGCCGCCAGCGGCTCCGGTCAGTGCTCCGACGACGAAGAACAGAGGAATCCAAAGGCCGAAGACGACGAGCCTGCGGTGGCGAACGCAGAAACGGGCGATCGAAGAGAGCATGGGGACCTTTCGGGGAGTGGCCGTCGGAAAGGCTAGGGCAGTCGGCGTTAGCGTTCGTCAGGGTGAGTGCAGAAATCTTGTATCCGTGGCGCGTCCGTCGCCTCGACAGGGGATGGAGTGCGCTCATCGACGCGACCGGGAACGAGGTCCGGGTCCGCAACATCGGGGCCGACGTGGCCGTCGGCGACTACGTGACCATTGACACAGGCGTCGAACGTGTCGAGCAGATCGCACCGCGCACATCAGCCCTCGTTCGACGTGCATCGTTCGAGGGGGCGCGTGCCGTCGCCCACGTTGTCGCGGCGAACATCGACGTCGTCTTCTTGCTGCACGCAGCGCCGTCGGGGTTGAACCCCCGGCGTTTGGAGCGCGAGTTGGTTCTCGCATTCGACAGTGGTGCCCGTCCGGTTGTTCTGCTCACGAAGGCCGATGCCGTGACCGACGAGCAGATCGACGAAGCGAAGGCAGCGGCATGGTCGGTCGCGCCCGACCTCGACGTCCACGCCATCAGTTCGCACGACCCGGAGTCGCTCATCGCCCTCGAGCCGTACCTCCGTGGAACGATTGCGTTGCTTGGCGCCAGTGGCGTCGGAAAATCGACGCTCGTCAATGTCCTCGTGGGCCACGAGGTGCAGCGCACAGGCGAAGTACGCGAAGGCGACCAGCGCGGACGACACACCACCGTGGCTGCCGAATTGGTGGCCTTGCCGAATGGTGGTTGGTTGATCGACACACCCGGCCTGCGTGCAGTGACCCTCTGGACAAGTGGGCGGGGAATCGAGCGCGCCTTTGCGGACATTTTCGCCCTGTCGGAAAAGTGTCGCTTCCGTGACTGCAAGCACGAAGAGGAACCGGAGTGCGCCGTGCGTGCTGCAATCGCTGCAGGGGTCCTGTTGCCCGCGCGACTGACCGCGATGGAGCGCCTGGTTGCCGAAGAGGCAGCGGTCGAGGACGAGCAACGCGAACGCGAACGCACCGAAGACCGGCGCGGCTTCCGCAAGCGCCGTGGCGGCACCGACCACAACTAGCGTGGTTGTGATGTCACCGACACTCGTTGTCCTCGCCGCCGGAATGGGTTCGCGCTATGGCGGCCTGAAGCAAATCGACCCAATGGGTCCGTCGGGTGAAACCATCCTCGACTATTCCGTTTACGACGCACTTCGTGCCGGATTCGGCCGGGTGGTTTTCATCATTCGCCCCGATTTTGAGGACGCATTCCGTAGCGGTGTTGCCACACGTTTTTCCGACAGGGTCGACGTCGACTTCTCGTTCCAGACGCTCGATCGGTTGCCTGCAGGTTTCGAAGTCCCGGAGGGTCGCGAAAAGCCCTGGGGAACGACACACGCAATTCTCTGTGCACGCGAGCAGATTCACGGCAACTTCGCCGTCATCAACGCCGACGACTTTTACGGCCGCGATTCCTACGCGGTGTTGTCGCAACACCTGCAAAGCATCGAGTCCACCTCGACGGATTTCGCGATGGTCGGATTCACCTTGCGCAACACTCTGTCCGACCACGGCAGCGTTGCGCGTGGCGTGTGCGTCGCCGACAGCAACGGCTTTCTTGTGTCGATCGACGAGATGACGAAAATCGAGCGTGACGGTCGCGCCGCGCTCAACACGCGCGATGACGGCACAGTGGTTGCCCTGAGCGGAGATGAACCCGTGTCGATGAACATGTGGGGCTTCACACCGCGCCTGTTCGATCACCTCGACCGGGTGTTCCGGGAATTCCTCGAACTGTCGGGGCGCGAGGCGAAAAGCGAATGTTTCATTCCGCTCACCGTGGGTCAGTTGGTGAACGAAGGCACGGCCACTTGTCGGGTCCTTCGTACCGACTCGTCGTGGTTCGGCGTCACTTACCGCGAGGACAAAGAGGTCGTACAGGCATCGATTGCCAACCTGATCGCCCGCGGCGACTACCCCTCGAATCTCTGGGCCGAGTAGGGCCCGTTCGTTCACCGATAACCCGTTTGGTTACGGTGCAACCATGGAATTCGCACTGACCCCCCGCTGCGAGGAGTACCGCGAAAAGCTCCTCGCTTTCATGGACGAGAAGATCTATCCGGCCGAGCCGGTTTTCGAGCGTGAACTCGAAGAGTCGGGCAACCCGCACGCGCACACGAAGATCATGGAAGAGTTGAAGACCGAGGCGAAGATGCGCGGCCTGTGGAACCTCTTCCAACCGCACAAGGAGTGGGGCCCGGGTCTCACGAACGCCGAGTACGCACCGTTGGCCGAAATCATGGGTCGCTCGTTCATTGCGCCGGAGGCTTGCAACTGCAATGCGCCCGACACCGGCAACATGGAAGTGCTGACGATGTTCGGCACGCCCGAGCAAAAGGACATGTGGTTGCGTCCGCTCCTCGACGGCACGATTCGTTCGGCGTTTGCAATGACCGAGCCCGCTGTGGCCTCGAGTGATGCAACCAACATCTCGTTGCGCATCGAGCGCGACGGCGACCACTACGTGCTGAACGGCGTCAAGTGGTGGACCTCGAACGGTCTTCACCCGCTCACGAAGGTTCTGATCGTGATGGGCAAGACCGATCCGTCGGCCCCACCCCACCAGCAGCAGAGCCAGATCCTCGTTCCGATCGACACCCCTGGTGTCACGATCAAGCGAAATCTCAAGGTGTTCGGCTTCATCGATCACGAGGGCCACTCCGAGACGGTGTTCGACAACGTGCGTGTTCCCGTTTCGAACCTGATCGCAAACGAGGGCGACGGCTTCATGATCAGCCAGGCGCGCCTCGGACCCGGTCGGATCCATCACTGCATGCGCACCATCGGAGCAGCCGAACGGGCACTCGAGATGATGTGCTCGCGTTCGCTGTCACGCACCACGTTCGGCAAGCGCGTTGCCGAACGCTCGAACATCCAGGATTGGATCGCCGAGGCGCGAATCGAACTCGAGATGGTTCGTCTTCTCACCATGAAGACCGCGTGGCTGATGGACACGGTTGGCAACAAGGGTGCTCGCACCGAAATTGCGGCAATCAAGGTGGCGGCACCAACCGTTGCACTGAAGATCATCGACCGTGCGATTCAGGTGCACGGAGCGGGTGGCGTCAGCCAGGACTTCCTGTTGTCACGCATGTACGCCCACATCCGCGGCCTGAGACTTGCCGATGGTCCGGACGAAGTGCACAAGATGACCATCGCACGCGCGGAACTGCGCAAGTTCGATCCGTCATTCCGTACCGACGGTGTGAGCAACGCCGCCCCAGGCGGTGGACGGGGCTAGTTCGACACCCACCATTGCGCCGCCGGTTCCCGAGGCGCCGACGAGGGTCTGCGCACCGTGGATGTCGGCAAACTGCTTCACGATCGCGAGACCCAAACCAGAGCCGGGCATGGCTCGGGTGGCTGCGGCTCGGTAGAAACGGTCGAATACGTATGGACGGTCCTCGGGTGCGATACCCGGACCCGAATCGTGCACTTCGACTCGACTACCACGCACGAAAACGTCGACCGATGTATCTGCGGGGCTGAACTTCAACGCGTTGTCGATGAGGTTCGACACCGCCCGGTCGAACTGACCGAGTCGTACATTGACGACCGCTGCAGATGTGACGTGCAACCGGATGTCGCGGCCCGAGCGTCGCTGGGCGCGCTCGACCAGTTCGCGTACCGCATCGTCGAGATGTGTCGGGGCCGGCGTTTCGGTTGACGATTGGTCGGATGCAAGCGCTGAGAGTTCGCTCGACAAAGACGTGAGTTCGTCGATCTCGGCGCGTATGTCGTCGATGATCTCGCGTCGGGTTTCGGCGGGAAGATCGGGGCGCTCGAGAAGTTCGGCATTCGCGCGCAGGCTGGTGAGGGGAGTACGCAGTTCGTGGCTGGCATCCTGCACGAGCTGCTTTTGCTGTGCAACGCTGCGACCGAGGGCACCGACCATGGTGTTGAAACTGGACACCAGGTTCCCGACCTCGCCGCTTGCGGTGACGTTGATTGGGTCGGACGTGTTCCCCGTTCGGGCAATGTCGTCGGCCGATCTTGCGAGTTGTTCGATTGGTCGGCTGGTGCGGCGTGCGATCAACCATCCCGCCAGCGTCGACAGCGCCACACCGACAACACCAATGACGATGAGCCACGTGCGAAGACCGGTGCGTGCATCTTCGATGTCGGTGATGTCTTTCCCGAGTTGAATCGCTCCACCTGCGGGTAGCGACAGTGTGTAGACGCGATACGACCTGTTCTCGACTGTGGCATTGGTGAATCGGCCGGCAAAGCCGACGTTGGCGGCTGCAAGCTCGAGATCGGCAGCAGAAACTGTCAGTTCAGCGGGTCCGAGGGAGGCGAGAATGGCGCCGTCGCGATCGATCACCTGGGTGACTGCGTCGAATTCTGGTTGGAGAAGCGTCGGCCCCAGCGGCACGCGTTGCCGACCGAAGAAGTCGGAACGCTCGAGTGCACGATCGATTTCGCGAACGATGGTTGCCGCGCGCGACTTCAGCGAGTCATCGACCTGTGACCGCAACTCGTGACTTGCGATGAGGTACGCACTGACCGCGAGAACACCAACGGTGACGAAGGCAACGAGTCCACTGGCAAGCGCCAGACGCTTGCGAAGGGTCATGCCTTCACCGTGTAGCCCACGCCGCGCACCGTGAAGACGATGCGCGCTTCGCCTGCCTCTTCGGTCTTGCGTCGGAGGTAGCCGATGTACACGTCGAGCGATTTGGAACCGGTCTCGAAGTCGTAACCCCAGATTTCCTCGTAGAGCTGGTCGCGTGACACGACGAGCCCCGAGCGCAGCATCAGTGCTTCGAGGAGGTCGAACTCGGTTTTGGTGAGATGAATTTCCCGCGATCCGCGACGCACTTCGCGACGGGCCGGATCGAGAACCAAGTCACCGACCTGGAGCAGCGTCGCCTCTTCGGTGGTGACGCGCCGCCGCAACAGCGCACGGACGCGCGCGAGCAGTTCGTCGATCGAAAAGGGCTTGACGAGGTAGTCGTCGGCCCCGGCATCGAGTCCTGCAACACGATCGTTCACCTCGTGTTTTGCGGTCAACAACAGAATCGGCACGCGGATGCCACGCATACGTGCTTCGCGGCACACGGTGAGTCCATCGGCGAAAGGCATCATGACGTCCATCACCACTGCATCGGGTGGCGACGAGGTGATGGCTGCAAGTGCAGCGGCACCGTCATTGACCGAGGAGACGCGGTAGCCCTCGAGTTCGAGAACGCGCGTGACTGCCGAACGAACGGCGGGGTCGTCTTCGGCGACGAGAACCCGGGGCGAGTCGTTCAGTGGTCCATTCGACGTCGTTGCCATGGAAAGAACGGTACAGACGGGTCGCGATGCCACGTACCGCAATGACGTGGATTCTTTTCCAATCCTTACCCGTGGCAAGTGCTCAGAGGCGGCCGGATTGCAGGAGTTCCCGCACTTCACGTGCCCTGACGCGCACCTCGGCGATGTCGGCCAGTTTCTGGGCCGAGCGTACTTGTGTGGCGATCCGCGGATTGCGCACGAAGGTGTCCGAGTGGCGATCGAGGAAGTCCCAGTAGAGGGTGGTGAAAGGGCAGGCATCGTCACCGATGCGCTTCTTGCGGTCGTAGCGGCAGCCCTTGCAGTAGTCGCTCATCTTGTCGATGTACGCACCACCCGACGCATACGGCTTGGTGGCCATGCGACCGCCATCGGCGAACAACGCCATTCCGACGACGTTCGGCACCATCACCCATTCGGCGGCATCGACGAACACCCGCGACATCCAGTCGGTGAATTGGCGCGGGTTGATTCCTGCCGTCAGTGCAAGGTTGCCGAGGATCATCAGCCGCTGAATGTGGTGTGCCCATGCCCGGTCATTGATGCCCGCAACGGTGCACTTCACGCAATTCATCGACGTTTCGCCGGTTGCCAATGCTGGCGGGAGGTCGAGGTTTGCACCGAGAAAGTTCTCGTCGCGGTAGGTGGGCATCCACATCCAGTAGAGCCCCCACACGTACTCGCGCCACCCGATGATCTGGCGAATGAATCCCTCGACCGAAGCAATGTCGACGCGTCCCTCGCGATGGGCATGCTCAGCAGCTACAACAATTTCGCCCGGCATGAGCAGCCCGTTGTTGAGATAGGGGGACAACACCGAGTGGGCAAGGTGCCAATTGTTGGTCAACATTGCATCTTCGTGGGGCCCGAACATCGGCAAGACGTTGTCGATGAAATGGGTCAAACGCCGCAGGGCCCCTTCGCGTGTGGTTGCCCACCAACCGAGTGGCGGCGCACCTGCCCCGTGGTGGCCGGCGATGTCGGACAGCACCTGGTGGTCGATGTCGTCGAGTTCGTCGATGAGCGGTGTCGGCCAACGGTCGTGACCGTCGCGCGGGGGTGGTTCGCGATTCTCGCCATCGAAGTTCCACCTTCCACCGTGCGGCTCGCCGTCGTTCATCAGGATGTCGAGTGCCACGCGTTGGTGGCGGTAGAAGTCCTCGAGCTTGAAGGTCTTGTATCCCTTTGCGCGCCGCGCGTCGACCCATGCCGAGAATTCCGAGTGATGGCACAGGAACTGGTTCGAAGGCAGCATTTCGACGCCGAGGTCGGCCATCAGTTGGCGGGCGCCGAAACTGTTCGGTTCGGTTGCCACGATCGTGCTCTGTGGGTGCGTCGAGACGTGTTCGGCGATCGCAGTGCGGAACGACGATGCACGGACGTAGTCGACGGTGAAACCTTCGCGGCGCAGTTCCTCGGCGAAGTGCCGCATCGAGGAAAGGTAAAAGTGCAACCGCTGCGGGTGCCAGTCGGCAGCCCCGATCTTTTCCGTTGATTCGACGAAGAGGATTCTGTCCGTCTTGGTTGTGGCTGTGGCGAGAACACCGATGGCACGGTTCAACTGGTCGCCGAACACCAGGATTGTGCGACTTGCAACCATCAGCCGATACGACCGGCGTCGAGCAGTGAACTGAAAACATCAACCGCCCGGTCGAATCGGGAATCCGCAAGGCGATCACGGGTGCGTTGCATGGTGGCAACGACTCCGAACAAGCGGTTGGCGCTGCGCACTCTTGCACCCGCACCGAGGAGGACGCCGAGTCCGGCATCGTCGATGCCGTCAACCGCGTCGAGGTCGACCAATACGATCGGTGCATCCGAGGCCAGAAGCTCGCGGTTCAACGCATCGACGAACCGGGGCAGCGTCGACATCGACACGGGGCCTTCGATACGAATCACTGTGCGCGGCCGACCGTTACGGTCCTCGCTGATTGAACTCGTCACCGACAACATCCGATGGGAACGCTACTGGTGGCTCGAGAGCCATACTCACCCGTGCACGCAGGGTGATCGTCCGTCTGAGGAACGAAAACCCTGCGAACGACAGCCGGGTTCGATGAGTGAGAACGACATGCACCGCGCCATCGGCAACGCTGATCGTGCGCCCCGGCCCTGCTTGCTGACTTGCGGCGAGAAGCGGGTCGGGGGCAAGGGCGACGGAACGCGAGACTTCGCGAGCGGACTGCCACAGTGCAAGTTGGTCGCGGCCGACGATTGCGAACTGCGCGATGGCCACGGTGAATACGGTGAGCAGTGGCAGGACGAGCGCAACTTCGACCGCTGCTTGACCCCTATGGTGCGAGGGTTGTTTGTGTTGTCTTGTCGAGAACACCATCGAACACCGAGTCGAAGAGATCACCGATTCGTCCGGCCCCGCCACCGGCCGTTGCCCACGTGATCACAAGAACGGCGATGACTGCCGCGGCGAGAAGAATGAGGGCATATTCCGTCGTTGCCTGGCCATCGTCGTCATGGTCGAAAAAGCGCGAGAGTTGCATGGTGAGTCGCAGAAACATGGTCATGGGATTCCTTTCTTGATCAGCCCGCAAGGGGGCCGAGGGTGAGAGATGAGAGGGCGCCGATGAGAATCGGCACGATGGTCAAGGCGACGAACGACGGCAGCACACAAGCAACGAGAGGGAATGCAAGCTTGATGGGCAACTTCGATGCGTCGACCTGTGCCTGGCGGCGGCGTTCGGCGTGTGCTTCGCCGACGAGTCGGTCGAGAACCGGAGCGATGGGGAGACCATCCCGTTCGGCTGCCGCAAGCGTGTTGGCGATTCCTACCGCGGGTGAGCCGAACACGGCAAGAAGCTCTCCGAGAGCATCAGCCAGTCGTTCGCCCGAATCGCACCGAACGATCACCCGTTGGGCAGCGTTGGCCACGTCGCCCGTGCCCCAGTGCCGGATGCAATCCAGTGCCTGTCGCGTGGTGCGCCCGCTCTTCAACAACACCACGATCAGGTCGACGAACTCGACAAGTGACGAGTTCGTTGCGGCACCCCGACGTCTCAATCTGGGAGCCGGAATTTGTGCAATCAGCCGAACGAACACGTGATCCTCCTCATCCAACGCCGGCCAGCCACGTTCAGCCCGATTCCGACGATCACGCAGAAAATCCCGGCGGTACCACCGAAATATGCAGAGCGAACCGAATGATTCGTTGCGGCCATGACGAGACCGAAGACAACCGGAAGCCACGACAGGACGCGCGCCGCAAAGACGGCCTGGGCTGCGTGGGCGCGCCGTTCGGCGCGAATGGCGTGGCGTTCTCGCAGGGCCCATGCCGCACGCTGCAGGCAGAATGACGCTGCGTTGCCCCCGGCCGCCGCGGCGACAAGCGATCTGATGAGAAATGCATCATCCGTGGGTCGGCGAGCTGCATCGTCGAGAACCTCTTCGTCGTCGAGCGGTGCGCCGGTGCGACAGTGCAGAAGAAGTACGCGCAGAGGTTCTTCCAACGGCGGATGACACTCACCAAAAGCGGCCTGGATGGCGCCGCGCACCGACGAGCCCAGTCGGACATGGCGGTCGACCACGTCGAGAAACGAGGCGCCGTGCGGTACGTCATCGATTGTGCGGCGGTTGGTGAGGCGCCGAAACAACTCGGGGGTTGGCTGGTCATCCGGCTCGATGAGGCGTCGCAGCGACAGAATCCGCGCGGCGAATCGCGGCAGGGCCGGGGCGAAATGGCCCGGGTTCAGTCGTCGAGAAGCGAACACGTGACGTACCTGCCGTCGGATCCGAGCGTGTCATCAACCCGAACGATGTCGGCGATGCGTCGCACGCCGTCGATCGTGCGTTCGACGTGAACGACGAGGTCGATCGCCGAAGCGACGTACGAGCGCACTGCTGCCATCGGCCAATTGGAGATCGCACGTAGCACCATTGATTCGAGGCGGTGCAGTGTGTCGACCGCCGAGTTTGCGTGGCAGGTTGCAAGCGATCCCGAATGGCCGGTGTTCATGGCCTGGAGCATGTCGAATGCCTCGGGGCCGCGAACCTCGCCGACGACCAGTCGGTCGGGTCGCAAGCGAAGCGCGTGGCGCACGAGGTCCGAGAGTTCGATTGCGGGGACTCCTTCGGCGCTGGCAGGTCGTGTCTCGAGATACACCGCGTGGGGATGACGCAGGCGGAGTTCGTTGGTGTCCTCGAGCACGATGAGGCGCTGCGACGACGGAATCAATTCCGCCATTGCGCCGAGAAGGGTTGTTTTGCCCGTCGAGGTTCCGCCCGATACGACGATGTTCAGCCGTTGATCGAGAGCCGAGGCAACGAGGTCGGCGGTGCGTGCATCGGTGAATGAACACATCGAGTGCTTGCCGTGGGCGAACCGACGAATTGCGAGGCTGAGGCCGTGCGGGCTGACCGGGGGAATTGCCGCACACAACCTCGAGCCGTCCCGCAATCGTGCGTCGACAACGGGGGACGAGATGTCGATGCGTCGACCAAGAGGCGCGAGCAGGCGTTCGACGAGCGCCGCAGCCTCACCATTGGCAACATCGTCGAGACGGGAGAGTCCCGCAGCACGTTCAACCCACACCTCGGTGTCGTTGTTGACCACGATTTCGCGGACGTCCGGGTCGTGGAGAAGGGAGACCAATTCGGTTGCCACGTCGAATCACCGCGAGGCGTGCTCGGTGATGATGTCGGCAAGCCCCTCGTCGAGTGCGCGTGGTACGCGGTGGGCGAGGAGGCCCGCATCGACGGCACGGCTGATGGTGTTGTCGACCGGAAGTTCGGCGCGAACGGGTGTCTTCAACACCGCGGCGACGTCGTTCGATGTCAGTGCGCGACCCGGTTCGTTCAACAAAATGCAACCGTCGACCGGGAGCTCACCGCGGTGGATTGCGTGCGTCGCGCGGCGCAATGCGAGATAGCAGGGTCGAGTGACGAGATACGACGCGGCAGCTGCATCGACCAGTGCCCGGCCAATCACCAGATTCCCTGCATCGACGACCACCGGTCCGCGCAACGACTGCAACTCGGTGGCAAGAGAGAGCCAGAACGTGTCCGAGCCCTCTCGTTCGACACGACGCGGCAGAAGATTCAGGGCCGAGTTCACTTCGCATGCAGTCGTTCCCTCGGGCTCGGCGATGCCCAACACGGCGGGCATGTCCCCACACAAGTCGACGACGTGGCCGCCTCCGCGGTGACGTGCCGCCAGCAACAAGCCGAGTGCTGCAGCCGTCACCGAGGTTCCACTTCCGCCCTTGACGGACCGACAAAGAATGATCATGTGTTGCCCTTTCGCTCTTTGTCGTCATGTGTGCGCGAGAGAGTCGAAACCCGACAGGGAAATTCGGACCCCACTTCGGCTACGGTGAGCCGCGTCATGGAGGTGTCCGTGCGCCTGGTGGGCTCCGCCGCCTTCAAAGCGGTTGGGACGAGCGATCCTCGTCCGGCGGGTTCGATTCCCGTCCACCTCCGCCAATTCGTGCGGCGACGAACCCGGGCGTTGATTGCATGCGCGCTCGGGTTCCTGGTGGTGTCTCCTGCCGGAATTGCATCGGCCGACCCGGCGCAACCCGGCAACACTGAGAGCCTCGTCGAGTCCATGACGCCCGTGAACCCCGCAGTGAAGGTCGACATCGTCGGCGGTGACGCGTTCGTTCGGGTGCGGGTCGAGCGCGGCCACACCCTTCAGATGAACGGTTACTACGACGAAGAATTCCTACGCATCGACGCCGACGGAACCGTGTCGGTGAACGAGAGCGCCGAGACGTTCCGTATCAGCCAAGACCGCTACGGCGCAGTCGCTTCGACTGGCGATTCAGCGTCCGAGCAAATCGAACCCAATTGGATTGTCTCATCGAGAAACGGCACGTATCTCTGGCATGACCACCGTGTGCACTGGATGGGGACAGGTACGCCGCAGACGATCAACAACGACGGTTTGGTACAGCAGTGGGCGATTGCAATGACGATCGATGGTGCATCAACCGTCGTGTCGGGGAACCTCTACCTGCGTGATGCGCCGGGCTCGTGGTGGTGGCTGCTCGCAGTTCCGGCGCTGGTTGTGGGCTTTGCATTGTCGCGTCGGGCTGCGCCGCGTGAACTTGCCGGCGCCGGTGCAGCGTTCATCGTCTGCGGTGCATTGATGTTCTTGGGACTTCCGTCGCAGGCGCGCGGTGCACCGGGAATGTTCGCGCTCGGCGTTCTGGCGGTGATCGTCTCGGTGATGACGGCGGTCTTCCGGGATCGAGGCGAGGTTGTCGATGCACTCGTCACGTCGGCAGCGGTTGCATTGTTGGTGGCCGTCGTGCTCGAGCGTGAGACCGTGACGAACCGTTTCGTTCCGGGATTCGGGGACTCGATCGTGATTCGCCTGATCGTTCCGTTGGCCGCGGGACTGGCGCTCGGTAGTGGAGCGCGTGCGCTGGCGCGTTTGGTGGGGAAGCCGGAACCAATCGCGTCGAAGTGACGCGGAACAATCAGACGGCGAGAAGGTCGCGCGCGCCGGTGTCGCTCGACGGGTGGCGCAGCTTGCTCATTGCACGCGCTTCGATTTGGCGAATGCGCTCGCGGGTGAGGTTGAAGTGTTCGCCGACTTCTTCGAGCGTGCGGGGTTCGCCACGATCGAGGCCGAAACGCAGTTTCAGAATTTCGCGTTCGCGCTCGTCGAGCGGAGCGAGGAGACGCTGAATCTCTTCGGGCAGCAACGCAGTGGCCGCGACCTCGAAGGGTGATTCGGCCGAGCGGTCTTCGACGACGTCACCGAGCTCGGCATCACCGTCTTCGCGCAGTGGCTCGGACAACGAAAGCGGCTCGGCGGCAAAGCGGAGCGCCTCGGTGACCTTGTCTTCAGGCATCTCGACTTCTTTGGCGAGCTCGGCAAGCGTGGCCGGACGGCCGTACTTGAGCTCGAGTCGTGAGCGTGCCTTTTGCAAGCGAGCGAGGGTGTCGCCGGCATGGACTGGCAGGCGAATGGTGCGGCCTGCGTTGGCCACACCGCGCGTGATTGCCTGACGAATCCACCACGTTGCGTAGGTGGAGAACTTGAAGCCCTTGCGCCAGTCGAACTTTTCGACGGCGTGCATGAGGCCGAGGTTGCCCTCTTGGATGAGGTCGAGAAGCGGCAGGCCTGATGCCTGGTACTTCTTTGCGATCGACACGACGAGACGCAGGTTCGACTGAACGAAGGCACGCTCGGCGGTTTCGCCTTCCTTGGCGATGCGACGCAGTTCGCGCTTCTTTGTCGGCGTCAACGACTTTTCATTGGCGGCAAGATCGGCTTGCGCCTCTTTGCCGGCCTCGATTGCCTTGGCGAGTCGGACTTCGTCATCCTTGGTGAGAAGTGCGTACTGACCGATGTCGGTGAGATACAGCCTGACGAGGTCTTCTTCGTCGCGATCCACCCGGTCCTTCGCCATACGCGCCATACGATACCGACGCGCCCACTTTGCACAACCTCCGTTTCGAACAATCGGAGGGTCTCCAAAACTCTGTGCGAATTCGGTAACTTTCGCCGTATGGCAAACCCCCTTCTCAACGACAAAGTCCTCGAAAAGAACGCTTCGGGAGGCTCGGGATGGGCCGCTTCCGAGGCCGATGCCGGTAGGGCACAGTCGGGTACCTGGGCTCCGCCCGCCACCGACGGCCCGGTCAGCCCGTGGGTTTCGACGGCGCGAATGACGGCCAGTGGCGCGGTCAGCGCAACGCTGGTGTTGATGGCGTTGCTGCTTGCGGCAGCGACGTTCGGTTGGAGCGCGGTCAACGAGCCCGCACCCGGACAGATTCAGTTTCCCGGTTGGGTGATTGCCGCAGTTCTGGTGGCATTCGTGTGTGCGATTGTTGCGATGTTCAAGCCGAACATGGCGCGCTTTCTTGCGCCCGTGTACGCACTCGCAGAAGGCGCGGCAATCGGTGCGATTTCTCATGCGTACAACATCGAATACGAGGGCATCGTTCTGCAGGCCGTCGGGGCCACGGCCGGTGTCTTCGTGGTCATGCTGGTTCTGTACCGCACGGGCATCATCCGCGTGAACGACAAGTTCCGTCGCACTGTCGTCGGCGCGACCCTGGGCCTGATGGTGTTCTACGGAATTGCCCTGTTGTTCCGTCTCTTCGGCGCCGAGGTGTCGTTCCTGTCGAACGGCAGTCTGCTCGGAATCGGGATCAGCCTCTTTGCGGCCGGTCTTGCCGCGATGAATCTGGCCCTCGACTTCGACTTCATCGAACAGGGCGAGCGCAACGGCCTTCCCAAGCACATGGAGTGGTACGCGGGTCTCGGCATTCTGGTGACGCTGGTGTGGCTCTACCTCGAGCTGCTGCGGTTGTTCGCCAACCTGCGCGAGCGGAACTGAACTAGACCGCGCGGCGTGCGGTGGGGTGCTGTGCCAGCACCTCGTCGGACAGCTGCTGCCCGGTGACCTCGTCGGTCCAGTAGGTGCCTGCCTCGAGTCGGGCGAGAGCGGTTTCGACGTCGGCCAAATCTTGTTCGATCTCGTCGAGGTTCGGGATGACCGGCTCTTGGTTGCTCACGTCGACAGCATAGGCAGATAGCGTCTCGCGCATGGCCTCTCCCTTTCCTCCCTTCGACGGATCCGCACCCAAGCAGCAGCAGTTTGCCGAGTACCCCGAGATGGGTATCGACCCGGCCAAGCGCTACACGGCAACGATGGACACCTCGATGGGAACCATGGTGATCGCACTCGATCCCATCAAGGCGCCGAAGACCGTCAACAGCTTCGTCTTCCTCGCCCTCAACCATTATTTCGACGGCATCATCTTCCACCGCATCATCAACGGCTTCGTGTGCCAGGGCGGCGATCCCACGGGTACGGGTCGTGGTGGCCCCGGTTACCGCTTCGACGACGAATTGCCGAAGGCCGGCGAGTACAAGATCGGCTCGTTCGCCATGGCGAATGCGGGGCCGAACACCAACGGTTCGCAGTTCTTCATCATCTCGGGCCCCGACGGCTGTCGTTTGCCGCCCGCATACGCACTTTTCGGTCAGGTCGTCAAGGGACTCGAAGTGGTCGAAGCAATGCAGAACGTTCCAACGGCTGCAGGAGATCGCCCGAAGACCGACGTGGTCATCAATTCGGTCACCATCACCGTCGCCGACTGAAGATTCGCGGTGCGCACGCGCGACGCACTCACAATTGACGACGCGCGTCGCCTTGCACTGTACGCACAGGGTTTTGGCGCGCGGCCCACGGGTGGCGTCCCGACGCAACGACATCTCGACACCGTCTTCGACAAAGTCGGTCTCATCCAGATCGACTCGGTGAACGTTCTCGCGCGCAGCCAGGAACTTCCGTTGTTTGCGCGGTTGGGTCGGCACAGGCGCGACCTCATTCCCGTTGCGCACTCGCGAGACAAGCTCTTCGAATACTGGGGGCACGCGGCTTCCCACATTCCCGTCGAGATGTACGGCTTGTTCCGTTGGAAGATGGACGCTGCACGCAACGGTGCGATGTGGGGTGGTGTCGCCGAGTTCGCGAAGTCGAACCGCACCTTCGTGAAAAAGGTTCTTGATCACGTTGCTCACAACGGGCCGGTGGCGGCAGGTGAGCTGTCGACACGCACGGGTCCGAAGGGTGCATGGTGGGACTGGGACGATGCGAAGATCGCGCTCGAGTACCTGTTCTGGACGGGCGATGTCACCGCACGACGTCGCGACAGCGATTTTGCGCGGATGTACGACCTGCCCGAACGCATGATCCCTGCCCAGTACCTGAATTCATCAATAACGGCCGATGACGCGCAGCGCGAACTTGTTCGTCGGGCAGTGCGTCATCTCGGTGTGGGAACGGTGAGTGACATCGCCGACTACTTCCACCTCAAGTCGGCAGTCGTCACGGTCCGACTTCGTGAGTTGATCGAAATGAAAACCGTGCGCGAGGTTCGGGTCGAAGGGTGGGACAAAGCGGGATACCTCGAAGATGGCGCAAAGATTCCTTCGGTGTCGCATGCCGTGACACGTGCATCGGCATTGTTGTCGCCGTTTGATTCGCTCGTGTGGTGCAGGCCACGAATCGAACGACTCTTTGCCTTCGAATATCGAATCGAGATCTACACCCCCGCGCCACGGCGGAAGTACGGCTACTACGTGTTGCCGTTTCTGCACAACGGTCGTCTTGTCGGGCGCTTCGACCTGAAGGCCGACCGACAAGCTTCAGTGTTGCGCGTCCAAGCCAGTCACATCGAGCCCGGTGAGAAGAGGAATGTCGGTGACATTGCCCGCGGCGCGCACTCGGAACTTGTCCTCATGGCCGATTGGTTGGGACTTTCCGCGCTCGACGTTGCACCACGCGGCTCGCTCGCACGGGAATTGCGCCGATCGGTAGCGTGAAGGCCATGTCCCCGTTGATTGCCGTCGCCGGTCGCACCGCTGTTGCGGGCCGGGTATCCCGTGACTCGGTTGCGTTCGCCGGTCGTCGTTACATGGAATCGGTCCTGCGTGGTGGTGGCGAGCCCGTTGTGGTGACGCCTCAACACATGGCCCACGACGTTGCCGTCGACCTGGTGCGCCGTTTCGACGGACTGTTGTTGATGGGCGGCCCCGATGTCGACCCCGAGTTGTACGGACAAGAGCCGCATCCCACCACCTACGGTGTCGACCGCTTTCAGGACGACTTCGAGATCGCCCTGTTGCGCGCGGCGCTCGAACTGAATGTTCCGGTGCTCGCGGTGTGCCGCGGAATCCAACTCGTCAACGTGGCGATGGGTGGAACATTGATTCAGCACATCGATGAGTCGACCGGCCCGCAGCACCGTCCGTCCGGATTTCCCGCTGGTGCCGAGTTCGCCGTTCACGACGTGACGATTCGCGAAGGCTCACGCGTCCACAAGGCACTCGGTACGACAACCATCAGCGGTGCATCGTTCCATCACCAGGGCCTCGACAAACTCGGCGATGGACTGAACGCAGTCGGGTGGTCATCCGATGGTTTGGTCGAGGCAGTCGAACACACTGATCGCTGGTTGCTCGGCGTGCAGTGGCACCCCGAAGACACGGCCCACGAGGACCCGCCCCACCAGTCGCTCTACAGCGCTTTCGTGCGAGCAGCCGGAGCCTTCAACTCGGGTTCGCGTTCGGCCTGACGCCGTCGGGTTCGACGAGAACCCAGCGGAAGAGCCGAGTCACTG
This sequence comes from uncultured Bifidobacterium sp., assembly GCA_964556145.1. Lineage (GTDB taxonomy): Bacteria > Actinomycetota > Acidimicrobiia > Acidimicrobiales > Ilumatobacteraceae > F1-20-MAGs119. The sequence continues at coordinate 10,854 of CAZKVD010000006.1, read as the reverse complement.
CCTCGCCAAGGGGGCGCCCCACCAGCACATCGGCTGCGGGAACATACGGCAAGCGCAAGGCGAGTCGTGTCGAGCGCGGCAGGGTCGAGATGGCGGCAGCAGCGATGGCCGAATAGCCGATGCGTGCCGGCATCGGCAGCGGAGGAGTGAGAACCAGGTATTTCGCGGCTTCCTTGGCTTCGTCCGAGGCATGCATTTCGGGTCGGTACATGCGCAGTTGGTCGCGCAGTGATTGTTCCGACGTGGGAGGAGCGGGCACCCCGAGTGCGCGCGCAACACGGGCGGTGTCGGCGACGTACTCGTCGCGTTCGGTTTGGTTGAGGGGTTTTTCGCCGAATCGTTGGTGTGCACACAGGAAACTGTCGACTTCGGCAACGTGCACCCACCGCAGCAGGTGAGGATCATTGGCCGAATAGGCACGGCCGTCGGATGCGGTTCCCTGTACTCGAGTGTGCACGGCGCGAACACGGGCGACGGCTTCCTCGGCGGCGCGCGCTGTGCCGAAGGTTGTCGCGGCGAGGAAGTCGGCCGTGCGCTGAAGACGGCCCCACGGGTCGTTGCGGTAGTCGGAGTGGGTGGCAACGCCTGCCATGGCCAGCGGGTGCATTGACTGCAGGAGGAGCGCGCGAAGCCCGCCGATGAACATCGATGCGTCGCCGTGGACTCGCACGATCGGACTGTCGGCGGCGAACCACCGGGGGCCCTCTTCGTTCATCAAGCCCAACATGCGGGTGTTGCCGTCGGGCCCGGCGATGCGGGAACGGATCGCATCGCCAATGGTCGTGCGGAGGCCGGCCAACTGTGAATCGACCTGTGGGGGGATTTCCAACTTCACCAAGACCCCATCGTGCCAGCGTACGCTTCGGTCATGCCGTCTCCTGCCGAGGAAAAACTGCTTTCGACCCGCTGGATGTTGAAGGCAGCGGTCATCTTCTGGGGTGGTTTCCTGTTGATGGTCGCCACACGGCATTCCTTCCACCGTCTCACGAACCTTCTTCTCCTTCTTCTCGTGTCGATCTTCCTGTCGTTGGCCATCGAACCGGGAGTGAACAAACTCGAATCCCGTGGCTGGCGGCGGGGTCGCGCGACGATCACCATTCTTCTGTCGGTCATCGTGGGTGCGATTGCACTCATGTCACTGTTCGCAACACTCGTGGCTACACAGCTCGTCGATTTGTTGCGCAACAGTGAGAAGTACGTCAATGAAACGGTCGACTTCATCAACCGCAATTTCAACGCGAACATCGACCCGCAGCAAGTCAACGCAAGCATCACCGATCCGAACGGTCCGGTTCAGCGTTTCATCGACTCGCAGCAGGACAAGGTCGTCAGCGTCTCGGTTCAGGCCCTCAGCGCCTTGCTGCAGATCTTCTCGGTACTTCTCTTTACCTTCTACTTCGTTGCCGATGGTCCCAAGTGGCGTCGCATCATTTGTTCACGTCTGGCGCCCGAGCGACAGGTGCGGGTTCTCGAAGCGTGGGAAATTGCCGTCAGCAAGACCGGCGGTTATCTGTATTCGCGGGCATTGCTGGCGTTGGTGTCGAGTTTTTTCCATTGGATCGCATTCCAGGCGATCGGCACGCCGGCGCCAATCGCCATGGCCATCTGGGTTGGTCTTGTTTCGCAGTTCATGCCCGTGGTGGGCACGTACGTTGCGGGCGTCCTGCCGCTCGTCCTCAGCTTCATCGAAGAGCCCTCATCGGCGATCTTCGTCATCGGCTTCATCATCGTGTATCAACAGATCGAGAACTACCTCGTCTCGCCGCGTATCACCGCGCGCACGATGGATCTGCATCCCGCTCTTGCCTTCGGCTCGGCGATTGCCGGAGCCGCATTGCTCGGACCCATCGGGGCATTGCTCGCCCTGCCCGGAGCCGCGATGGTGCAGGCCCTTGCAAGTGAGCGTGGTGTGCGCCACGACGTGATCGACAGCCCGTTGACCACTCCGCAACCGGCACGCGAAAAGAAGCAACGCCGCCGCAAAGCGACGGACTGACCCACGTGGCGGGCATTCCGTTCGTCGAGCCGCTCGGCAATGTTGCCTACGGTTCGGTCGAGCAACTCTCGCCGTTGGTTGCGCGCATCATTGCCGACAACCCGTCGAAGTTCACCTACAAGGGAACCGGCACCTACGTGATCGGCCACGACAATGTCGTCGTCATCGATCCGGGCCCGGAGGTCGAATCGCATCGGCGTGCGCTCGAACGCGCTCTCGATGGCCGCACCGTCCATGGCATCGTCGTCACGCACTGTCATTCGGATCACGTGCCGCTTTCCCACTGGCTGCGCAAGGAGACGGGGGCGCCAACGTTTGCAATCGGTCCGCATCCGCGTCCGGGGGCATCCGAGGTGTTCGACGACGACCCGGGCATCGACGAAGAGGTCAGAGATCACGGAGACGGCGAAGAGCGTGAACACACCGACTTCGACTTTGTTCCCGATGTGGCCGTCGTCGACGGTCGGTCGTTTCTCAGCGTCGACGACTGGACGTTGACCGCGGTTCACACGCCCGGTCACACGTCGAACCACCTTTGCGTGCACTTGGATGTCGAGAACGCATTGTTCACCGGAGACCACATCATGGGGTGGAGCACAACCGTCGTGTCACCGCCAGACGGCAACATGGCCGACTACATGGCATCGGTGCGCAAGTTGATCGCACGTGACGATGCAATTCTCTACCCGACCCATGGCAATCCGGTTCGTGACCCGGCTCCGTTTCTTGCCGCGTACCTTGCCCACCGCCTTGAACGCGAGACACAGATCGTCGAGCTGCTCCGTCGCGGCCCGTCGACGATTCGGGCGATGGTCGAGATCCTGTACGTCGACGTTCGTCGGGAACTTCACAAGCCGGCACGACGCAGCGTGCTGGCCCACATGCTGAAGCTCCTCACCGACGGCGTTGTGACAACGGTCAACAATGCTCCGGTGTCGATGCGCGCCGAGTGGATGTTGCGCAATGGATAAACAGGAGTCGACGGGGATCCCGCATCGACGGGGCAGCGCGGCACTAATTTTTTCTCCGTGACCCCCCGAGAGATGCGCCGAAACGCCAAGCTGTGGCTGACACCCGTTGCTGCGCTCGCGATGCTCATTGGCGGAGTCGTGCTGGTCGTTGGAGAGTCGGGCAATGACGTCGACGCGTCGATGCAGACATCAACGATGGCGGCCACCACGGTTCCCGTGACCGAGCCCCCGACGACTCTGCCTCCGGAGACGACAACCACGCTCGCACCCCAGACCACCACGACGCTTCCCGCCGAGACGACCACGACGACCGTGGTGTGGAACCATGCCAATCCGCGTCCGCTTCCCGAAAAGTCCGGCAAGGGCAAGCGCATCGTGTTCCAGAACAGTCTGAACTGGGTATGGATCGTGAACGAAAACGAAGAAGTTGTGAAGTCGGTCCCGGTGTCGGGCCGTGACGGCGTGCCGAAGGCCGGTAAGTACCGCGTCATGTCGAAGAGCGAATTTTCACAGAGCATCTTCTTTCCCGAGATCAAGATGAAGTGGTCGGTGCGATTTGCGATCAGCCCGAACGGGAAGAACACGATTTCGTTTCACTCGATTCCCACATGTGCATGGGAGGGTGGTCACTGCAGCCCGGTCGGTCCGATGCAGACCGTCGAGCAGCTCGGTACCTTCCAAAGTGGCGGTTGCGTACGCATGCTCGACGTTGACGCCGAGTTCCTTTACAACTTCGTCGAGGTCGGTACCCGCGTTTTGGTGCTGGCGTAACTACGCCGCGTAACGCGCCATTTCTGTTTTCAGCAGATCGAGACCCAGATTGCCGAGCTTCAGGCCGTAGTCGTGCCAGTCGCTGAGGTTGAATTTCGAACCCAAGCGCCGTTTGGCATCGTCACGCAGATCGAGCCAGACACGTTCGCCCAACTTGTAGGAAATTGCCTGACCCGGCCAGCCCAGGTAGCGATCGATCTCGGAGCGGTTGAATTCGTCGTCGCTCGACGACCGCTCGGTGAGGAACTCGAGCGCCAATTCCGGGGTCCATGCCTCCCCTGGATGCCAGGACCACGATGACGGAATGTTGAAGCCACAGTGCAGGCCGATGTCGATGACGACGCGTGCCGCACGCATTGCCTGGCCGTACAGATAACCGAGGCGGTAGTCGGGGTTGGTAAAGAAACCGAACTCGTCCATCAAACGCTCGGCGTACAACGCCCAACCTTCGCCATGTCCCGACACGAACGTATTGCGCTGGTAGCGCGAGAGTGTCTCGGCATTGACCACCGCCATTCCGACTTGCAAGTGATGTCCCGGCACGCCCTCGTGGTAGGCGGTTGTCGGCTCACCCCAACGCGGCACCGATGCGCGGCCGTTCAAGGGATACCAGGTGCGACCGGGGCGCGAGAGGTCTTCGCTGGGTCCCGTGTAGTACATCGCGGCTGCTCCACCGGGGGGCGAGATCATTGCTTCGCAACGTCGCATCACCGGCGGAATGTCGAAGTGTTTGTTGTCGATGAGGAACGACATTGCCTCGTCCATCATTTCCTGCAGCCAGTTGCGCAGGTTGTCCTCGCCGTGCACGGCGCGAGCAGGGTCGGTGTCGAGAAGATGGCGCACTTCGGCCGGTGTTGCGCCGGGAAGGATTTCTTCGCCGACTCGCCGAATCTCGGCATCGAGGCGGGCAACCTCATCCCAACCCCAGTCGTAGGCATCCTTCGCATCGACATTCATTCCCAGGTAACGACGACGGGCGAACGCATGACGTTCCTCTCCGACACCGTCGTTCGGGTCGGCGTGGCGTGCATACTCGCCGCGCAGGAATGCTGACGTTCGGTCGAGTGCGGCGCCGCAGTCGAGCGCGGCACGTCGCAGCCGCGTCAACAATGAATCGGAAACCTGTGCAGTCGCTGCGAACTGAACGAAGAAGCCGTCGTCGCTCGAGCCTGCCCATGCTGCGGCCTGGTCGGCCACTGCCAACGCCTGTCGAACGGGTGCAGCCACGCCACGAACCAGACCCTCGCGCCAGGATGCGCGCATCCCTTCGAGCGCCATTGGGAAGGCCTCCATGCGTGACGCAATGTTTTCCCAGTCGCCCTCGGTGTCGGTGGGCATGAGATCGAAGATGCCCCGCGCACCGTCGAGGTCGCCCGCGATGACGCGAATCGAGCGAAGATGTTCACCCGCAGCGTGTTCGGCAACGCTGAGTTCGAGGTCGTTGCGCAAGACGCCCGCCGCCAACCGGTCGGCGTCGTCGGTCGGCTCGAGTGCATTCAGCGCAGCAAGGGCGGTTGCCGCATGTTCCGCGCGTGCGTCATGACCGGCAGGGGAGAAGTCGGTCATCAGATGGTCGTAGCCCGCGACTCCGAGATAAGTCGCCGACAACGGGTCGAGTGCCGCCATGTCGTCGATGAATCGGTCGGACAGCGAGTAAATGGGGGTATTGCGCTTCGCCATTCCGCCACGTTAGAACGCCACGACCGACCGACTAGTTTTTGGGATCAGGGGGAACAAGATGAATCTTGCTCGTATTGGCGAATTCTGGGCGCGTTGGCAGCCCGACGAACTCGCAATCAAGTACGCCGGCGTCGAAACCACATGGCGGGACCTCGAATCACGCACCAGCGATCTCGCCGCGGGACTTGCGGGCAAAGGCATCGCAAAGGGCGATCGTGTCGGCCTGCTTCTCACCAATTGCATGGAGTGGATTGAACTCACGGTGGCGGCGTGGAAACTCGGTGCCCTCATCGTTCCGATCAACACCCGCTTCACGCCCGCCGAAGTGAAGTTTGTCGTCGCAAACGCCGGGGCGAAGCTGCTCTTCACCAACGAGGGTCTCCTCGAGTCGACAAAGACGGTCGAGGGCTGCGAGGTCATTCGCGTCGAGGACCTCGCGCCGCTGTACGCCGACGGGTCGACCATTGTCACGTCCGACACCATGCCCGACGACGCTGCTTTCATTTGCTACACCAGCGGAACAACGGGAGACCCGAAGGGTGCGGTGTTGACCCACGGTTCCTTCAACGCCGGTTCGCAGGCGTGGGCGCAGGCGCTCAACCTGTGGCCCGGTGACAAGTTGCAGCTTCCCTTCCCCCTCGCCTTCACGGGCGGCCTTGCCCTGTGGCTCTATACCTACTGGTCGGGGGGCAGTCTGCTGCTCGACAACGAAGTCAACATCGATCGCATCTTCGACAACTTCGAAAAGGAACGGGCGACAAGTTTCATGGGCGTGCCGACCATCTTTCAGATGCTCGTCGACCACCCGCGCTGGAAGACAGCCGATCTGTCATCGTGGAAGAAGGCGTGTTCCGGCGGTGCCGTTGTGCCGCCCTCGCTGTTGAAAGCAGTGCAGGCGCGCGGCGTGCCGATGCTGCAGATGTTCAGTCTCACCGAGTCGTCGGCGGCAGGAACCGTTCTGCCGTCACACGATGCGCTGCGCAAGGTCGGCTCGGCGGGCATTCCCATCAACCACGGTTCGCTGAAGATTGCCGATGACGACGACAACGAAGTACCCGTCGGCGAGGTGGGGGAGATTCTCCTCAAGGGCCCTCAAGTGATGAAGGGTTACTGGAACAACCCCGAGGCCACCGCCGCTGCATTGCGTGGCGGATGGTTGCACACCGGTGACCTTGGCTACGTCGACGACGAGGGATATCTCTACGTCGTCGACCGCAAGAAGGACATGCTCATCTCGGGTGGGCTCAACGTGTACCCGGCCGAGCTCGAGCGCCTCATCGCCAACGTCCCCGGCGTTGTCGAAGTTGCCGTCGTCGGTGTTCCCGACGATCGTTGGGGCGAAACGCCACTCGTGATCGTGTTCACCAATGGTGCAAAGGTCGAAGCGAGCGACGTCCTGCAGGTGTGTCGGGACAACCTCGCCGACTTCAAGTTGCCTCGGTACTTCCACGTGAGTGACACGCCGTTGCCGCGCAACATGTCGGGCAAGATCCTGAAGCGCGAACTGAAGATTCAATTCGCCGATTTCCCCAAGACTGCCAAGCCGATTCGCTGATCATGCGCGCACGCATCGGCATCACCATCTATTCGGTCGACTACACGATGCGACCCGACGATCTCGCTCGTGAGATCGAGGCACGTGGCTTCGAAAGTTTCTGGGTTCCCGAACACAGCAACATCCCGACCAGTCGAAAGTCGCCATGGCCGGGAAGTCTGACCGGTGAGCCGCTCCCAAAGGAGTACTCACACATGCTCGACGCGTTCGTTGCGTTGTCGATGGCTGCTGCGGTCACGACCAACCTGCGGCTCGGCACCGGCGTCATGCTGCCCGCACAACGCGATGCAATCTGGACCTCGAAGCAGATCTCGTCGCTCGACTTCCTCAGCAACGGCCGAGTCGAAGTGGGAATGGGAATCGGCTGGAATCAAGACGAGCTCGAAAGTCACGGTGCGGTGTTCCGCGAACGCTGGGACAAGACGCGCGAAGTGGCCGAGGCGATGCGCGTCATGTGGCGTAACGACGTGGCCGAATACAACGGCAACATCGTCAAGGTTCCCCCGACATGGCAGTGGCCGAAACCGGCCCAACCAGGTGGGCCGAAGATTCATCTCGGTGGCGGCACCGGACCAAGGCTTCTCGGCGAGGTCGCCAAGTGGGCCGATGGCTGGATGCCGATCTCGGCGCGGCCATCACTTGCCGGCAGATTGAAGATGCTCGAAGAAGCCTGCGACAAAGTCGGCCGCGATTGGCGCATGCTCGACGTCAGTGTCTTTGGCGCGAACACAACGGTCGACGGACTGTGCAACCTCTTCGAAGAAGGCATCACCCGCGCCATTCTCACCTTGCCCCCCGAAGGCCCCGAGGTCATCCTGCCGTTGCTCGACGAATGGGCAGCGACCAAGGACGCCGTCTACAAACGCATGAACTAGGTGAGAAGAATCAAGCGAGCGAAGTGCAGAATTTCAAAAGATGACGTGCGCGCTCGACGTCATCGGTGAAACCCTCGCGCAGAGCCTTTGACCTCACTTCGAACGAAATCGGCACGTCTGGAATTGCCGCGCACATGTCGGCGATCGGTAGTCCACCCTCGCCCGGGCACAGGCGGCCATTCACCGCATCGTCGAGCAGTCCTTCGAACGTCGTCGGCACCGCGGCCGGTGCGTCGGCAATCTGGATGTACGGAAACAGCGACCGGTCCAACTTCGACAGCTGTTCGAACGTCGCGCCAGACCGTGAAAAGTGCAGGTTGTCGATCAGCACCCCACCGTTCGGCCGTGCCGCATCGGCCACGATCTGTGCGGCCATCGCAAGTGAGTTCAACGGGAAGATCGGCAGGAACTCGCACACCACGCGTATCCCGTGTGGTGCTGCCATGTCACAGCACTCACCGTAACGCTTGGTGTTGAACGCCTGGTCCTTCACGCGACTGGTGAAGAGAATGTTGCGCGCACCAATCTCGGCGGCAGCAGCGACCAACCGTTCGGCATGATCGTCGGCACCGTCGGCGGGAATGATCGGCTCGATGTCGAGAGCAACGATTCCCGTGTCATCAAGTCGCTTGCGCACCGCACGCGTCGTCGCATCGGTCCACGTGGCCCCGTCGAACCAAATGCCGCACGCCGGCCAGCCCGCCGCGGCCGCAACCTCGACCATTCGCTCGGGAGGAAGCGTGGGATGCACGCCCGCAGCTAGCGACAACAGGCGTGGCACTGAACTACTTCTTCTTCGTGAAGTTGATCGGCAACGTGGTCAATGCCCGCAGGGCGAAGTTCTTCTGGTACTCGAACGACATGTTCGGGTCGACCAGTTCGAAGTCGTCGATGTGGTCGACGAACGCACGGAAACCGATCGCCAACTCACGACGGGCAAGCGGTGCACCCAGACAGAAGTGCACGCCGGCTCCGAAGCCGATTTGTGACCGCGAGTTCGGTCGATCGAGGTCGAGCGCATCGGGGTTCTCGAAATGCCGTTCGTCGCGATTCGCCGCTGCATAGCGAATGTTCACGATTGCGCCGGCAGGAATCGTCACCCCGTGCATGTCAACGTCGACTGCAGCGGTGCGGAACAACCCCTGCACGGGACCTTCCAACCGCACCGCCTCTTCGACCAGCTGCGGCACGTACTTGTCGGGGTCACTCTTCAGCTTGGCCCACTGGTCTTTGTGCTGTGACAGCAGCATGATGCCGCCCGACAACGCGTTGGTGCTTGTCTCGGACCCACCGACGAACGTGTCGGCCATCATCTCGGCGTGCAGCTCTTCGTCGGTCAACGTGCGACCCCATTCGGGAATCACGGTGTTCACCAGGTCCGACAGCAGCGTGTCGTTGGGTTCCTTGCGCAGACGCTCGAAGATCGGCTGGAAGTAGTGCTGTGCCTCGATCTCCATTTCGGTCGACCACAGTGCTTCTTCCTCGGTCTGCATCATGCCGAGACGTTGCACCCAGGCATCGGTCCATGCCTTGATCTGCCAGATGTCCTCTTGGTTCGCACCCATCTGAACGCCGATGACAATCAGCGGCAGTGGTACTGCAAACGCACGCACCCAATCGCAGTGTCCATCATCAACGAACTTTGCAAACAGCTCGGTGGTGACGCCTTCGACGATCGGGTCGAGCTGCTTGATGCGACTGGGACGAAACGCATGGTCGAACAACCCGCGCATCTCTTTGTGGTTCGGGTCGTCGCGTCCGGCCAACGTGGGTGCCGGCACCCAACCCTTCTCCTTGTAGAGCGCGAGAATCTTCTTCTGACGCTCGATCATCTCGGGTGTCGCCACGCGCGATGCTTGGCGTTGGTTCACGAACCGTTCGGTGTCCATCACCACGGCGCGCACGTCGTCGTAGCGGGTGATCACGTACATCCCAGTCCGCGGGTCGAGCCACACGGGTGCCTCGTCGCGCAGGGTTTTGTAGGCGTGGTACGGGCAGTTGTTCGTTTCCGGGTCGAAAAAGTTGACCTCGACGTTGTTGGTGCTCACGTTCACATTCCCCCTTGTGATGCCTCTACCTTATGTGACGAGTCAAGGGGGAATTCATGGCAGAAGCAGCCGACATCATCGCCAAGTTCGGGGCAGTCGAAGACGATCAGCGTTACACCCGATTGGTCGAACTCTTCACCGACGATGCCACCTATTACGACCCCTTCATGGGCCCCCAGCGTGGCAAAGAGCAGATCCGCACCTTCATGGGCCACATGGAAGAACTCGTCCCTGCAGCCGGCGCACGTTTCGACGCGTGGGACATCTCAGCAGGCACCACCGTTGCCTGGGCCAAGTGGACGATGTATGCCCGCGGTTCCGACGGCGAAGTCGGCATTCCAGGGCAGAGCATCTACCGACTCCGCAATGACGGTGACGGCCTGAAGGTGTGCTTCGTCGCCGACTACGTCGACTCGTACGCATACGGAAAGTTGTCGCGCGACCGCGTGCCCGACATGGCAACGCCTGCCACCCTGCCGAAGGGCACGACTCAGCAGGGGACAGGACACGACCTCATCCGCACCTTCTGGAAAATGCAGGACACACGCCAGTATGGACAACTTGCGGAACTCTTCACCGATGATGCTGTCTTCACCGACCAGGTGTACGGACGCTTCGAGGGCATCGAGGCAATTCGCAACTACATGAAGCGCATGGACGTCGAAATGCCCGAGGGTGGCGTCACTTTCGACCTCGTCGACTGCGCCGGCGACGAAACCGTCGGTTGGTCGCAGTGGAACTGCAACGTCCCCGGCGGCTCGTTCCCGGGCTGGACATTGCACAACGTCCGCGACGGAAAGTTCACCCTCGACTCCGACTACTTCGACGTCGTCCTCGCGCGCAAGCTCCGCCCGAAGGAATGAGTGAGCGAGCGGGCGTCTAGAAGTCGAAGATCTCGCCCAGGAAGCTCTTGCGCTTCTTGCCGTAGTACCCCGTGTGGTACTTCGAGTGGTACTTG